>JALZHI010000005.1:19567-68298 GCA_030913985.1 Chloroflexota bacterium | reverse complement strand
GTGCAGAGGGCTCTCGCTGGACGACCTTTGCTGATGGTAATAGATGATGTGTGGGAGCAAGCGCATCTCGACGTTCTCCGCCAAGTGATTGCTCCAGGCTGCGCGCAGCTAATTACCACACGCAATACCGACATAGCCCGTGCCTTTGCTGGCCCTGACAGCATTATGGTGCTGGAGGAGTTGTCTGAGAAAGACTCAGTGGACCTGCTAGCCTACCTCGTTGCCGAGGTCGGGCAGGACAACTCAGGCTTTGTATCTGACTCTAGCAGCGTACCTCCCCCAGATGCTGCTGTGGGTCAACCGACCGTGCCACGAGAGGCGCTCAGGCCGCTGGCTCTAGTCACGGGTGGGCTGCCTTTGTCCCTGCAACTGATGGGAGCGTACATAGCCGAGCGCGTAACCTTTGCGACTGACGTGCCCGCTGCTCTCGAAGCATTGCGGAACATTCAAGTCAGATTGAGTCTCAAGGACCGAGAGCAACAGCGCACATTAGAGGAGATCATCGGCCTGAGCGTTGAAGCCCCACCCGATGACATCAGCCGACATGCATTTGCAGCGATGGCCTCATTTGCACCTAAGTCGGCAAGTTTTTCGCTGGAGGCAGCGACGATAGTAGCAGATGTAGGGGGCGAGAGGCTATATGCTAAGACGCTTGAGCAGGTATTTGGCTACTTGACCTGCCGGCATACCGTGGCCGTGCTAGTTTCTGGCTCGTGGAGCTGAAGCCTTTGACTTCCGTGGTGACTTTTGGACCGAAGCGCTGGTTGCCGAAGTGATCCGGCGAGAGTTGGGGTTCAATACCATCCTGACCACGTCGGACGCCTGTGGCGCTCAATCGGCTGGAGCCCACAAAAGGCCGGTGGCAGCGGCAATGGCAAATTCGGAAGCCAGCGGGCTAACATCCCCGGTGTCCGAGATCTGGGGCTTGGTCACAACCAACCGGACTGACATAATCCTTGGATCAAGGTTGGGGTCACGTCAGCGGATCAAGCCCAAAGCCGATGAGCTAAGCAGCCCCGACCATTCCAGGTCGAAGTAGCTAGTGCGAGTGCGACCTCATGAGGTGTAACTCTCCAATGTACCCCTTCTTCGCACGTCTAACGTTGCGCAGTGAAAGCCACCTCCAAGAGATCGACCCTGCCGCCAGGGAAGAGCAGCACAACTAATTCCCCTCTTCTCAAGCATGCGGATAAGATCAGTTTGAGACTTTTCAACTACAACCAAGTCCGGAGAAATGCTAAGGAGATTCATGCTTATCCAAGGCGAACTGAAAGGGTACCCCACGAAACCTGTATCTACCGGCTCGGGGGCTCGGAGAATCTCCCAATTACGTAACACATGTGGAATGGTCCTCTCACTCACGCGCGTAGGATTTACGAGCAAGAGGCCGGGACGCAGTACTGTGATTGTCGTGTCAATATGAGTCGACTTGTAAATATTCTCACAGGGATGGACGTGGTACTTCTCCCCAAGGGTAGTCTGAAGCCATTTGGCGCCGCTGAGATTGCCGGAATCAGACACAAGGTAAAGGATGTCACTGCCGATGCGCAGACAATTGGCAGCGTCGAACACTGGTTCTTCTTCAAGAACGGCGAGTCGTGATCGGTCTAACCTGTTATAACCGGATTCTTTCAACTCTGGCTTAGGTGCCGAGATCCATCTCGCACCGCTCTCCATGTACTCCTTAAGTATGGGCCGATAAGCCAACGTCTCATACTGCCGCGAGCGGAGTGACATGGGCGTTTCAATAATGGTTCTTCCCACAGCCAACAGCGTATCTCGTGGACAAAAATTGTGCATCCCGTCGCTCCTCCAGTCTGGGGTAGCAAATTCTCTCGAGTGATCAATTACGGCGGGCCGACGGACCTTGACACCTTGCGACTCCAGCAATGCCGTCAAACCAGCAATATCCTCTTCTGCCTCTTCTATGCATTTAGGATCAAAAGGGCCTACAGGAATGGCTGATAGGTCCTTACACCGAATCGAATGTTGGCCTCTATCTGAGCTGGGAACACGGGCTCCTAAGGCGGTGCCTACTATTACCTCCTCAAGGGGGCTCCATTCATCGTGAACGGACACTAGTGAACCACACATGCAGGTTTCTCCTTTTATTTCATGTCGCCATACCAGATGGAGGAACAAATGGTCGGGGGCCGTAGCCGATGTAACGAGCATCAGGTCGCACTAGGGGTTGCCCGGTTATCCGCTCTTCAAGGATATGTGCGATCCATCCAACTATTCGGTAGCAGACATGCATTGGTGCGGACAAGTCAACGGGCAATCCGAGCGACTCATAAAGGAGTCCCGCGAAGAGATCGTAGTTTGGGTGGGCACCGTTCTGAATTGAACGGGCAGCGTCGTACATTGCATTAGCCTTTTCCAATCCCAGAATGTTGCCTTCATCTAGCGCAACCTGTGTTGCGATGTCGCGGTATGGCGCAAGGCGCGGATCGCCACTTCTCCCGTAGATCGCGTGTCCAATACCGTCGACCAGTTCACCGTTATGCAGACGACGTTCAACGTAGGCCTTGACAGCTTCCGGCCCCTCCATTGTTGCCAACTGCCCATAGGCGGTTTCTGAGGCGTATCCATGACGCGCACCCGAAAATACATTAGCAGCGGTGGCCACCGCTGCATGAACGGTCGTATGAGCGCTGTTCGCCACCAAACACGCATACGTCGATGCCGTGGTGCCATTCTCTGCGTGGATTATGAAATCCTTAGTTATGGCCTCAATGTTTCGCCTATTCACAGGAAGATCGAACATGTGTAAGATGTTCTCTACGTGGGTGAGCTCCTGGTCAGGCGCTATGGGCTTCCTTCCCAGCCGAAGCATGTGGTAGGAACTGAGTAGCGTAGGAAGTTGTGCGATAAGGTCCATTCCGGCCTCTACGGCCTCCTCATGGGACTGTAGGTATAGACCTTTCCGAACCCCAGATATCTCGGCGTTCAGCACCGAGATCGCAGTCGCGAGGGCTGCCAAAGGGTGGGCGCCTGCACGCGCACAGATATGAAGAGCCTCTATAGCCATCGGTGACACTTCTCTCCGCTGGGCTAGTTGCCGTTGAAAGGTTAGTGCTTCAGCGCTATCCGATGGTAGTTCGTGATTCAAAAGGAGGTATGACACCCACTCAAAGGTTGCATTACCGCTAAGCAAATCAGTCAGGTTGTACCCGCAATAAGAGAGCAAGCCATTGCCCACATCGCAATTGGCTATGGAAGTCTCTGTAACAAGTGTGCCCCGAAGACTTCGATTCACCTGTCTCGCGCTGGCACGTCCCTGCACAAAATCCATGATGCCTTGGACTGAGCGCAGCTCATGGTCATGTTCAGGACCAATCTGTGTACCCAGCCGAGCTTCGAGGGCCGCCACAACACTGATATGACCAAGGGAGTCCCAGCTGCTGGGCTCGTGCAAGTGCGAATCATCGGATATGTCTCTGGGCTCCTCGCCCAGAGCCTCTGCAACTAGCGTCTTCACATCATCCAAGGATAATGTCGGGGAGGTGACTTGGGTAGGGTGCGGAGATTCCGCCAACTGTTCGGCTATCCTCTTGCGGTCCATTTTGCGATTTGCATTTAGCGGCATCTCATCGAAATACACGATCTTTTGCGGGACCATGTAAGGCGGCAGAACGCCCGCCACTGCCTCCTTTTGTATGGAGGTGCCAGTTACTGCGGCCAAAATGGTTTTCGGTTCGCTTGGCGGCCAGGGCACTGCGACGGCATCAGCGGCACCCAATTTCCTTAGCGTGGCCTCGATATCGCCCAACTCAACTCGGTAGCCACTGATCTTCACCTGATGGTCACTGCGACCAATGTAAACTAGCGTCCCGTCATCAAGAGCTTCACAAATGTCGCCAGTCTTATAGTATCTCCTGCTTTCGCCAAGCTCCGTTCTATGCAAGAAACAATGACTACTTTGGTCGCCATCATTGAGATAGCCAGAGAAGACCTGGGGTCCTGCAATACACAGCTCTCCCCTGTTTCCTTTGGCGACGTCGAGTCCCGCTTCATCCACGATAACGGCATGGTGACCCGCATAAACGTGGCCGATTGGAACTAGACCGTTCACACATTGCTTAGGTGACGTATCGGGGTTCCAGACATATTCAGAAACTGAAATTGTAGCCTCGGTGGGGCCATACATGTTTACTACGACTGAGTTATGTGCAGCTTGCTGCCAAGCCGAGGCGACGTGTTCAGGAAGTGCTTCGCCGCAAAATAGGCTGTATCGCAGACTCGGTAGGCTGCTTGGCTTCAAAGCAGTGCCATTTAATAAAGGCTTGGCGACAGAGGGTACTGAGAGCCATACGCTCACTCCATTCTCGTTGATGAAATTCACAGGGTTGGAGATATCCTGTGGTCGCATAGTGATTGCGCAGGCACCGCTCTCCCATGCCATAAATGGGCCAAATAGTGAGAGATCGAAAGTGGAATCGAAAGTGAGTGCGAAGACGTCGTCGGGGCCGAAATCGTATCGGCGTATACCAGAATTTATGTAAGCTCTCACATTGGCATGGGATATTGGCACGCCCTTCGGGCTCCCGGTGCTACCTGATGTGAACATGATATATGCAATTTCATTGCCCTTCGGTATTGCGATTGCGTCTAACGGAAGCGGAGGCACCTGAGTGAGATCGACTGCGTCGAAAACGGGTGCTGCGATTCTCTTGCGAAGTGGCTTACCCAACCCCTCGGGAAGAAGCACAATAGGCTTCTCTTCTAGGAGATCAAAGATGCCGCCCAAGTCTTTCGCCGCTTCGTTGTCAACGACAATAACCGTGACAGCGGCTTGAGTAATCATTTCAGCCAAGCGTTGAGTGGGGAACTTTGGGCTCAATGGAACGAATGTGATGCCCGCCAGCAGGGCGGCTATCTTTCCTATATGTTCGGCTGCGCCAGTGTGGACAAAGATGCCCACGGCCTGTACGGGCTGTGAATTCTGGCACTCACGCAACCGAGTGGCCCATCGACGTGCCTCTTCAAGTACCTCTGCATAAGACCATGCCTGGCCATCGTGGATCAGCGCGGCTTGGTCGGGATACATGCCTGCGCTTCTTAGAAAGCCGGAGGCTAAGCTGCTCCCATGGGGACCCGATGAATCTAAATTAGAATAGGATTTCCTTACCATTAATAATCCCCTCGTTTTCAACTTTTTTATAAGAACTTGTGTCGTAGTATGAATAATTGTGTTATATTGTAACGTCCCCCGTTTGTCAAACCACCGATCGTGGTTATTCTCCGCACGCTCGTTCGCGGTCGCGTCGGTCCATCCTACCATGGAGCCTTTTGGCCCCTCGTCCCTCGGGGGCACGCCCACGCACTCTGGTTGCTCACCTCTTACGAAGCGTACTCCGTTTTCGTTTATAGCGACCCGCCAACAGGACAGCTATCATAGCCTGATTCGAGCAACACGCCTCTTTGCCTCATGAGAGACTGATTGCCGTCCCCGCGCCCTATTGGTCCCGCGTTCCTACTCACCTACTCGTGCTCAAGTTGCTTACCCTCTGCGACTTGCTTGGCCGTGAAGCTGGTAAGCTACACTTAAGCTACACTATAGATGGGAGGACTGGATGCCAGACTTCCTAGAAGTGCTGTTTGAGGCCCGCGGGCGGGATTGCTGGTGGGCCTCACTTTGAGTGCTGAGGCCATACCCTTGCTGTACCCTTGCCTCTACTATCCATCGGCAAGGGAGTGGACTGGCTAGCCAGCGTACTCGTCTGCGTACTCCTCCACCAAAGCTCGCTGGCCCGGCTCCTGTAGCTCTCCGGCTTGGTATACTTTCCGAAGGTGCTCCATCTTCCTTTCCAATGTCCTGGCGCGCTCCCTCACCCTATCGACCACAAGCCTGTAGTCGGCAGCTAACGCGTCGAAGGTGGCATAGCGCCCTCTGCGTTGCGCGCCACTACGCCTCTTGATGTGATCGAGGTAGGTGTTAAAGATGTCGCGGTCCAGGCCGGAGAAGTTACCGAGCGGCTCCAATGGAGGCTGCGTGCGCGGTGCCCCCACGCCGCTCTTGTCCCAGGTCATGTTATAGACGGCCTGTTCCCATTCATCGCGGCTCATTGTGTGTGCCTCCTCTAAAATGTGATCCAGCAGCTTTTCGCCCATGCCCGGCACAGCTAACAATTCTTCACGGCTCGCCTCCAGGAGCTTCTCTCTGCTCGTGAAGCCATTGGCAAATAGTATCCTCTCAGCACGAGACAGCGCAGCTTTGCGCCGGTCAACACTCATACTGGCTGTCGGTGGTACGTTCGGCGGAAACGATGTGCCTTCCTCATCGTCTCGTCCGTGGGAACTAGCGCTACTGTTGTTGCCCTTGTCTATATTGTTGCTCATAGTGTTTCATATCCTCCGTCAGTGTATTGTGCTTGGTCAAACTGGCTGTATTGTAACCTACGGCTCGTCACAGTCCTGTCACTTTTGGACTGTGATTTTGCCGCACATAATCCATGTTAGTCAAGAAGTAATCATCTACACCTATTGACTCTGAGCGTGTGGTGCCGTACAATGGGCTTCCTTTGCGTGTCGCATCTCCGACAGCACGATAGCCCGATGCCGAGGACCGACCGCTTTCCTGACCCTTTCTGGCTCGCCTATGTAACAAGCTTTATTCCGCGCGCGATTTTTCAGACACTTACACGCATTATCGAGGAGGCTAGCACATCATGTCGGCTCCCGCTGTAGTTCGTGAACTGGTAGACCGCTTCCCCTCCGAAGGCACACCCTCCTTCAAGTCGCTCGGTGAGACTGCTGTACGCCGTGAGTTCCTGGACCCCATGTTCGCGGCCTTCGGCTGGGACGTTGAGAACACCAGGGGCAACCCCGCCGACTACAAGGAAGTGATCCACGAAGATAAGCTGCGCGGTCGCCAGAACAAGTTGCGAGTGCCCGCTAACAAGAAACGCACACAGTCAGGTGCTACGGACGAGGGAGACGTGACAGAGGAGGCAGACGAGAAAGACCATGTACCCGACGACGAGCGGCTAAAGATGCCCGACTACGCCTTCAGGCTGGGAGGCAAGCGCAAGTTCTTTGTGGAGGCAAAGCGTCCGACCTCCAGACTGAGAGCGGATCCCAAACCCGCCCGCCAGCTTCGACGCTATGGCTGGTCCGCCAGGCTACCCCTGAGTGTTGTGACCGACTTTCAGGAGTTCTGCGTGTACGACTGCCGCTGCGAGCCACGCGCCGACGACAACGCGGACGTTGCCCTCCAGTTCTACGTGCCTTATCATCACTACGAGGCGCAGTGGGACCGGCTCTACGGCCTGTTCTCCAGGGATGCTGTGCTCGACGGCGCTCTTGAAAAGTACGTAGAAGCATTGGGGGCGGGTGCCGGCAAGGGCAAGAGCAAGGGGACCAAGACCGTGAACCAGGCGTTCCTGGCCGAGATGCAGTCCTGGCGGCTCCTCCTCGCTAAGAACATCGCCCAGCGCAAACCCACCCTCTCCGCGCCCGCCCTCAACTACGCCGTGCAGATGACGTTCGACCGCCTTTTGTTCTTGAGGGTGGCTGAGGACCGGGGCATCGAGCCATACTTGCAGCTTCAGGTGCTGGTCGAGCAGAGCGACCCTTACGCACGGCTGTGCAATCTGTTTAGAGATGCTGACGACAGGTACAACTCCGGGCTGTTCCACTTTAATAAGGAGCGGGGGCGTCTCTCCCCGGAGGACGACCTCACGCTTGGGCTGACGATTGACGACAAGCCCCTCCGCGAGATCGTAGAGCACTTGTACTACCCCTACCCATACGAGTTCGGCATGATCCCAGTGGAGATCATGGGACAAGTCTACGAGCAGTTCCTCGGCTAGGCCATCGAGGTTGACGCGGACAGGAAGGTGCGGCTGACAGACAAGCCGGAGGTGCGCAAGGCCGGTGGGGTGTACTACACGCCCCAATTCATAGTCGAGCACATCGTGGCGCAGACGGTGGGCGGCGTCCTGGAAGGGAAGACTCCCAAAGAAATCTCTAGGTTGCGAGTGCTCGACCGGGCCTGCGGCTCAGGCTCCTTCCTCGTGGGCGCTTACAGGCACATCCTGGAGTGGCACCGCAGGTGGTACTTAGCGGAGGGCGTGCGCAAGCACAAGGGGGAGCTGTACCAGGACGTGTACGGCGACTGGCAGCTCACGACAAGGGAGCGCAAGCGCACCTGCTAAACAACATCTACGGCGTGGACGTAGACCCTCATGCCGTAGAGGTAGCAAAGCTCTCTCTCTTACTGGTGGTGCTGGAGGGGGCCACGGACGAGGGGCTGGCGATGCAGCTACGGTTCGCACACGAGCGAGCGCTGCCCGATCTCGACAAGAACATCAAGTGCGGCAACTCCCTCATCGGTCCTGACTATCCGATGCTGAGGTTCCTCCCGGACGACGAGCGCTCGAGGGTCAATCTAATGGCTTGGGCGGACGAGTTCGCGGAGGTAATGAGTGCCGGGGGCTTCGACGTGGTAGGGAACCCGCCGTGCATACGCATCCAGGGCATGAAGGAGTGGGCGGCCTATGAAGTGGACATGTACAAGCAGGCGTTCCAATCGGCGGGCAAGGGCAATTACGACAAGTACGCCCTGTTCGTGGAGTTGGGATTGAGAGTGCTCAACTCTTACGGTCGGCTCGGCTACATACTGCCGCATAAGTTCTTCAACGCCTACTATGGGGAGCCGCTACGCAAGCTGATCTCGGAGGGCAAGCACCTGTACGAGGTGGTCCACTTCGGGGACCAGCAGGTGTTCACGGGAGCCACCACGTACACGGCACTCCTGTTTCTCCACAAGCGCCCGACGGCGCAAGTGCGCTTCAGCAAGGTTGGCGACCTGAGCACCTGGGAAGCTACCGGGCGCGCTCAGTACGCGCACTCAGGTGTGGTACCGGCAGACCAACTGAGTGGGGCGGAGTGGAACTTCACGGTAGGCGGTAGCTCCGCACTGTTCGAGCGGCTGAGTAGCATGCCGACCAAACTGGGACAGGTAGCCAGCATATTCGTGGGCTTGCAGACGAGCGCCGATACCGTGTTCCTGTTCAAGGACTCGGTGAAAGCGGAGGGTCCGCTCACCCGCGTCCACTCAAAGGCGCTGGGGCGTGATGTGGAGCTTGAGTCGCCCTTGCTGAAACCTGTCATCAGAAGTGGCAGCATTGGCCGGTATTGGGCCACCCCTACCGCATTGGTGCTCTTTCCATACAAGGCCGCCCCTTCGCAGGGGAATGGAAAGGCACGGATGCAGCTAATACCGGAGGCGGAGCTACGACACGAGTACCCAAAGACCTGGGCCTATTTAGAGGCGAACAGAGAGTTGCTGACGGAGAGGGAGCACGGCAGGTTCGCGCTCACTGGCTGGTATCAACTGTACCCGAAGAACCTCGATTTGTGGGAGCAGCCCAAACTCATGGTGCCGTACATGGTGAGGCGGCTGTCGGCGTTCTACGACGAGAGCGACAACTACTTCGTGAATGTCACTACAGGAGGCTTCGGCATCACAGTAGACCCCGGCTTTGGCACGCTCGATTATACCGCCGCCCTGTTGAACAGCAAGGTGCTCGACTGGTACATGCGGCAGGTAAGCACCTCCTTCCACGGTGGGTATTTCGCGGCCAACAAGCAGTACCTGGTGCAACTGCCCCTCCCACGGCTCGACCTCAACAATGTCCATGACCGGGAGACGCACGCTCAGGTGGTAGCCCTCGCAAGGGAGATCGCCGCCTCATACAAGCGGCTGGAGGCAGAGCGGCCGCCTGATGCAAAGACCCTCAGGCAGCGTGACATAGCCGCCGCCGACCGCCGACTGGAGCATCTGGTCTGCGACCTCTACGGCCTCTCGGACCAAGAGCGTCAGCTAGTGGAGCACCAAGTGGGCGGAGCGGAGAGTGTAGCCCACCTCTAGTTGACAGCCTCTAGCCGACAGTTGAAGTAGAATTAGGTAAGGTCGTACCTACCACCTTCTCTTGGATAAGCACCCAAGCCGTTGAACACAACAAGGCCCTGAGTAGCGTTCACATATGAGACAGACATGCGGCCACGCCTGCCGTTTTCCAGCTCCAAACCTAGTTCGGTTGCGACTTCGAGGGGGAGGCTTTCCTCCGCCAGTGCCGTGCCTCCCCAAACAGCTTGGCCCCTTCCACTCCTCTCAACTGCACCCTCGTGCCATAACGTGCATTCCACCGGCACCCTTCCATTGCCCCCCAGCAGCAGATGGCCTCGATGCAATTCTAAGGCTCCTTCCCAGGTGCGTACCGCCTCCGGCCATTTCTGGACCACCTTGCGCCATTTATCCTCTAGTTTCTTTGCACTCTTTTCTGCCCAATACCGCACGTTCGGCGGTACGTCAAAGTTATTAGCTAAAGTGCCGAGAGCTTCCACAGTAGCATCATCGCCTATCTCAACGAGCGCTTCCCCATAGGCCCACGCCCCCAGCACGTCCTCATTTGTGCCACCCTTAGCGTCGAGTACCCGTTCCATGTAAGCCTCCGCCCACAGGCGCTTGCGACGACTTAGCTGCGCGCGCTCGGCGGCTTTACGCACCGTTGGCTCCGGGTCAATAGCTAATGGTTCCCATAGCTCCGTAAATGTACCTCCCGAATGGAGCTGGAAATTACCCTCTGGGTGGCCGGCAGCCGTTCCTGACAGTGGGGGAGGTAGCCACTCATACATCTCGGCTGCGCGGAAACGTAACTCTGTGTTAGGTGCCCCTGCCCAGGCACGGCACAATGCCTCCAGCATACGGGGAGCCTGCCGCAACAGGCTGCGATACGCCTCACGACGTACAGCGTACTGGTCGTCTCTAGTAAGCAATAGGAGGAGTGCTCTAGCACGCCAGGCGTGCTCTGCCGCAGCCGCTCCGGTGTACTGAGCATCACCCAGCGCCTCAGCTAAGGTTGTCCGGGCAGTAGGCAGCCACTTGTACCATAATCTATTCCAGCTTTGCCTGACGAGTTGCTCCGGTGCCAGACTTGCCAACGTGTGAAAGGCCACCTTCTCCGCACTGACCCTCGTCTGTTGCCGCCGCGCTCTATACACAAGCGCCGAGACTATCTCCCTCTTGAGTACGAATCGCCTACCAATCGTAGCCAGCAGCGCCTCCCCATTACGCAATACACGCATCAACGGCACCGCCACACCCCAGTGATCCTCCGTGCGCAGCAAAGATGCGACAGCCTGGGTAAACTGCTCTGGGTGCATAAGGTATAGTATGCCGATTATGGTCCCGGCCTCCTCCATTCTCGACCGTTTGGGGTCTATGTCCCAGACCATTGTTCCTCGATCTTCTTGAGTTATGCGCACCTTCCTGGACTTACGAGGTATCGAACGCAGCCCCAGCCGACGCACCAAGAGGTCGGGTTCTTCAATCAGATAGCCATGATACGCCAGTGCCTCAAGAGAGTGCAGGCCCAGCCTTTCGCTATTGGTTGCCGCCCAGAGCCTCAAGGCAGCAAGTACCTCTGTATGAAGGCTCAGTCCCAACGACACAGACAGCACGGCCACCAGTATGCTGCGTTCAAGTTCATCCCGGTCTGCCTCCAAGACTAACGGCTGAAGGCGCGCCGCCACGTCAACAGGTAATTCGTCTCGCCTTGCTAATTCCTCGAAAGCACTGGCAGCCACGATACGGTGCCTCGTTTCGTTACTGGGTGAGAGCGTATCCAATAACTTAGTGATTACGGTCGGATCGCCTGCCTTGTACAGGGCAGCCGCCACGTCAGATAGCGCATCTATCGAGTCTAGGAGTACATCGCCTCTGTAAGTTAGTCCGAAGTTTAGTAGCACATCGAATGCTTCTTCTGTTGCAGTGCTACGAGCTATTTCGATAGCAGCCATCCTGATGACAAGGTCCGCGTTTGTTGAGCGGTCCTCTGAGTAGCCCTCGACATGCTCGGTTATCAGTTCGCGCACGAGCGGAGGTAAGGGGTCCAGTCGAAAGCAGGCCAGCATCTCACATATTCTCTTGCTCACATACCTGCTGCTCTCCCTCCCCACAGCTTGATCGAACAAGAGGAGCGCGGGTGCGTGGCCCGCACGTAGGAGTGTGCCCCATGCCGATTCTTTGTAGAGTGACTCGGAAGTTGCAGCGAGCACCTCCTGTTTGGTGTCGATGCAGGCCATCTCGCGCAAGTACGAGAATGCTGCTTCTTCCCCCGCAACCTGTCGCCACCCTTCAAGTTGGTGCGGTCTGAAGCAATCGGCAAGGCGTTGTTGCAGCAAGTAGAGTGGGTGAGCGCCCTCGATGCTACTATCTTCACCTAGCCACCTAAACAAGTCCTTCACAGCACGTGCGCTGTCGCAGTACGGCGCGATGCCGCTTCCCAGGTGTGGGTCGATGGAAGTTATCTCCGGCTTCACTCTAAAGAGGTCCACCACTAGCTGCCATGTGCGCTCCTGTACCTCTGAGTCTTCGTAGTGCTCATCAGCAATGCTACTCAGGATGCGGGTCATTTCCCAGAGGAACAGACGGCCCCCTTCGGGTACACTATCCAGTCTATCGAGGTACGAGCCGATAACGTCAGTGGTTGCGGGGTCGGCTAACTGGGCCAGGGCAGATACGAGCGGCCAGTTGTAACGCTTTACTATTCTTTGATGCAACTCGCGTAGCAGGACTTGCCGCTTCCCTGGTGGTACTCCCAAAGTTGCGAGCGTTTGCAGAGCAACATCCCCAGTCTCGTCGTCGTACTCTGCGCACACGCCTAATACAGTGTTAGCTACGTCTTGGCGGCGAAAGCCAATCTTTGCTATCGTCCAACATATACTCTTGGGCCAGTGATCTGCGCTTCTAAGGTCAGCTACTAAGCGGTCCAACACTGTCGAGCGCACTTCTGCCATGTCACCAGGTTGGTACTGGTTGAGCCACTTAGTGAGCGTATCTCGATGGTACGAGCCAAGCGTGCGAGTGTTGGGCAAGGTATCCGCGCTCTCGATATGAGGCAGCAGATACTCCAGGATAAGCTGCGCTCCTCGGCTGGCGTCTTTCTCAGTCAACTCCATCATTGCGTCAAACACGCCGTCTATCAAGCTGTAAACTTCTTTAAGCTCGCGTGAGGTAGCTTCCCCTTCGGCAGGCGCATCCATAGAAGCTAGCAGCGTGTCTAACTCTGCGAGCCTACTTACAAGAGTGGGTAGGTCGGCCTTCTTTTTGACCTGCTCGCGTAACGCCTTTATATAGTTTCGTCGTCCAGCTTCATCAGACATATTAGACATGTTAGACATATCAGCTACCTCGGCCATTGCTGTGTATCCTTTGTATGTGCTTGCTGCATGTCGTTCATCTAGTTTAGACCCTCAGCAGTAGTCACCCGGCTGCGCCGATGCGAGATAGTCCCGCACGAAAGAGTGACGCCAATACCACTTGAGGGGACGGTCCCTCATAATGAGGCCGCCGGACTGGGCCTCGTTGTAGAGTTTTTTTGCCTGCCGTTCGCTGACAGCGTGAGTGCCGCACGCTGGGGCTTTCCAGTCCGAATCGTAGTCTAGTAGCACGGCCCTATCAGCACCACTACGAACTGCCACCGCCCTCAGCACCTCACGGATTTCAGCCTCATCCAACTCGTAAAGGCGCATCTGCGCCTTTACACAGAACCACGTGACATATGCGCATGCCAATCTATGCAAGCCCTGCTCGTCGCCTCGAAGTGCCAGTTCCTTGTCCGGGTCGTCTAACCTCAGCAGAGCCTGCCACATAACAGGATGTAACAACGCATTATAGGCACCCTCGTCCGCCGATGGTGCCATGTTTTCCCTGTCACTAAGGGTTCTGATAAGCGGTGTGCCAACCGAAACTTCTGTGCGTCCGGTAGCAAGTTCCGCAGCCTTAGTTAGCATCCCAAAAAGAGTTAGGGGCAGAACTTCCTGGGCGGCTCCCAACAATTCCGCTGGCGAGAAGTCCGTAACCGATATGAGTGCTGGCGGCGGTAGCCTCTCAGCCACGATACTGAAACTACCTTCTTTACCAGTTGCTTCCAACCCCAGTTGCGGCCAATTCCTGACGAGGTGAGATAAGTCTCTGCACGTAATAACAAGTGTAGCCAGCGGCGGACCATTCCCCGTTCGTGCTCTTTCGTCCTCTGCGGTAAACCACCTGACTGCATCCTCAACAGCCAGTTTGTTGTCGTCCTCTACTCCTTCATCTAATCCGTCTACGCCCAAGAATAGCAACGGTGGTTGTACATGCTTGTTGGCTATTCTGAACCTGTCCAGCGATGACTGCAATAGGAACTTGCGCCATTCATGCGTAGCAGAAACGGCTCCCCACTCGCATATCAACTCCGTTATCCAGTTTCGACTAATGCCCCGTGCAACCTTTATAGCTCCAATAGTTCCTCCTCCCTCTTGTACCGCGCGCGTCAATTCCTTTGCATGGTGCCACATTGTAGCCGTCTTACCGCAACCACCCGAACCTTCTAGCACGATAAGAGCGCGACTCTCAGCCATCTCTGCTAATTCCCTCATCACCTCACGGCGGACCAACTCACGATGTAAATGCAGTAAGAGACCCTGATGCTCTAAGTCACGAATAGCCAATTCCGCCACTCGTTGCGTCGTGATGGGTCGGGCTTCTCGCTGCCTGGTGAATGCCGCAACTATATCCTCCTTAGTCACAGCCACCGCGGAACCAAATTGGACTGTCCTATCTACAAGGTTCCCGATTAATGTATTAATACCTCTCTCAATCTCCGTCTCTGGCACTCCATACGTCTCAGCGAACTCTTGGAGCTGCTGCGACCACACATTTAGATTCTCTATAGGCTTGATCTTGAGAGCATGGATAACGGCCTTATGCGCGTCTGAGACAGTGTGGCTTTGAGTGCCGCCTCGCGTCGTAGTCGTATAAGTGAGTGGGTCCGGGCTATTGGCGGTGTCCTTCAGAAGCTGTGCGGGGTCGCTAAGTGCCCGGTTGGTCACGAGCAGATATTCACTAACAGCCTTTCCTTCGCCCTCTGCCCATCTCTTGCTATTCTCCAATGTGGCGGCTATCTTCTCTAGGTCTGATGGGCTGATACTCTCAGGCGGGTGCTGTTTAGAATACTTGAATTGCAACAGGCTGCACCGTTGGTTGCCTTGTGCGTCTTGCCTGATGATGCCGACATCCTGGCCGAAAGGTTCGTGTAAGACGTAGTTTCGACCTTCAACGGCCACTACAGCAGTTATGTCGGGATCGTCGGCAGCATCCCTCACCTCAGCAAATACTTGCACGGCGACACCATAGGTGCCAAGTATCTGGAACAGGTAGCCAGCTAGGGCCGACCTGCCACCTTCATTTCGGTTGACGTTGTCCGTGTCATGGACCAACTTGGTGTCCTTCTGTGGTCGCCTATCCGTAAGCCACAATCTCGTGTCCAACCATTTCAACCATGAGAGGCCAGTCATATTGTACATGTGAGGGCTACAACATAACAAAGGGCTACAAGGGAGTCCGAGACTATACATGTACCTTTTACCCAGGCCAGCCCGCGACCCAGGCACCAGACGCACGAGACCGGCACATGGCTCATAAAAGGTCGGTAGCTCTAATTCGTCTACTAATCAGCACTAGCTCGTGTTCGTTGGCCGTCTGCGACGACAAAGGGTAAGACGCAAGACGCACGCTGCCCCACCCAACTTACCAACGACTACCTTACTCCGAGGTAGCCGCTCCTGCTGCCAGGGCGTGGCACCAACTAATAACCCAACGACGGCATACAGCCTCAACGCGAACTACGCTGCAGCTGTGTTTTTGCATCATCTAAATAGTTTACGATAAATAGGACTCGAAATGCGGTCCTTTTAGCCAGGTGATTGTTTATTTATTGAACTTGACCTATTGACATAAGGGAAAACCTCTGCTACAATGGCCCCGACGTGCTACTTTTGAGCACGGAGGAAGCCACAAAAAGACATAGCCCGGTAGCGCCGGGCCAGTCGCGCGTCGGCGCTTGACGTTGGTCGTTGTGACGAGGAGCTATAGAAGGCTCTAGTTTCAGCCAGGAGTGAACCAGATGGCTCACGAGCAGCTAGACACCGTCGAGCATAGAGGCGTAGAGCATGGAGCCGTAGAGCACAGCAGGGTCGAGCATCGCGTCATAGAGCGCAACACCGACGAGAGCAACACGGTAGAGCAAGCGGTGCAGGTGGTCGGGCGCGGCACCGGCGAGCATTATGCAGACGAAGGTGCGTTCGAGCTACCGGATACCCTCCTCGATGCTATCCTCAGCAAGTCTCCCTCTCAAGGTCTCACTCATACCTTCTACAGGTACCCCGCCCGTTTTTCGCCCAAGTTCGTGCGCGCGGCGATCCAGGAATTGAGCGCACCGGGCGCTGTCGTGCTCGATCCCTTTATGGGTAGCGGCACCACCCTGGTAGAAGCCCTCGTGCTGGGTAGGCACGCTATAGGCTCGGACATCAGCCCGCTTGCCCGTTTCATTACTCGCGCTAAGACTACGGTACTTACGGTCGAAGAATGCAACCAACTAGACGAGTGGCTAGTTGATATACAGCCCAGCCTCAACCTGCACTTGCCCGCCCGCCGTGACACGGATTGGGCTGAGAGAGGTTATCAAAAGGACATACCCTGGCCCATAAGAAAGACCCTGGAGTTTGTATTGTACGAGGTAGATGCGCTACCTAGCCCCGCACAGAGGAATCTGGCCCGTTGCGCGCTCCTTAGCGCCAGCCAGTGGGCGCTCGACTGCACGACAGGCTTCCCCTCGGCACGAGAGTTTAGAGCGAAGTTCGCAAGCATCCTGCGAGACTTCTATGTTGGCATTGCAGAACTGCGCAGCAGTATTGCCCGGCACCAGGAACGAGCACCCTCCGTCGTGTGCCTGGACGTACCGGCAGCCCAGTTGCAGGCCAGCCTTTGGGAAGCACAGGTCCAGGACAGGCCGAGCCTGGTTGTAACGTCGCCGCCCTATCCGCAGGTGCATGTGTTGTATCACCGCTGGCAAATCATGGGACGCAGAGAGACGCCTGCGCCATTCTGGATAGCCGGAGAACTGGACGGCAACGGCGGCTCGTATTACACTATGGGAGGTCGTAGTGTAACGGGAGTGAACAACTACTTCCAGTCCATCGAGGAATCGTTTACCCGTATACACTCACTCCTTGCCGACGGCGCGCTCGTGGTACAGCTCATCGCTTTTACGCACGTGGAGTCTCAGCTTCCACGCTACCTACAGGCAATGGAGCACGCAGGTTTCCAGGAAGTCAGTCTTGGCACGACGGCGAACGGTACGGGCCGTGTGTGGAGGCAAGTGCCCCTACGTCGCTGGTACGCTACCTACAAGGGACAGACTCAATCGTCCCTTGAGCTATTCTTGATACACAAGAGGCGCTAATCCCCAGAGAATATATTATCTACACCTGGCGAGGCGTGGAGCTAGCTTCGCCATTGGAGCACTCACCGGCAGTAACACACCTTATATCGCAATATCTGCTATACCTGTGTATCTTCGACGCTTGACTCGCGGTTGAAAAGTCACTATAGATAGCATCGACGCATTGTACATTTTGACAAAGGAGTCGCCCAATCTATGAAGATCACAACACACAATGAGCTTCTCCAGGCGCTCATCGCCACTACCAAATCGAGCGACGTGAGAGACATCTTGCAGCGCATAGGCGACCGGCCAGAGCTATCGGTGGACGAACCGTTTGGCAGCGGGCCGTACCACTGGCATTTCTACGGCGACCGAGAGTCGAACATGTCCACTATCAACCTTGCCTCCAAGGCTGGGCGTAGCCTCACCGAGCGCGTCACCAACGCTATTGACGCCGTGCTGGAAGCGCGCATGGCGAAAGGTGGGCAACCCCCTACCTCGCCAATGGAGGCTGCCAAGAAGTGGTTTGGCCGACCTCCAACGAGCGCAGACATGGGCCTCTTTACATGGACCGGCTACAGCGTTCACGACTACGACAAGCTGGTGCATGTAGCTATGACACTCGGTGACAAGCCGGTTGCCCCTACTATTGATGTTGTTGATGCGGGCATCGGCATTGCGCCTGAGCAGTTTCCGAACACTATACTCGGACTGCAACAGGGTAACAAGATCAAGAAGCTCTATTTGACGGGAGCGTGGGGGCAGGGTGGTGCTTCTACTCTTAGTTTCTCTGACTACGTGCTCATAATATCCCGCCACGTAAACTCACCGGAGACGGTGGGCTTCACGATTGCACGTCTGATGAAACTGGGCAAGGGCTACAAGGAAGATGCCTATGTCTACCTGGCCGTGAAAGATGAGGCGGGCAATACGACGGTGCCTAGCTGCCGCTGGGAAGATGCTATTGAACTTTATCCTGGGGTCACTTACTCAAAGAAGCCAGAACCATTTGCGGTTGGGACGGCGGTGCGGCACTTTGGCTACCGTTTGAACGGGCTGGAGAAAACCTTGCAGTCCAGCCCCGGCAACCTCTGGCACATGTTCCAGTACATGATGTTCGATCCACTAATACCTTTCCGTCTTTTGGACCTGCGCCAGCCGGGTGCCTACAAGAACGAACTGATAAGTGGCTCGCGTAACCGGCTTATGAAACAAGCGGCGCAGGCGCGCACGAGTGCCACGAGGACTGATGATGAGAGCGCGAGTGAGGATGGCGGTGGTGATGATGAAGGGGAGACCGAGGAGCGAGGCACGGAACTAAGGCATTCGTTCCCACGAGAGATGGTAAGCCCCAGGAGCGACGCGCCTCCCTGCATCGGCGTCGAGTATTGGGTGGCGTTGAGCAGGCGAAAGTCTGGAGATAAGGTAAAGCTGCGGCCACACTCCAACGAACTCTTTGTTGATCGCGGCCACCCGATTCTTGGTACCCTCTATGGGCAGAACCAGGGCGAACTCACGGGGCGGATTCTGGCCGAACTACAACTCTCGTTGGTCGCCAAGCACATCGTCATCCATATCGACTCATCCCTGGCACCTAGCGACGTGCGGCGCGATCTGTTTACTTCCACGAGAGAAGGGTTCAAGGAAGGCGAAACGCTGGCCGAGGTAACGAGAGTGCTCACCAATATGCTTCGAGGGGATGACGAACTGTACGTCATCGAGCGCGAACTCGTTGACAATTTGCTCAAAAAAGGTGCCACAGAAGTAAGTCAGGAGGTTAAGAAGCAGATCACGAGCTTGCTCCGCGACGCTGGTCTTGAGGTAAGAGAGCAGGGGGAGGTACTTGTAGCGGGAGGTGAGGGGCCTACCGTTGTCGCCCCGCCCAGACCGAAGCCTAAGCGTCCGGTAAGGCCCTCCGACCCACTGCCTACGCTCCCCTACCCGGAGGTTACTAGCTTCGAGATTGTCTTTCCGCGAGGAGCTATGTCCGTGCGCCAGCTAGACAACCATCTCGTGAGGGTCGAGACCGACGCCGATTTTAGGTATGGTAGAGAGGAGCGTCTTGCAATTCGTGTCGAGCCGCCCAAACTGGAGGTGGCATCGGTAGGGCTACTGCAAGGCGGTCGCATGAACTGGCGTCTGCGCCCGACCGACGACTCGCAGCCAGGTGACCTGGGAGAAGTGATCGCAACGCTCACCAAACCGGATGGCTCCCAGATGGAGTCGAGGATAATGTACGAGGTGCTGCCTCCGCGCGAGGAGACTACTCACAAGGCCAAAGGGCTGGTGCCACCATTCCACATTGACAGGGTTGACCCCGACCAAGACCCGGACACATTCTACCAGGTATGGGACGACCTTGAGCCGGGTGCCGACATAACCAAGGTAGCATACCGCGTAATGCACACACAAGGGCAGTTGAACGTCTACTATTCGGCAGCGTTCGGCCCGTACAAAGAGCAAGTAGAGAGAATGAAGCGACAGCCGACAATGGCCTCAATGTTCAATCAGAACTACGAAGTCTGGATCGGCTATCACGCTATCTTACAGTGGCAGCAGCGTTCAACATTGGCGGCGTCCGGCAAGCTGGATGAGGAGCAGCTATCAAGGTTCCAGGAACACGAGCGTGCTGTTGTCGCTACCATGCAAGTGAAGCAGGCACTAAAGATGGCGGAGTTCCAAGAGCAAGTTATGAAGATAAGCACCAGCGCCAGCGACTAGAGACTCATAACAACGCACACGTAGCGCGCTGACTCACGGATGGCACGCAGTCTTGTTATGCCAGAGTGTATTCTCTCCGCCGCCTCGTCCACAAAAAGGCAATCCTGTCATTGGAGGTAGCCGCCAGTGCCCATCGGACATTTTAAGGTGCTACAGTCCGTATTGTCCCAGACGCGTGATGTCATCTGTGATGTGTACGGCCTGAGCAAAGAGGAAGCCTTCGCAAGGGCAGAGGCGTTCATCAAGGACAACTCCGAACGCTGGAAACTCGCGGACCCCGGCATCAACTATGGCGACCCGTTCTGCCGCATGGCCTATCTCTACATGAACGTGGCAATTCATGCCAGCCTGGTGGAACACGCCATGCGCGTGTACCCACAAATCGGGCGACTCATGCGCGAGAAAGCGCGTGCTGGGGAAGAACTGCGGGTGTGCGCACTGGGCGGCGGACCCGGCTCGGAGCTGCTGGGCCTGGTGCGATATGCAGAAAGCGCAAGGGAAGCGGAGAGCACGACCTACGTAGACTTCGTGCTGGTTGACCTGGTGAAGGAATGGGACGAGTCGTGGCACGCATTGAAAGCTGGTGTGGACGAGAGGCTACGTCAACTATACGGCAATGAGCGCAGGCATTGGCCGGTAGTAACGAGCAGGTCGTTCCTTGCCCTAAACGCAACTTCACCCGCCGACTTTGAGCACTTCGCCACGCGCTTCGGCGGCACGGACCTGTTCTTAGTTTGTTACCTGGTATCAGAGTTGAAAGCATCGGCGGCGGGGTTCGAGGCGGTGTTGGACTTGCTCGCCAAGCGCGCAAAGCCGGGTGCCTTGTTCTTGTTCATAGACCGCAACGAGCGGGAGGTGCGCACTACGATCCAGCAAATGGTAGAGCGTAACCCCTTGCTTACGCTGTTGGACATCAAGGAGAGTAGAGGTCGGCTGGAAGAAAACATGTCCGACCTAGGAGAGTGGTACATCCACATACCCTCTCTACCCAGACAGAAATGGCTGGCCTTTTTCGCGCTGGTCGAGAGGTCTGGCACCGATACGCACGTTGTAGATGACTGAGACGCGTCACGTGACCGTCGTTTGTATGCTTACCGACTCTCTGACGCCACACAACGCTAGCAGACGACAGATGCTAACTCGCACTCCCCACTTCCGACGGCTCTCCCGCTGCCTAGCTCCTCCGTGCTCGATGTAGCGCTTCATCTATATCACCCGTGCGGAACAAGGTATATACCTTACCGCGCTCATTCTCAGCGAATACGGCTGGCATTTTCCCATTTTTGGCCCACCGCTCTAACGTGCGAGTTGAGATGCCGAGCCTCGCGGCTGCCGCTCCACTGGTGAGGAGCGCCTGCCCCTCCCCTTGCTGGCGCTCAAGATCGAGCACAGGCTCTATGACCACATTCTCACCACCTGGGATTTCAGGGACAATGCCCGACTCATGTGGTACCTTCATCATCCCCTTCATGCCCTCATTTCCCCCGCTCCCCGTACTTCCCGTGCTCACGACAAGCCCCGTCGTAGTGCGTTGTGTCACGCGAGCCTTCCTCTTGCGCCTCCTGAGTCGCTGAAGCTGGCCTCTCCGCAGCGCCTCTACTTCTAGGCTTACCGCCTCGTCCGGCGCTGCGCCCGTCAACACGTTGAGAGGAGGAAAGAGCGCGCTTAACTCTACCTGTAAAGCAACCGCGATCTTGGCCGCACTGCTCACCGATAGCCTGCGCTCACCACGTTCTATGCTCCCCATATAAGCACGAGAGACGTTTGATAGCAGCGCGAGTTGCTCCTGGGACATGCCCTGCTCCACTCTTAGCTTCCGTATGCGCGCACCAACTGCCGCAGCTAAACTGGCGTCATTCATGCGGCTATATTCGCGCTTACCCTATTCCTACTTCCACTTACTTATGTTATCATTGTGCCTAATATTCCCTCTGCTGTCGTATGGACGACAGACGCCGACAAAGGCGAAGGAGAAGAAGAAAAACAACCAGGTGGATACAGGAGGCGCAAGATGGCAACAATGTCAGTAGCAAAGAAAGTAGCATCAGTAGCAGTAACATCAGCACATACGAGGAGTCTCGTCCGCAAGACCGGCACGCCACGCCGCCCCGCGGGTGGGGTTGGAGTTGGTGAGCGTAGGCATGGATATGCGCACACACGCATGGCGACTGCGCTCGCGCTACTGCTACTCGGCGCTCTATGTCTCGTAGGTACTGCTTGTGGAGGCAGTAATGAAGGTAAAGACAGTAGTGGAGGTAGCACAGGCGGCACAGGCAGTAGTGGTGGGGGCAACGGCAATAATGACGGCGCTCCCAAAGAGGCCGGGAGCAACCCCACAGACACAGCGAACGCCTACATTGCAGCGTGGGAAGCAAACGACGCGGGGGCCATTGACGCCTTGCTCACCCCCGACGCACAGAGCTTCTGGGCTATGGGCGGCGGACCCGGCAAGTGGCTCGCGGACAAGGCGCGCTCGAAAGGCTCAATCTTGGCGGGGAATGGTAGAGTGCTCTCACTACAAGAGACCGAAGGCACCGCGCAAGCTGACGTGGCCGTGGTGTACGATTGCACGTCTACTACTGGGAGCAACTGCCCCCAGTCAGAGGACTCGCTGTTCGACTGGATACCTGCGGGGGCCAGCGTGAGTGCCGACCACCTGACATTGCAGAGACAGCAGGATGGTAAGTGGCTCATCTCCTACGTGGAAGGTTCCAGTTACTTGTGGGACATGGCCCAGGCCACCAAGCAGGCTGTCACTAATGCTACCTCAACCGCGCTGGCGGTTAGCCAGCAGCAGACCCGCGCGGCCATCCCCACTCAAAGGCCGGTGCCCACTCGGACGCCCACACCCAAGCCGGTGTACGTCACCGCGAAAGCAGCGTACACAGACAACGACCTGGAGCAGCGTATAAGAGAGTGGAGCGCTGATGCGGTCCTGTTCCGCGTCACCGACCGTTACTTTACTCACCTGTGGCCTTTCGGCTACAACACCTATGCGTGGAACTACGGCGATGCGCCAATGGTAGGTGGCGACGGCACCTCTCGACAATGGCTCTTTTGGGCGGTGTCACCCGCGAACACGGAGATCAAAGTTTATCGGGTGTGGGACGGGGAGGTGCAACGGGAGGATGTATCGGGCAAGATGTACCGGGACATGTTCGGGGCGAGCGGTGTGACGCCACCGGGCCTGGACCTTGCCAACTACATAGATAGCGATGCGGCCATGGCGGCAGCCAGGGAGCACGGATACGAGGCGGAGGAGTTGAGCTACATGTATATGCACCTCACCTCGGACGATCCCTCTCAACAGACCTCACAGCAGATTGGTTGGAGCATCATCAAGGTGGGCAACTTCGAGAACAAGCGAGTGCTGCTCGATCCCTTGAGCGCTCAAGTCATCAAGAACGACTTTTAGCAGATATGGACTGGGCGTATAGTAGGCAAAGCAGCGCCACGGTCGGAGGACAGAACGGACGAAGTTACCCTAGATATATCTCGTCGCCTCGATCAGGCTTACTAGCACTTCGTGCTCCTTCAGCTTACAACCAAATTAGCGTGTGTTGCACGCTTGCATTTTTAGCACCAGTGTGCTAATCTCCACGATGCCTGCCTTTGCTCTTTCATACTCACACACTCATTCTCTCACGCTCACCCACACTCTTTGTCAACACTCTCGTTGCAAGAGTGTTGACAAAGTAGAACTAGTGCGGCACTATATAAGCAGTTATTCGCGCAACCGCCTTACAGGATCGCGCGGGTAATTAAAGCGGAAGCGACGCTGCGAGAAACGCAACGTCGCTTATAGGTCGGCAACAAGCGCATAAGTCAGACGGAGTTAACCTGGTACGTTGCCTCCGTGCTTAGCCCGGTGGCAGTGCATCTTGCGATGTCCTGCACGCCTCGCCGCGCTTTTGCCTGTGCGAAGAAGGAGTAGCTGCCTATACGATAAACAAGAGACTTACCCTTTGCCGGCTTGTCCCACATCATCAATAAGCGATAGCTCGTGGAGAGCGTGCCTGCCCCCTCCCCCATGTCGTGTACACGACACCCCCATGTCGTATATTACGGCAAGCGTAGTTTACTGTCAAGCGGGTTTTTGCACATCCACTCCACAGGTGCTATTGCAACGTGTCAGGTGACGTACAAGGGTCGCTAGCTACGCTATTGCCTTAATACGCAGTCATCTTACCTCAGTTCTTGGTTGCAGTCAAGTGCGCCGAAAAGAACGGTTGATGGCAGCGCGCGCTATAGCGGCATGTAGCTACGCGCTCGCGCAGCTACATGCGCTCCCCCGTCCCGCGCGTGATGGTGGTAAGACAACCCGGCAAATGTTTGGCTTATTGAACTCCCGCTTAGAGAGGAGACACACAGTCATGTTTGCCGAAAGCAGAAACGAAAATAGCCCCAAGCGCAACTGGGACTCAGACGCAGTGTTGAAATTGTCACCGTCGTCGGTTGAAGTCGCACAGGCATGCTTGCTACGCCTCGCACATGAATACAGTCAGCCGCGTGGTGTCCTCGACCGCATTGATCTACCCTCTATAGAGGAACCGAAGAGGCAAAAAAGGGAAGTCTCCTATCACGTGTCGTTTGGATATAGTTTGCACGACGCGCTGGCTGAGATATTCCACCCTCGCAACTCCCCCCACTTCGCTCCCTGGAAGGAAGCAGCCGGGGCGCCGGCGGTCGATACGGCAGGAGGCGAGGTGGTGGAAACGCAGACACAGGCGACCCTGGATGACTACTTGAGCGCGGTGTTGGAGCGCCACTGGCACAGCGATGGGTTTGCGTGTAGGGAGGAAGAACTCGCGTCAAAGAAAGTTGGGAGAGGGCTGCTCAAATACGCGTATGCTGCCCTGCTGCCGCAACCAACCACGATGATACTGGGGGTGGAGAGCGTCCTTGTTTGCAAAACTCGAATAGGTGGCTTGCTCGTTGAGTTGACATGTCGAGTGGATTGCTTGCTGCTTCATGTTGACGGCACGTTGGAAGTGCTTGACTACAAGACGAGCAAGAACGGTGAAGTGCCAAGCCCCGGTGTGCTCGCCTCCGATTTGTCAGCTTATCTTTACTTTCGCATCGCTTGGGAATGCTATCGTAACCACCCGCTGGTGCGTAACGTGGTAGTCAGCCATGTTAATCTGCATAGCCTCAAAAAAACGACCGCCCATTTCGACCAGGCGCAGATAGTGACGAATCGCCAGCGCATGCGCGAGCTTGTGCGGCACATAGTCACCGGCCCTCCCCTTCCCACTCCCAACCGTAATTGTTGTTGGTGCGTCATCCAGCGCTCTTGCCCGGTCTGGTTGGAGAGCAATTCCGACGATTTGTTGGAACACTTTGATGAATGGAGGAACCGCCAATCTCCTCCCCTACTCGAAGATAGGGGCACTGCGGAGGGAAACGATGAGGCCGGGGAAGGAGGCGCGAGCGATGGCGCTGAAGCGTAAGCCCCCAAAGAACAATGTGCGTCGAGTGCACTCCACCGGGACGAATATTCGTGGGGTTACTCTGGGCACTGACAGTACGACGCAGCAATTCGAGAGCTTCGAGGAACGGAAACTGGCTTTGCTGCTCCAGCGAGACAAGACGATCCTCAAGTTCGTCAGCCAGCCGATGCTTCTCAACTATGTGGACCAAGAGTGTAAACAGCGCACGTACACTCCCGATTACCTCGTGGAGCGCTTAGACGGCAGCATCGAGATACACGAAGTAACTATCACCCTCCGCCAGCACCGCGAGGACATCATACGGCGCACGGACGCTGCCCGGCGCATCTGCCGAGCGCGCGGGTGGAAGTACGTCCAGCATACAGAGCAGACGCTGCCCTGCGGCACCACACTAGCAAACCTCCAGGCGCTCTACCTATATGCTCCTCGTTGCTATTCCGACAGAGTAGTTGCGGATGCCACCTTCGAGTTACTCAGCACAGCGGGAGGCAGGCCAGTGTCGTTGCGGCTGCTGGCGATCCGTCTCATGCAGACACTAAAGCTGCCCGCCGACCGCATTGTGCCTGTACTGGCTCACTTGATCTGGCACTCGAAGATAGAGACCGATTTGCGAAGGTTGCTGTTCATAAACGCCACACCCTCGCCGCAGGCACTCATCTGGCTGCCTCAACTACCCACAGAGACTACCGGGTAGCCAATAGCTACCTTGGCTTGTTACCGCTTCTTTATGCTTACGTGTAGAAGGAAGCGGTAACAAGCCTTCCTAGAAAGGAAAGGACGACACACCATGAATAACAACTCAAGCGACGGACGCCCGAACAACACGCAGGCTCCCGCCCTTGCTGTTGATACTCACTTGGACGAAACGCAACTACGCGAGCGCCTAGACCGGCTGCTGCACGCCTATGGGAAGGGTGGCAAGGGCAGTAACGGCAGTAAGGTCAGCGGCTTTAGAGACGGTCTTGGAGCCGGCACTAGAGGCAGAGGTAACTACAGGCGCACCAGCCCACGTGCTACCAAGTACAAAGGCTACGTAGAAGAAGGGTCGTTCTTCTGCATATTCCCTGAGTCTGAGTGCGGACCTCTGTATGCCTCACAACCCGTGGTCTACTACCTCGATCATTTTGACCGAGAGGACGCTCACATAGTACACGCCCTCGACCTCTCACCTAAAGGAGGTTGGACGACCTTCAGCCTTGTGGCACTGACCCACGCTACTCTCGACCACGATAGCTGGGAGGACGTTGGCGAGGAGACCGACACCACAGACTGGATAAGGGGTGTGGCTCCCCTGGCTGGAGTGAGTGACATAGGCTACGTAGCTGGCGGAGATGAGGTAGGCGACTCAATTGGAGCGGTCATCTTCGCAGAGACGCTCGATGAGTTGCTGGACGAGATCGAGCAGCGCCAGCGTCGCCCACTGCCGGAGTTAGAAGCAGCAGTCCCAAACGGCTTACCCGCCGAGATGCTGGCGCAGGCCAGGCGCATGGTCGAGCTGGTTACTCGCGTAGAGGACATAGTAGCCCAGGAGGAAGCCGAGCACGCTGATGCAAGGCCGGGTACCGAGGTACGGGCGGCAAGGGCGGGGAGGGTGGGAGGCTCGCCCGGCATAGGTGGCGCGTCGGACAAGTTCAGCCGCACAGAGGCTGTAAAGAAAGCTGTATCAAAGCTCGTAGCCGAGGGCGTGGGTGAGGGTGAGGGTGAGGGTAAGACCGAGGGTGAGTACGGCTGCCTCAGTGTATCCACCTATTACAGGTGGCGCAGCCGGTGCCTCCAACATAACTTCAGCATCCCCCTTATCGCCTCTGGCATGCGTCGCCGTACACGAGGCCACACTCGAATGACGAAGGCCCAGATGCACATGGTTGACAAGCACATCCTGGAATACCGCCACCTGCGCCCCGCTCGCCTCTACAACACGCTCTACTCTACCTGGCGCTGGACGCGTGGGAGATGGATAGACCCCGCTCTGTGCCGCGACCGTGTGCGGGAGGACTTGGCCGCAGAGCTACTCGACCACGCGAGGGTGCCCATGCAGGCTATCCTCAACAACCCTGAAAAGGCCATGCTCCTGACGCGGGTAGTGCTACCTTCACGTGCTTGGTTCTTTTTGAGATACGAGATGCTGAAAGCGCAGCCCGATCTGGGGCGCAAAGTCACGACGGAGCGTTACGGGAAAGAGTTGTGGGACGCAAGTTACCGCGTGTTCGACAGCTTTGTGAGGCGCGCTCAACTCCCCCTCCAGTTCGTGTTCGCGGACCACTACCTCCTGGATGTATTCGTGGTAGACCCACAGACGCGAAAGAAAGTGAAGCGTCTGTGGCTGACGGTCCTCATAGACGCCTATTCAAGAGCCATACTCGGCTTTGCCTTGTTGTGGGAGGAACCGTGCATAGAGTCGGTGCAATCCGCGTTGCAACACGCCATCTGGCCTAAAAGCCCACGAGTGGAGCTACAGCGTGCGGCAGCCAACAATGCCTACACCACCAGTCGTTACACCCTTGACGAGCTTGCAGCCCTCAGTGCCGAGGCCACAGGCGAAGGGGAGGGTGTAAGTATAAGTATAGGCGGCGCTAATGTGGGCGACGATGCTGATGCAAGTGCTCGTACTAGCACTCTATCTTCCCTGTACGCCCCAGGTAACGGGCCTCTGCTGCTATCCCCCGATGCCGTCGCGGGGCTGCCTTACGCGAGCTATGGCATTCCACAGGCCCTCTTTCTGGACAACGCATGGGCGCACCATTCGCACTCACTGGAAGCCCTGGCGCGGGAGATCAGCATGCACAGGCGCTTTACAAGCATAGACCTGGTGTTTCGCCCCCCCTACATGGCACGCTTGGGCGCTTTAGTCGAGCGGCTATTCGGCAACCTGTCGGGGCGCATCAAGGAGCACTTACGCGGAGCAGGGGCTATCCAGGCCAGCAACCCCAAGGCGGTGCGGGAGGCAGCGGAGCGGGCTTGCCTGCTTTATTGGGACGTATACCGCATCATCTACATCCTCATCCTGGAGTATATGCACACCCCTCACCGCGAGTTGAATGGCCTCACACCCAACCAGCAGTGGCTGCACGGCACCGCGAGCATCCGCCCCAGGGTGCCCAGCCTGACCGAGGCGGTGCGGCGCAGGTTTTGGAGATTGATGCCAGGCACGCGCCTTATGACGCGCCAGGGTATCTGCGCCTTCGGCCTGCACTACAAGTGGAGTGGTAGTGCGCAGCCCGCCGCTACAAGAGAGGCGGCGGGGAAGGACGCTGAGAGAGACGCGGAGGGGCAAAAGGTAGACGGGACAAGGCGCGGGGAGCAAGGCGGTTTACCTCTATTCGAGGACAACAACGAGCGAGTGCGTTACTGCTTGCGGTGGGAACCTCGCGACATCAGGCGTGTGGCCCTCTTTCAGGCGAGTACCGGCAAGTACGTGGGGGACTTGTACGCTGATGAGTTGCGCCAGGCGGACGATACGTACCTGCCTTGCTCCATCTGGCAGTGGACGGCAGCCAAGCAATTGGCCGGGCCGGGAGCCGCAAAGCAGCAGGTGCTTGACCTCATCCAGTTCGAGAATGAGAACCGGGCATTGCAGGAGGAGCGCAGAGCCGAGCAGCGGAACGCTGGGAGACGAGCCAGGAAAAAAGCCGCACTAGGGAACGGCACAGCGAAGGGCAGAGGGAGAGGCGGCACTGAGAGTAGACGAGGCCGAGGGCGGGGAGGACGTGCCGGACATGCCGACAACGGACGCGAGTACGGCGTACCTACGTCGTCAGGTCCGCTCGCTCTGCCCCGACACTCATCATCACCATCTTCACCATCGTCCTCAGCCTCCTCAGCCAGTGCGCGAACTGAGGCTGAAGCAGCTACGAAGGCACTGCACCTGGACGTACCAGAAGCCGCAAACGACGGCTACAACAGGTACGACGCTCACGGTTATGGCGGTCTGTTGTCAGACTTCCTCGACGCAGACGCAGAAGCCGACGACTACTAAGACGAGGGTGCGAGCCGAGCATAATACCAGGTCAAACAAACGGAGAGACAGTTGGATAGTGTGACAGGCAGACAAATAGATAGAAGAAGGGGATGACGAAATGGACTACTCAGTGGCGAAAAAGGAGCCTAACCAGGAGAGCGGCCCTGCCCCGCCAGACCGAGGCCAGCAGGCGGTCCCTGTGAGGCAGACGGTTGTTGTTGACTATGCTTTCGACGTGAGGCTGCGCTTGCAGCAGCTACAGTCCCTACACGATGAATGGGCGCGCGAGGACTCCTTTCTGCGGGCGTGTGCGAGAGAATTGGACATGGACACGCAGGTTGGTCAGCAGAAGGCGGTACAAATAGCGGCGTTGAGGCGATGCTTGAACATGAAGCGCGTGCGAGAGCCGCTTGAGTTGAAGGTACAGATGCTCAAGCAAGACGGATACGGAGCGTTGCGCGGGCACCTGGTCGAGCAGTTTGCACAGCTTACGATTGAGGAACGCCTCGTCTGGATGGAGAACTTCAGGTTCATAATGACACCCGACCTGCGCCTCCTTAACGAGAAGATAGCTGCTGTGCGCGAGTACAACGTGGTGGGCCAGCAGCGAAACTTTCTTTTGGGAGGGCAGAGTGGTGCGGGTAAGAGCACATATTTGTACTGGTACACACTGATGGAGTTGCCACAGGTAGGGCCGGATACAACCTACGTACCCGTAGTCAGGGTGGACGCGCCTAGGCAGTGCCGCACCGCCAAGCCTTTATTTCAGAGGATGATCGCGGCCTGCGGCAAGACATACCTGAAACAGGACAGCGAGGACAACCTTTTGATGAAGGTAGTGGGCTACATCCAACAATGCGACGTGGCGCTCATAATCGTGGACGAGATCGAGCACATCACCAACCCGGAGGCCCGGCGCGCTCTCTTAGAGGTAAGCAACCTGACCACGGGGGTGCCGATTGTATGCTCGTCTTGCAATCCTACGCGCTGGATCGAGGGAGATAACGAGATAGCCGGACGCTGGAACGACCATTTCGCCCTCCAATCATACCGCGGCTTACGCTTGCAACAACTGCTGGCCCTGCTCGAAATGTTCTTGCCTTTTACCAAGCCCTCCTTCCTGGCCGGCAGCGGCAAAGCTAATGGCAAAGAGGCAGAGGCTGGTAGCCGCACTGCTAATGGCAAAGGCCACCCTGTGGAGGGGCATGCGATGCTGATAGAGCAGTATACCGGAGGCAGCCTCAGAGACATCATCTTGCTCCTCAGCGAATCGAGCAAGTGGGCTATCAGGGAGGGGCTGACCAACATCACCCCCAGACTGCTCCAGGCTACATGGAAGAAGATACAGACCAACTCGCCAAGGGGCGACCCTACTGGGTAAGCTCCCAAGCCTGAGTAAAGGAGGTCGAGTAGCGCGTTTGGGTGTTAGGCAGTTGTGGCATTAGAGAGTTAGAGAGTGGGAAAGCAATTGATACGAATGATAGAACCAAATGTGAACTCCCTATCTGCACAGACGAGCAACTATCCTTACTATTTCGAGGTGCTGCCTGTCCACAAGCCGCCTCTGCCCCTCGAGTCGCTTACGAGCTTCGTAAGCCGCTTGGCTTGGGACAACCGGATACGCTCTGTAAGGGGAATATCGGCGGTGTGCTTTCCTACTCAGGCTTGGCAGCTTACGCGCAAGCTATCCGACATACAGCCACTGGACATGGTGGGGCTATCTCAAGTGGCGGTATGCTCGGAGAGCAGGCTTTTGGAGACCACGTTCCACCATCTGGCGGTCAAGTTCGGGCGGTCCACTAACCCACAGGCTGTCTCAAGTTTCTTATCTGGTACCCTCTCAGCGTCGGTACGCTACTGTACTCAATGCTTGCGCACTGACGCCATATTGTACTACCGTCTGCACTGGCGCTTCTTGATGCTGGAAGGCTGTGCGGTGCATGGCTGCAAACTCTTGGAGAGGTGTTGGCGGTGCGGAGAAGTAGTCCCTTTGTTCGCTGCTCCCTTTCAGTTGGGTACGTGCCATGTGTGTGGGGCAGACCTGAGAGATGGAGAGGCAGAGAACCTGAGCACCCAGGAATGGGAGGCAACGCGCACCACCTATGCTGACTTGGAGTTCTACCTAGCTCCATACCCACCTCTCCAACCTCTCCAACCTCTCCAACCCCTCGAATCTCCACATTCTCCACATTCTCCACATTCTCCCCAATCCGCCCATCTGCCTTTAGCCGCACAGCCCCGGCCACAACCTTCTTCTGACGCCGATGCTTCCGCTCTCCCTTCACCTTGCACTCCTGCTAGTGGGTGCACGTTGACGCCGCCGACGCCAGCCAGTCTCATAGGACAGCGCTTTAGATATTTGCGTCAAATTGTGGGAATGAGTCAGTTGGATGTGCAGAGCGTCTTGGGTTTGCGGGCAGGCTCGATAGGTATCAAAGGTATTGAGTGTGGCAACATCCGCCAGTATGGAGGGCGCTTTCAACTCTATCTGGACTATGCCGGGTTGCTCGGCATCAGCCTTCCAGTACTCATGCAAGGGAAAGTGGACGATGACCCTGATTGGGTGCGTGCGCGGATAGAGGCGTACAAGAAAGCGCAGAGAGACCGTGCTTTCTTGCCAGACCAAGAGCAGGAGACCAGGACGGCAGGGATGGGTGGGTTGCACATAGAGGCGGCAGAGATAGCGAACGAAGTGGTGGCAAAAAGAGTTACCCCACAAGGTCAACAGGAAGAACGGGCAGGCCAAGACTTGGGAGAGTCATCACCAAACCAACTCCTACCGCACTCCCTCCATTTACCTGAAGAAAGCCCGCGCAAACGACGACGTGCTACGTTTGACCAACGCGAGGGGCAAATAATGGTGGAGATACGACGCGCGGTACCCGAACTGAAAGCCTCCGGGAGAAAGGTGACACGAGCAGCCGTATTTCGACACACCGGCATTTCACGGGCCGCTGTGTACCATTACCCGAAAGCGAAAGCCCTTCTTGATACCCTGGTGCCCAGAGATGATTCGGCATGGTATCGTCTTAGACGCGAACTAATTTTGCTCAGGCGGCTGCACGCTGCGGAGCGGGAGTTGGCGCAGCAGAGTTTGCCAATCACCCATAATGCCCTATACAAGGCGATTGGCGCTTCACGCAGCGGCTTGGTCAACCAACCAAAAGTAGTGGCGGCCATAGCGAAGGCAGTAGCCGAGTATGAAAGTGTTGGGGCTGCCCGATTGAGAGCGGCGCGCGAGGGGGAGTTGCTAAAGCGCCTCGAAGCTACTATACTACTCGTGGAGAGCAATGGCGTGCCGGTGACGCAGTACGCTGTTTGCGCCGAGATGGGGCTGACGGCGGCAGGCTTGCGTTACTACCCTGCGGTATGCGCGCGACTAGAGCAGTTAGTAGACGGTAATGGCCCCAGAGGTAAGAGGAAGCGCAGGCAGCAATACCAGAGCACCACTCCAAGTGGGGGCACCCGTGCTTGAGGTATATTGTTTACGCTGGACAGCACTTGACAGTTCTAAGGGACCGCGCCAGATAATTGAGGATCTCCTGGGTACATGATACGCTGCCGTAAGCAAAGTGGTTGTGTATCAGAAACAACAGCGATAGAGATGCCTTTGCGAATAAGGAGCACAGAGATGCCCTCAGAGACGACTGGTTCTGGCGATATGGCTCAACCGCAACTTACAGAGCACTCACTGTCCGGGTCGTCAGCCAAACTCAAAGATGCTATCCAAAGCATGCTCTCACCCACAGAGCACCGAGATGCTGGCGATGCACCCACCATTGCGGTCATACTGGCGAGCGACCCCTCTTTTGGAGAGCATCCTGTGGTGCAACGGCTCTTAGCTGAGTTGTGAAGTGCAAGCATCTACTGTGGCGGGTCTGGCTGGAGGGCACTGAGGGGAGTCAGAGAAAGAGAGAAAGAAGCAGGCATCTCCTAGATTTGTTTTACATTTAGATGATGTGCTGCCATGCTCGCACGACCTCATTAAGTGGCGCTACATCTGGTGGAGCAAACTGCATGTCTAAAGCAAGTTGCTCAGTCTGTTTTGCAAAGATAGACAAGTAAGAATTAGGTCTTTCGGCAAACAATGTGAAATGCCCCAGCCGAGCGATGATGCCGAGCATCGCTATTGTGTTGGAAGGTTGGTTCGGCAGATCGGGAGGAGACAGTACAACACTAAGGTTGCGGCTGCTATCGTAGCCTGCTTTCGTCACCCCCTGTGAGACAGCTTTCACATCTAATCTGACGAGGGTATGCGTAAGGTGGTGTTTACAAACAGTAGCATGCCAGCGCAACTCCAATTTAGGTACGCGCCCGGCGGCTTCCTCGGCAGTATAGAAGTCGATTATCTCCAATAAGGCCGGCTTTGCGGCAGCTTCCACAACACCATAAATAAAGGTAGGCCCACTCTCACCCTCCAAGGGAGGCATTTGTATAAGCCCTAGTTCGGAGATGCACCAGGCTCCCTCCCGCATACGGTGTGCCGCCTGCTCTTTTTCTAATTCAGCCCGATCAAAGGGTGGAGTATTCACTGTGGCAACCTCATCCTCTAAACGTATACACTGGACGTTTTCTTTCCTTTCCCTGCCCGCTTATCTGTCTACTCACCTCTAGACTATCCAGCAGCATGCTTTATAAAGAAAGCAAAGCTGTATACGGAAAGCAGAGGAAGCTATATCCGACCTTGCTCCTCATTCCATGCAAGTAACCTGTCAACTACGCTGCTGAAGGTAGCATCCTGGGTGAACACATACTGCAAAGCTAGCTCACCCACTATTGCACAAGTGGCACCGTAGTGCTGGTGTATCCATCCCTTAAACTCTGCGCTAGGGAAAGCAAGAGCTTCTAGCAACTCGCGCCACGCCCGCATATCAACATCATGTACCTTGAGGAAGGCCGTCACTTCACCCGTTATTGCTCTATCGTCTAGGTCAACGCCACCGGGAGCAGTCATGTCAACTGCTATTCGGTTGAGGAGTCCCATTGTTCCGTTAGAAAGAGGTGAGCTTAGAGTGCCCGCATCGCCTGGCCGCGCGACCTGGACAAGATGTTTGATAACCTTGTACCGGATTTCCTGCGCAGCCGCCACATGAGGCTGGGGATAGTAAGCTCTGGCTGTATGTAGTAGCGCCAGTACAAAACAAGCGCGGACAGGTACATAACACGCACGATGTGGTAGTCCTGCGTTACTGCCGCGCGTATATCTGCATCATTCAAGTGCTATTCCTCCCCTGCGAAAGCTAAAAAACATTCAGGGCACAAGTATTACGCTGTAGCATTCCCGGACTTTTTTTCGCAAGATAGTTTGGATTCCTGTTTCATTCGCAAGTTAGGCTGGACTCTACATTCCCAGGACAAACTGCGGTTGTGTTAGTCCTCCGACATCTTGATCCACCCGTGCCGAAGCGCGTAAATCACCGCCTGGGTGCGGTCGTTCACGGCCAGCTTGCGCAAAATGGAGGTGATGTGGTTCTTCACCGTCTGGTCGGAGATGTTCAGGATGCGGGCGATCTCCTTGTTGGAGTTGCCCCGCGCTATGCAGTCGAGTATCTCCACCTCTCGCGTGGTGAGAGGCGCGAACACCGACTCCCCGCCTTCCGACTCCGACGAGGCCAGCTCGCGGAACTGGTTGAGCATGCGGGAGGCCACGAACGGGCGCGACAGCACCGTGTCGTTGATCGGGTAATGACCCTCGGCCACTTCCCTGATTATGTCGAGCAAACGGTCAGGCGAGATGTCCTTGGCCGAGTAGGCAGCGGCACCCACCTTGGTGGCGTTGAATAGCTGCTCGTCGTCCTCGTACACGGTGAGGATAATCACGGCGATCTGCGGCTGGCGGCGGCGCACCACGCGCGTCACTTCCAACCCGTTGAGGCCGGGCAGGTTGATGTCCACCAGCATGATGTCGGGGGCCAGCGTCTCCGCCAACTGTATAGCCCGCTGCCCATCGGGGGCCTCGCCCACCACCTCTATGTCCTTGGCCGATTCGAGGGTATGCCTCACACCCTGCCGGAACAGCGGGTGGTCGTCCACTATTAGCACGCGTGCTTTTTCCATGCGACTTTCCTCTCCTTACGATACTTTGGGCAACACAAGAGTAACAGTCGTGCCAATCCCGCTCCTGCTGTCTACTTTGAGGGTGCCACCTACCGTGGCCGCACGCTCCCGCATCCCGACCAGTCCCGAACTCGAAGGGCTGGCGGTGCGCACCGATTTGGAGTCGAAGCCCTTGCCGTTGTCACTGATGGTCAGTGTGAGCGGCCCGCCGGACCGCTGCTGAATGTTGATCGTGACGCTGGTGGCCTCGGCGTGCTTGTGTATGTTCTGCAACGCTTCCTGGATTATACGAAATACCACCAATTCTTGATTGGCGGAGAGGTTCATGTTCTCCGGCACGTTCAACTCGACCGGGACGCCGAATTGCTCGCTGTAGTCCCGCGCGTACTGACTCAGGGTGGGCAGCAGGCCGATCTCGCTGAGGCTGGCCGGGCGCAAGTTGAAGATAAAGCGCCGCACGTCCTGCACGCTCTCCTGCAACGCCGCGCGCACCCGCTCGATCTCCGCTTGCACTTCGCCGGGCGAATGGACGAACATCTTCTCGACCAGGGCCAGGCGCATCACCGTGTTAGCCAGCACCTGGGCAGGACCATCGTGTATTTCCCGAGCCAGCCGCGCCCGTTCGGCTTCCTGGCCCATGACCATCTGCGCCCACATTACCTGCTCGCCCGCCGAGGGCTGCAAGCCGTGGGAAGATGCCGAAGCGCCGTTTTGCTCACCCTGCTCGGAGTCGCTGCCGTCGCCGGAGTTGAGCACCCAGGCGCACGCCCCGTCTATCTGGTGGACGAGCCATGAGAGGCGGTTTGAGAGCTGTTCGAGGCTGGCGTTTACCCGCTCCAGCCGCGCTTTCTCGGCGGCCATGGCACCCTGCTGGCTCTCCAAAGCCTGTAGCTGGTTGTCGGTGAGGGGGCCGGTGATCGTTACGGGACGCTCCGCGCTGGAGCTGATGGTGCTGAGGCGGTACTGTACCTCATCGAGGAAGCGGTTGAGGTGCTGCTGCTCGGTGCTGGCCTCGTGCAGGCGGCGTTGGGTTTCAGCCTCTATCCCGCGCAGCCGCGCCACCGCGTCGTCTATGGCGTCAGATACGCTCTGGCGCAGACGCTCTACCTCTGTGTCGCTGATGCCTTCGATGCCTTCATTCGGCATAGGTACCTTAGCCCTCTAATGGGTACGGCCTGTCGCGGGGTGTAGTGTTAATGATAGGCTTTGTATAGCCGCTCGATACCGTTAACGTTACACTCCTGCCTGCCGTTATTGTACACGATGAGTCGCTCGCAAGCAACACGTGTGTATATCACCACTCGCACCGGCTGCGAGACTGGCGCCAACCTCCGGGGTATGGTGGCTTCGTTCTTGTTATGTATCAGGCACATTACAGACAATAGGAACGCGAGAGGAGAAAACCACACCTATGTGCTCACCCCGGAGGCGTCGCGGCACGCCAAGCAAGTACATGCGTAATCTGCTCCAACCGATGCCGCTGCACAGGAAGGTCCGGCTGCTGCTGCGCAACCTGACCAGCCGCGCGGCACACCTCTCCCTGTGCTGCGGGCACCCCGGCGAGCCTGGCTGCTGAAAGTAACGCATTCATCGCCCCGTGCGGGCGGTCTCCAATGAAAGGCATACCCTGATGGGTTAAGGACAGTGCTATAATGGAGAAGTCGGAAGTCTGACAAGGACTATTTGATATGAGCGCGTGAGGAGAAAACTGTACATCGGCCCGCAGTGTAGGTTCATGCGTTGAGCGAGGCAAGAAGGATGTCCAACGCTCAAATTGGTATCATGTTTGAGATTGTAGGCCTGGTTCTCCTGTCCTCGGGCTTATTTGGGGAGAACCGGTTAAGGAGGTGGGAAAACGCTCTGCACGAGTTGTGGTACGGCCACAATAAAGTCCTTCTGGCTATAATTAACTGGCTCCTTCCTATTAGGACGAAGACGTTTACCCTGTTCGTGTTGCCCTGTACTATTCTTACAGGTTTCGTAGTTTGGCCTGTGCTTTCTGCAATTGCGGGCGTGATATTCGCATCAATTCTACCTATGCATCCGGACTGGAGACTTTCTGCAATGGGGTTGACAACGTGGGGAAGTCTCGAAGCCACGGTTTCAGAGTCCGGAGATCCCTGGGCGAGATTTCTTTATGATCTTAACTCCTGTTCACGTAATGTAGACTGCTTGTTGGCGTTCATATTTTTTCCTATGTCGCTAATGTTCTTCCTGTATTTCTTGGCTGAGATCATATCGTTTGGTGTGAAATTAGTAGTAAGTGTTGGTTCTACGCTTGCCCGAGCTATGTCATACGTAAGTTACTTTGCGATGATGACTTGCAATGTGGGTGCTTACCTGTGCATCTTAATTGCTCTGAGTCCTTATGTGATTACGGAAAAACTTGCGATTCGCTACGGGGCTCGTTCGAGGTTAGGTGCCTTTGGGACAGTACTAACTTTCATCGGGCTAATCATTCAGTTTCAGTCATCCTAGTTGCTGGACGTACAGAAGAGAAGTGTTTTGTACCCCAACATCGCACGTTTTCTTTTACTGGCTAGGTGGTGAATAAAGCAAGTAATATGAGCAACAGCGACGAAGCACGTGATCAGGAAGTAGCTAGGGTTCTTCAAGATACCCTCAACTCCCATGGATACGGGTTTCAGCACGCAGTTATAAGGCGGCTGCACGAACTCGCTGAAGGACAGATATCCCGATGGTGGTTTCAGGCAGCGGAAGTTCCAGTGGAGGTTCGAGGTGCTGGAACCAGGATCGATTTCGTGCTCCAGCGTGGTGGCGATGTAGCTGGTGCAGGTATATCCGCCTACTACATGTTGGCTGAGTGCAAGCGTGCTAATCCCTGCTACTCGGATTGGTGTTTTGCCCAGGCTCCCTATACAACTATTCGGTCGAGAGATGGCTTTGTCATTCTGGACAGGGCGAGGCTAATAGATAATAACCGCATTGAGGTGGGACCTATTGAGCAGTATGTGGGTCACGTACAACATCCGTCTTACCACATTGGTATTGAGATAAAGGGTAAAGATAAGGGAGATAATCAACCCGTCTCAGGGACGTCCAGGGGTGCTATTGAGGATGCAGTTACGCAAGTCTTTCGTGGTACTAATGGGATGCTAGAGTTTTTGGCTCTCAATCACAGTTTGTTTCCTGGCAGCGGCAAAATGATTACCTTAATGCCTGTGATATTTCAGATAATCACTAGAAGAACCGAATAAAAAGAGGCTCCCAGAGATTCCAGAGCTCTTAACCCCTACTAATCAGAGGTTAAGAGCTCTCTTATTTGCAGTGGAACACCGGTAGGAGGCGAAGGTTAAAGTCGAGCATCAGGCTAAGGATCGCAAGATGGAAGGCGGTGACACAACGAACACAGGCTGTGCCTCTTCACCCGTTTGTATCTTATATGGAACTCTAGGCCGCGCTCGCTGCCTTCGTCACCTCGTCCAGCGCCCACAGGAACGTCTCAAGAGGCTGGGCACCCGACAGCGCATACCGCTCGTCGAACACGTAGAACGGCACCCCTTCCACGCCGACGCTATACGCTTCCTCCTGGCTCTCGGTGACGGCCTCGGCGTTGCGGTCGCTTTGCAGGTAGTCGCGTACGGCAGCGCCATCGAGGCCAATACCTTCACCTATCGCCACCAGCGTGTCGAGATCACCCACGTTGCGGCCCTCGGTGAAATGCGCGGCGAACAGCGCCCCCACCGCCTCCCACTCGCGGCCCTGCTCCCTGGCAAAGAGCACCAGCCGGTGCGCGTCCAGGGTGTTAGGCGCGACCGGTATCTTGTCGAAGCGGAAGTCAATACCGTCCTCCGCGCCCACTGAGGTTACGCGAGCGAAGATCTGCTGGGCCTTCTCATGCCCGCCGAATTTCTGTACTTCGAAGTCGCTCCACGCAACGCCCTCTTTGGGCATCTCCGGCCTCAGTTGGAAGGGCCGCCACTGCAATTCTGCCCTGAGATCGGGGCGCATGGAGAGCGCCTGTTCGAGCCGCTTTTCGCCTATGTAGCACCAGGGGCAGGCGATATCGGCGTATACGTCTATCTTCAACTTGTATCTCCTTCTTTCATCTTATATATGATGTGCCGGTGAGTCCCCGCACGAACTATGTAGAAGCCATCTAAAGAACAACATTGTCGGACATCAGCACCAACGTAGCGACTTTGTCATTTCGAACGTAGTGAGAAATCTCGTCCTCCATGCAGGTGTGGCTCTTTTCTTACGAAACTCTCTGTCATAGAAAGGTGGTAGTTGGGTGCAGAGGGACGAGATTTCTCACTGCGTTCGAAATGACAAAGTGGGGCTTTGGTTGCCCATACTCCACACTGCCATTTTTAAGATAGCTTCTGATTACTTCCTCTTGTAACGGTATCGCTACATATCAGGAAGGGAAGCAAGTCCTGTACCTAACCGCTGTTGCACGCCCCTAAAAGACGATTGACACCAAAGCCGCTTGGTGCTAGACTGCCCTGCGAACCTCTAGGACGTAGGGATCTATCGCGCTGTCTGTAAGGGGTTGCAGGGGAGGGCAAATATGGATGCGCTGTCACTTCTTCCGTCACCACGCTCGCTTGCTCCGGCGGCGGGCCATTACACCGTTACCACGAGCCGCCTCATTGTGCTCCAGGGAGCGGCACCGGGCGAGTTGCTAATGCCCGCGAGGTACCTGCAAGCCGCACTCGCTCAACACGCTGGTGCCGGTTGGGAACTTTCGGCCAGCGCGCTGGGACCTGCCCATGAGACGGGCATTGTGCTGCGCGTGGCACCGGGTAAGGTCGCGCACGATCAAGGCTACGAGCTAACTATCACACCCGAGCAGATCACGATTGAAGCGCAAAGCCCCGTGGGGGTGCTGTACGGGGTGTATACGCTGGGTCAAATCGTCCGGCAACGGGGCCGCCAACTGCCCGCCCTCCACATCTCCGACTGGCCCGATTTCCCCGTGAGAGGGGTCATGCTCGATATCAGCCGCGACAAGGTGCCGCGGATGGACACCCTCTACGGGCTTATAGACATGCTTGCCGGTTGGAAAATCAACCAGGTCCAGTTGTACACGGAGCATACGTTCGCCTACCGCCGGCACCCCGACGTGTGGGCCAAAGCCTCACCTATGACGGGCGATGAAGTACTGGCGCTCGACCGCTACTGCCGGGAGCGACACGTAGAGCTTGTGCCGAACCAGAACTCCTTCGGCCACATGCAACGCTGGTTGGTGCACGACCGGTACGCGCCGTTGGCCGAAGTGCACGGAGAGTTCAGCGTCCCCTGGGGCACGATGTCGGGGCCGTTCAGCCTCTGCCCCGGCGACCCCGGCAGCCTTGAGCTTGTACGCAGCCTCTATGATGAGCTTCTGCCCCATTTCTCCAGCAAGCAGTTCAACGTCGGCTGCGACGAGACCTTCGACCTGGGACAGGGCCGCAGCAGGGAAGAGTGCGAGCGGCGGGGAGTGGAGCGCGTCTACCTCGACTTCCTGCACGACATCCACCGGGAAGTGGCGGGCCGGGGCTACACGATGCAGTTCTGGGGCGACATCATCGTGCACAGGCCCGAACTCATCTCGGAACTACCTAAAGACAGCATCGCGCTCGAATGGGGCTATGAAGCCGACCACCCGTTTGACGAGCACGGGGCCAGGTTCGCGCAGTCCGGCATCCCTTTCTACGTCTGCCCCGGCACCTCATCCTGGAACTCAATCGCGGGGCGCACCGACAACGCGGTAGCTAACCTGTTAAGCGCCGCCGAAAACGGCCTCAAGCACGGCGCGACCGGCTACCTAAACACCGACTGGGGCGATAATGGGCACTGGCAGGCGCTCCCCGTCAGCTACCTTGGCTTTGCGGTAGGGGCGGCCTATTCGTGGGCGCTCGACGCCAACCGCGATATGGATATTGCCCTGGCCGTGAGCGCGCATGCTTTCCACGACCCCACCGGCAGCATGGGCCGCCTGGCGTACGACCTGGGGAACGTCTACAGGGCACCGGGGGTGGACCTTCACAATAGCTCGGTGCTCTTCTGGACGTTGCAACGCTCGTTCGATGAGTTACGCAAGCGCGAAGGTCCGGTGCCGGATTTCGCCGCATCCCTCGGAGCTATAGAGCGGGCGATGGAATCACTATCGAGCGCGCGCATGCAACGGGCTGACGCGGCGCTCATCGCACGAGAATACGAAAACACGGCCAGGATGCTGCGACATGCTTGCAGGCGCGGCCAACTCATGCTTCAGCTTGAGGGAGCGGACGCTGGCACAACGCGCAAGGCGCTGGATGAAGACCTGCGCGACATTATCCGCGAGTACGAAGATATATGGCTGTTGCGTAACCGTCCAGGCGGGCTTGCGGACAGCGTAGTTGCCCTCGAAAAGGCTCGTGCGGACTATGAGACAATATGAGCTACATAGACTTATTGCAGAATGTTAGCTATAGCAATAAGCCTATGTAGTTCATGAGCAACCTGCCTCTCCTCTATGAGTTATATGATTGGTGATCTCATATGAGGTCCCATATATACCGAGGGAGCAGAAGTGCAATCAACTGCTAATGGTGCGCAACACCAGGTACCAAAATCCGAGTCCTCCAAGACTTTGCTCCAGCCGCATATCGCACAAAAGATAAAACGTGGCTGCCTGCTTGCCCTTCTACTTACAATCGTTGTGCTTAGTGTGTCCACTTACTGGTGGGCGTCAACTTACGCGCCCGTCACCCTTTTTGAGGTGCGCAGAACGTCAGGAGTAACTTTGGACAGGGCAGCAAAAGTCGCGGGGTGTGGCGTCTGGAACACCACCATCTGGCCCGTCGTTGGTCCAATGTCCGCTCCCGTGGAAGCGATGGATGCAATCTCTGAAAATGTCTTGTGGGTCGGGACGAATAAGGGAGACATTCTACGCATGAATGCAAGCGGCTGGCATCATGTGCAAACGCTAAAGACGAGAGACGGTAATGACATTGCGGTTAACAAACTTGACGTGCAGGATGAGAACGATGTCTGGGTAGTTGGAAACTATATGGCGACGGCCTTTAGAGATGGTACGAGCCAACTCAACAGCGGGCCTGCGACCAGCGCCGTGTTCCACTGGGACGGTAAGAGCTTTGAGCAGATAATGGTGCCGGGACTCGAGCAGTGGGGCAGCCTTTACGCTGTGGCGGCAGTTGATGATGAGAATGCATGGTTCGTGGGTACGCACGGTCGCATCTGGCGCTGGAACGGCAAAGAGATTGTAGCAGTCCGTACTAACGAAGAGATCAGACTGTACGATCTTGCTGATATCTCCGTGGTGTCAGGCACAGACATCTGGGTAGTGGGAACCAGTACAGGGTTTACGTACGGAGGCGTAGGAGCCGTGGCTATTCACTGGGATGGAGCAGAGTGGGAAATCTCTAAGGAGTGGAACGGTGAGGGGGGTAACACTCAGCAAAGCTCCGTTGATTCCTTGTGGCATGTTATTGCCCTTGCTCAAGATGATGTATGGGCAATCGCGGGAGGCCGAAGTCCGGCAGTGCACTGGAACGGACAGCAATGGGCACTCTCTGAGATGCCCAACTACGAGGACTACGGTCATATAGGCCTCAGCACGCTTACTGCGTCCGCACCTGATGATATTTGGGCCCTCGGCTATAGTTGGACGGACGGTCCCAGACCCTTCGCCCTGCGTTGGAACGGCACAGAGTGGAGTATAGTCCCAGCACCCAAGATCCTCCATCTCGGCGGGTTTGCCGCGGGCAAGGCATTCCCAGGCAGGTTATGGGCGGCAGGTATAACTTACCAGGATGAGGATTTGGGACCTGTCTATTCAATGTCCGCCCAAATCGAGTTGGCGAACTGCCCGTAGCCTGTATACACAGCCACGGTGCCGCCAGACAAGAACGCATTCCGACGCTTTTATCTTGATGGCTTTTGTACCCTTCGACACAACTTGGAAGCAGGTATTTGCGCACGGCCCTAGCGTATTCACCTCGCGTGATGGCAGAGGCGTCGAAGCGTGAGTCTTGCTTGACACCCTCCCTTGCATACTGTATAATAGCTTCCGGTCCTCAAAAAAGGCGTGCTGAAAAGTAAGCCTGAATAGAGGGAATAGCACCTGAAAAACCAGCGCAAAGACTCGGTATGCCGACGTAGCTCAGTGGCAGAGCAGCTGTTTTGTAAACAGCTGGCCGTCAGTTCGAATCTGACCGTCGGCTCCCCTGGGCAGATGCCGGAGTGGACAATCGGAACTGGCTGTAAACCAGTCGGGCTTCGCCCTACGGAGGTTCGAATCCTTCTCTGCCCACAGCTGCGGTTGCTCTCACAAGCTCCGACGGCGTACCGATAACCGATTTGGGAATTGGGATTTCGGATTTGGGATTTGTTAGTCAATCGGCAATCAAATCCAAAATCCGCATTCCGAAATCCCAAATCCGTATTGCGCCCGCCCACGTAGCTCAGTCGGTAGAGCACATTCTTGGTAAGAATGAGGTCAGCAGTTCGATCCTGCTCGTGGGCTCCAGCTACTCCCCACGACTACTAGAGGACCATTATTAGAGACTGCGACCCCACGCCGGGGTCGTTAGAACGTTCAGGAGGATTTCCAAATTGGGTAAGCAGAAGTTCGAGCGAACGAAGCCGCACGTCAACGTAGGCACAATCGGCCACGTAGACCACGGTAAGACCACGCTGACCGCCGCTATCACTAAGGTGATGGCCCTCCAGGGTAAGGCCCAGTTCATGGCCTACGACCAGATCGACAACGCCCCCGAGGAGCGCGAGCGCGGTATCACAATCGCCATCCGCCACGTAGAATACCAGACCGAAGCCCGGCACTACGCTCACGTAGACTGCCCCGGCCACGCGGACTACATCAAGAACATGATCACCGGTGCCGCCCAGATGGACGGCGCGATCCTGGTCGTGTCCGCGCCCGACGGCCCCATGCCGCAGACCAAGGAGCACATCCTCCTGGCCCGCCAGGTGCAGGTGCCCGCCATCGTCGTCTTCCTCAACAAGGTTGACATGATGGACGACCCTGAGCTGCTGGAGCTTGTGGAGCTTGAAATCCGCGAGCTGCTCACCAAGTACGAGTTCCCCGGCGACGATGTACCTATCGTGCGTGGCTCCGGCCTCCGCGCCCTCGAGTCGACCTCGCAGGACATCAACGCACCGGAGTACGCCCCGATCCGCGAGCTGATGGACGCTGTAGACAACTACATCCCGACCCCGCAGCGCGCTATCGACCGCCCGTTCCTCATGCCTGTTGAGGACGTGTTCGGTATCAAGGGCCGTGGCACCGTGGTGACCGGCCGCATCGAGCAGGGCAAGGTGCGCGTAGGCGAGACCATCGAGATCATCGGTATGCGCGACGAGACCCGCAGCACGGTTGTGACCGGCGTGGAAATGTTCCAGAAGACCCTCGACGAGGGCCTGGCCGGCGACAACGTGGGCTGTCTCCTGCGCGGTATCGAGCGCAACGACATCGAGCGCGGCCAGGTGCTCGCGGCTCCCAAGTCGATCAAGCCTCACACCAAGGTCGAAGGCGAAGTGTACGTGCTGAGCAAGGAAGAGGGTGGCCGTCATAAGCCGTTCTTCACCGGCTATCGCCCTCAGTTCTACATCCGCACCACCGACGTGACCGGCACCATCGCGCTGCCGGAGGGTGTCGAGATGGTTATGCCTGGTGACAACATCACCATGACCGTCGAGCTGATCGTGCCCGTGGCTATTACGGAAGGTCTCCGCTTCGCAATCCGCGAGGGTGGCCGCACCGTGGGCGCAGGCGTGGTGACCAGGATCATCGAGTAATCTAGGACGTAACGAGTAACACGTAACGCGTAACATGTAATCGCGCTCTGCCGCATTACGAGTTACGCGTTACTCGTTAGAGGGACAAAGCAATGGCAAAGAAAGCCGACCGCATCATAATCTACCTGGCCTGCACCGAGTGCAAGAACCGTAACTACACCAGCTCGAAGAACAAGCGTAACGACCCGACGCGCTTGGAATTCAACAAGTTCTGCCCGCGCTGCCGGCTCCACCGCGTTCACCGCGAGACCAAGTAAGTTCCGGCAAGCAGCCAGCCGCCCTATGAGAGGCGGCTGGCTGCTTGTTGTTATGCGCAACCCCACCACATGCCCCAACTGAGATGGGTACTACTCGCTCTGCTCTCATTCTGGCTGCTCGCCCGCTTCTTCGGTAGCTCCGTGGGCTGGTTCGATTACCCTTTTCCACGTACGGCGCAAGAGGGCCAGGTACTGCATACTTCCCTGCTGCTCAAGCGGGGCGAAAACATCTACTCACCCATCACCCAGGAACGCTTCATAGCCGCGCCGCAACCTCCCCTGTACTATGGGCTGGCGGCAGCCCTCCTACCCGACCGGCTTCCCGACCTCGATACCCCAGGCAAGATTGAATCGATGTTCGCTCCTGGCCGCGTCCTGTCGTTCCTGGCGACGCTGGCGGTGGCATTGCTGCTGCCGGCCCTGGTCGCACTGGAAGGCGGGTACCGGCGCGTGGGCAGGCGAGCTACCCTTCATGCAATTGCGGCGGGTGGTGTAGCAAGCGCGCTGTTACTGTCGCTGCCCCAGGTGCTGGTGCAGGCCACCCACGCACAGGGCAATATGCTCATGCTGGCTCTCACGGTGGGGGGCCTGGTGTGTGTCGCTGTCGCCCTGCCGGGTATCGACCCGCAAGCCGGTAAGGTCAGCAAGCGCGGAGCAACAATATGGCTGGGTGCGGGTGCCTTGCTCTTCGCGCTCGCCTTCTTGGTCAGCCCGGCGGCGTTGATAGGAGCGTTGGCGGCGGGCGCATACCTGGTATTGCGGGACCCGAGGGCCGGGCTTAAGTGGTGCGGCGTGATAGCCCTGGCGGTCGGCGTGCCGTTCTTGCTTATGGACCTCGCGACCGGCCACTGGCTGTACCAGAAAATGGTAGACTACCACTGGCTGCCACCCCGTGGAGGCCCGCTCGCCAGGCTGCTGCGAGAGGGTTGGTGGGAAGACCAGTGGCCGTTGTTGCTTCTCGCCGGGGGCTACATACTCTATCGTCTGGTGTCGGTGGTGCGACCACGGCTGATGAAGTGGCCTGGGCAACAGTCCGTCGAGAGTGGGAGTTGGAGCGGGAGAGGCAGAGGGATGCTGATGCCCCTGCTGGCGCTTATTGCGGTTGCGGCCCTGCTGCCTTTCGGAACTACTCGCGGAGGAGGGGGCAGCGAGATCCTGCTCTTACCGGGGTTTGCGGCGTGCGCCTGCGTGGGCGGCCTGCTAGCCAGGCTGTACGCACGCCCTGCTAAGAGTGGTGGGGCTGGAGAGGCTGAGCATAATTGGCCTGGGGTTTTCGCGGGCACCGCGACCGTGGGGATGCTCCTCGCCTACGCAGTTTTCACCGCCGCCCCCTCGGGTTGGTACACTCAAGACGTCCGGTTTCCCTCGGCTGGCGAACAAGACCAACTGCGCCAGATTGTCCGCAATGTGAGGCTAAACGGCGGCGACCTGGTCTACTCCGACAACCCCGGCATTGTGGCTCTAGCAGGCAAGAACACCCCGTTCAATGATCCGGCCACCATGACAGGGCTGGCGAACGCGGGCCGCTGGGACGAAACAGGCTACCGCGAGATGCTGCACCAGAAAAGGTTCAGCATGCTGGTGCTTACGTGCGACGCCGCGTCGGCCCCCGCCACCTGTAGCTCTAACATCTTCACCAGCGGCGTGCTTGCCGCCATACAGGCGAATTACAAGACCCTGTTCCCCGACATATACTATACTATCGTGCCGAAGTAACCTAAGTGCACAGGAGTGACGCGTCACTCGGCACTCGGCACTCGGCACTCCTAGGGTCGTCCACAGCGAGAAAGAGAACCAGCTTGGAAATAGCGAGAAAGTACCCGGCTACATTTGCGAGCGTAGGCGAGAGAGCGGCCATCTCGGTTGTCTTTGGACTCTTCTTCATATCGGGTAGCGCGGCGCTGCTCTACCAGGTCATCTGGCAGCGGGTGCTAGCTATCTTCTCCGGTGCCGACATCTACTCTATCACGATCATCGTGGCGGCATACATGGCGGGCCTGGGGTGCGGCAGCCTGGCCGGGGGCTACATCGCCGACAGGGTGTCGATAAAGGCCAGGGTTGCCATCTTCTCCCTCGCCGAACTGTCGATAGCCCTGTTTGCCCTGGTGAGCAAGTGGCTCTACTACGACCTGCTCTACTTGCAGTTCAGCTACCTGGCGGAGTCACCCGCGGTGCTGGCGTTGGTGCTCTTCGCCAGCTTGCTGTGGCCTACCTTCTTCATGGGCATGTCGCTGCCCCTGCTCTCCAGGGCACTGACGCGGCGCGTCGAGAGCGCGGCGGGCATGATAGGCTCCCTGTACGCCTTCAACACGCTAGGGGCGGCAACCGGGGCGTTCGTGGCGACGTGGATCTTCGCCAGGACTTTCGGCTTCGAGGCCACTATCCAGATTGGGGCCGCGCTCAACTTGATTGCCGCAGCGGGAGCTATGGCTCTCTATCCATACCTGGTACGCACGGGGCAGAGGGACGAGGGTAATGCGGCTTCAGCGAACGTAGAAAGGGAAGAAGTCGTCGAGCAGAGCACAACCGGGGTCACGGTTGGAGCGGTGGGCTTTCCCGTGCAGGTGTGGATAGCTATCTACTGCCTCTCGGGCTTCGTGGCGCTGTCGTTGGAGATCCTGTGGTTCCGCCTGCTGGGTGTGATGCTCAAGTCGAACGCCTTTACTTTCGGCAACTTGCTGGCTATCTACCTGGCGGGGCTTGCCTACGGCACTTTCCTGGGCATCAGGTGGGCCAGGACCAGCCGCAATCCAGCGCGTACCTTCTTCATGCTGCAAGCAGGCATAGCCGCCTATGCGGGCCTATCGGTCATCCTGTTGGCCGGGGGACTGGGCAACCTGGAAGCGATGAGGCCCCTGTGGACCTACTTCGGGGGCTACGACGGCATAGACGTCAACGTTTCCCTGGACGCCCTCGGCCAGTTCTTCACCGCGCCCCACGTTTTCTCTTCCGACACCGAACGCAGAGCGCTCACCTTCCTGATGCTCTACTTCGTGCTGCCCCTGGCGCTAATTGGCCCGCCAACCTTGATGATGGGCCTCTCGTTCCCTTTCCTGCAAAAGGTGGTGCAGCGCGACGTGGCTACCCTTGGGCGGCGGGTAGGTTGGCTGCAAACCGCCAACATATTCGGGTCGATGCTAGGCGCGGTCGGCACGGGGTGGGTCTTCCTCAGGTTCCTGGGCCTTTCGCTTACCCTGCAACTCCTCCTCGTCGTGGGAGGCATATTTGCCATGCTCTACGCCTA
>JALZHI010000005.1:0-19557 GCA_030913985.1 Chloroflexota bacterium | reverse complement strand
GTGAAAGAGGCACGCGCCGCCAGCATGGGAAACAACACGGATGGCAAGAGTAAGAGTCACGGCTCGGGGAGCGCCAGGCGTCGGTGGAGACCGGGAGTTGCGCTAACGGGAGGCGTTGCCCTTGTGCTCTTGCTGGTCGTGCTCATACCGGGGCCGCGGTCGCTTTGGGCGAAGATGCACGGCACCGCGCCTCAGCACATGATAGTGGCGGAGGATGGCTCGGGGCTTGCCGTATTGAAAGCCTCTGACGGTAGCTTCGCAGAGAACACCACCGTCTACGCCAACGGGCTGGGGCAAAGCTCAATGCCGTTCGCCGAGCACCATGTGACCCTGGGCATGGTGCCAGCCATGGCCCACCCCAATCCGAAGCGCATAGCCATCATCGGCCTGGGATCGGGGGCCACTCTGTTCGGGGCCGCCGGGCGGGAAGAGACCGAGCAGATAGAGTGCATTGAGATTGTAGCCCCACAACTTCCTACCTTGCGGGAGTATCTTGCGATCACCGGATATGGAGGGGTGCGGTCGCTGCTGGAAGACGGGCGTATCAGCTACATCTTCACCGACGGCAGGGCGCACGTCATGCAGGCTGAAAGCAAGTACGACATCATCGAGGCCGACGCCCTCCGCCCCAACAGCGCCTACGCCGGCAACCTCTATTCAATGGAGTACTTCACTCTCCTCAAGAACCGCCTGAATCCGGGCGGCTTCGCGGTGACGTGGGCGCCCACGCCCAGGGTCGTAGACACGTTCCTGAAGGTCTTCCCGTACGCCGTCTACCACGAATCGGCGGTCGGCTTGCTCATCGGGAGCGACCAGCCTATCAAGTGGGACCCCGAACTGTTCAACCGGCGGCTGTTGAGCCGGTTCAGCACCGAGTTCTACAGCCAGGGAGGGGTAGACACACTGGAATACACCCGCCACTTTACCGAGGCAAGCACGGAGTTCTACGGTCCCGAGTACGGCCGCTCAGGGCTAGCCGACTACAACTCGGACCTGTTCCCGAAGGACGAGTACCTCGTCCCGTGAGTCGTCCGGCTACGCAAAGCACCCATATCATAACGATCCTACAAAATGGAGACTGCGGAGGCGGCTTCTCGCACTCCATTTCGTTTTGGCACGGTAACGCACGAGGGACCACGAGTATAAAGCGAAGCTACTTTAGCGATTCGAATCTGTCTCCCTCTGCTTGTTTAGACATTCCTCCCCCGGCCAAACGTCCTTGACAGCCCCGCATACATGCCGTATAATCATAGACGATGGTCAGTCCGCATGCTTAGGCAGGGGGCGATTTTTTTTCTCAGCTTACGCGCGTAGCTCAATTGGCAGAGCAGCCGTCTCCAAAGCGGCCGGTTGGGAGTTCGAGTCTCTCCGCGCGTGCCACCCTCTTTGACCCACATAATCACCTGGTCCTGCTTGACCTGGCAACACAACCCGCTGAACACTACGAGGAGTAATCTTTATAATGGCGTTAACTGGCCGCAGACAGCCTGCCACCACGCAGACCCCGGAGCGCACCAGGCCCCGCGCCACTGCCACCACTGGCGGTAGCGGAAATGGCACGGGCACAGGCACCAGCACCGGCAGGTTCGGTAGGCTGCGAGGCAACATTCGCGACATCATGGCCGAGCTACGCAAGGTCACATGGCCCACCCGCGAGGAGACCCGCAACCTCACCATTGTGGTCCTTGGTATCACGGCGGTAATCGGCTCCGCTCTGGCCGCGCTCGACACCCTGCTTCAGTTCCTGTACAGGACCGTCAACCCGTAAATCGGTAACCCGTAGCCCCATTTGTAACCGACTTCGCCGGCAGCGCATGGCATAAAGCCGCTCCAACCCCTACCATTTACCGGCAGAAGTTCGTTGTACCCCGTTCGAGGAAGAAGCTCCCATGAACACCCCCGAATACGAAGAGACAGTCATAACCCAGGCCGGCAACGACGGAGGCTCCCCTAGCAGCAGCACGGGCACCAGCACGGGCAGTGGGTCCGGCCTGGAAGGCACCATCCTCGAAGGTGTGGAGGATGACCGGCGCTGGTACGTCATTCACACGTATTCGGGCTACGAGAACAAGGTCAAGAAGAACCTGGAGCACCGCATCCTCTCCCACGACATCAGCGACCGCATTTTCCGCGTGGAAGTGCCGACCGTCGAGGAGATAGAGATCAAGGGCGGCCAGCGCCACCCGGTGCAGCGCAAGATTTTCCCCGGCTACGTGCTCGTTGAGATGGTCATGGACGAAGGCTCCTGGTACGTGGTGCGCAACACCCCCGGCGTCACCGGCTTCGTGGGGGTGGGCAACAAACCGACCGCCCTCCCCCCGGAGGAGGCCGACGGCATCCTCAAGCAGATGCAGACCGCCGCTCCCACCAAGTTCAAGGTCACGTTGCAGCCCGGCCAGGCAGTCAAGATCGTGGACGGCCCCTTCGCGGACTTCGAGGGCATCGTGGACAACATCAACCAGGAAAAGGGCAAGGTGCGCGTGCGCGTGTCGTTCTTCGGGCGCGAAACGCCGGTGGAACTCGACTTCCTCCAGGTGGAGAAGCTGGTCTAACAATCAGAGCACCGAGCTTGATTTTTCGGGCGTAACACCGTACAATTAGTAGGTTATCTGTTACGCAGGATTCAACTAAAGAGCAGAGGGAGGGAGACATAAGTCCCCGCTATTACCTCAAACTAAGCAGAATGCAAACAGTAGCCGTGAGGCTGCGCTGCGCCGCGAAGGTTTGAGGGAATTACTCTCAAGCCTTTTTGTTATGTAGCGGCACGAATGTATAGCCGCATAAAAGGAGCAAACAGTTGGCAAAGAAAGTACGCGCAATAGTGAAGCTGGCGATCAACGCCGGCAAAGCCACCCCCGCGCCCCCCGTCGGCCCCGCGCTCGGTGGTCACGGCATCAACATCATGGCATTCGTGAAGGAGTACAACGAGCGCACCGCCGACCAGGTGGGCTACGTGATTCCCGCCGAGATCACGGTGTTCGAGGACCGCTCGTTCACCTTCGTCACCAAGACGCCCCCGGCGTCCGACCTGCTGAAGAAGGCAGCGGGCGTGCAGACCGGTTCCGGCGCGCCCAACAAGACCAAGGTCGGCAGCATATCCCGCGACCAGTTGCTTGAGATCGCCCGCATGAAGATGAAGGATCTCAACGCCTACGACGAGGACGCCGCCGTCAAGATGATCGAAGGTTCCGCCCGCAGCATGGGCCTGACAGTTAGAGACTAGTTCGATTTTGGAATTGGGATTTCGGAATGCGGATTTGTTCCGTCTCCAGCTAAATCCGAAATCCGCATTCCCAAATCCCAAATGGAGGAACAAGATGCAGAAGCATGGTAAGAAATATGTGGCAGCTGCGGCGCAGGTTGATGCTGACAGGGCTTATGTGCCGGGCGAGGCTGTTACTTTGCTCAAGAACACCGCGTATGTGAACTTCGACTCAACGATTGAAGTGCACATGAAGCTGGGTATCGACCCTCGGCACGCCGACCAGCAGGTGCGCGCTACCGCCAACCTGCCCCACGGCACCGGCAAGCCCGTACGCGTGCTGGTGTTCGCAGACGGTGAGGGGCAGCGCATCGCCCTCGACGCAGGGGCGGACTACGCAGGCAGCGACGACCTCATCAACCGCATCAACGGCGGCTGGATCGACTTCGACATCGCTATCGCGGTGGCCGACCAGATGGGCAAGATCGGTAAGGCGGGCCTGGGCAAGGTGCTGGGCCGCCGCGGCCTCATGCCCAACCCCAAGAGCGGCACCATCGTGGCGAACGCCGCCGACCTGCCCCGCGTGATCCAGGAGGCCAAGGGCGGCAAGGTCGAGTTCCGCAACGACAAGACCGGCCTGCTCCACGTGGGCATCGGCAAGGTATCGTTCTCCGAGGACCAGATTCGCGACAACTTCCTGTCGCTGGTAGATGCGGTGGTACGGGCCAAGCCGACGGGCGCGAAGGGCACCTACGTCAAGTCGATCACCCTGACAAGCACGATGGGCCCCGGCATCCACATGGACGTGGCGCAGACGCTGTCCGAGGCGGGTGTAGCGGCCAAGGGCTAACCAGGCACCATATAGACCGCTGTCACAACCAGCAGATTGCGAAGGGGGCGTGAGAATTCACGTCCCCTTTGTATTGTCCGGATGCCTTCCTTCGTTCTAACATACTGAGTTCTGGACTGGACCTGTATAATGGCTCCACTACCACAAGGAGGCGATCTATGCACGAGGCAGGCCCCATCTCACACCCCAACAACCGGTCCAGTATTGTCGTACTGGTGGCACTGTTTGGCTTCTGCTCGTTATCGGGCTTTGTGTGGGGCCTCATCGTCAGAACGCCCCCTCCCCCGGACCGCACGATAGAGAGCCTCACGGTCTTCCCCGCCGCCTTTGGTGTGGCTACCCCCACCCAGAAGCCGCCGGGCCTGGGAGGTCCCACCGCGACCGCCGTCATCAACAGCACCGCCGAGGGCCTGCTCAACTACGACTTCCGCACCACGGACTCTCCTGAGGAAGTGGTTGCTTTCTACACGGACCTGATGCAGAAACGCTACGGGTTCAAGGTCTGGTGGGTAGAAGAAGTTGGGGGAGGGATGCAGGTGCTCAATTTCCTCCGAGAAGGCTCCTACTGGAGGTCCAGTACCTCGGCAGGCTGGTACAAAGAGTACGTAACTGTCACCATTACCGAGGAAGGGCCAGGGCAGCTATATGTGGAGGTGCGGCATGACGTGCGGTAGGGTACCCCACAGGCTGTTCCAGCTTTAGAACGTGCATGTCGGCTTCTTGAAAACGGTGTCCCTATGGGCTATAATTTAGCTTGCGGCATATTGCGCGCCCGTAGCTCAGGCGGATAGAGCACTGGCCTCCGAAGCCAGGTGCGGGGGTTCGAGTCCCTCCGGGCGTACCCTGTAACTTGAGACCTTAAACCTGTTCTTGAGAGCAGAAGTTGTCATTCAGAACAACTTCTGCTCTCTTTTTGTTCGCAATAGTACATGCTTTTTCAATATCATACTCATCGGTGTCATTGTGACTGTTACCTCATCAATTTCTGCAGAGTTTGATTGGGCCTCAGCCTGCTATTTCCAGAGCGGATGTCACTGGTGCACCCAGGCAGGCGCATTAATTTTGTGATAGTTTTTGTGACAATTATGTCCTTAATTTGTCGATTATAGTGTAGAATAAGTAGAGAACCAACATACCGGCTACCACTTCCCCGTGTTGTGTCCGGTAAGAGGTTCTCCTTATCAATAAGTTACGCTGATTCCCTATTACGCATTAGGAGAAGCAACTTCCCTCCAGACAATGACCTCGGTCTGGCTCAGAAGTTAGGTAGGAAGCCATGAGGTATGCGGGAACGAAGGGTAACAGCGTGGCTATCAAGTTATGAAAGGAGGAATGTGGTAATAACAGCAAGGGTTAGCACTGAGTAACAACTACCAGAGGGTGAGAAGAGGGCAGGGCTTCTGGGTTGAGCCTACCGGATGTTCTTACCCGATGTACCCGGTACTGGAACTTTCGGAATATCTGCAATCGTAGCATCGTTGCCTCGCATACTGTTGCGTCTACATGAGCGGAGACCCCGACAGGACAAGCACAGCCCAGGGTAGCAAAGGAGAAGGTAATGAACATGGACCCGAAGTCACAGAAACGTAACAAGAAAAAGCCGGACTCTAGGGAGGACCAAGAGCAAACCGGCTACCAGGGGGGGACCGATGAGTTCGAGGACGTCGAAGGCCTGGACCAGATCGATGAAGCCCCGGGACAGGAAGACGAGGAATTCGAGGATGCCGACCTCGATATAGATGCGCTGGGAGTGCAAGAGCCAACCGAGCAACTCCTGGCGGCCAGGGAACAGCTTGAGCAGCAACTGCTGATGGATGTCACCGAGGCGGCATTCGCGGCGGAAAGCGGCACCGATAACTACGGCGCGGAAAACGTGGTAGGCGTTGGAATTGGCGAGAAGATGATCGACGGCCAATTCACCGGCGACCTCAGCGTTATCGTTTACGTGGTAGCAAAGCACCCCGAAAGAGAAATAGCGTCTCAGTTCCTGGTGCCACAGGAAGTAAACGGTGTACCTACTGACGTTGTGGTCACGGGTGAACTCCACGCCCTGCCATATCGTGGTAGGTACCGCCCTGCTCCCGGCGGCGTCTCTGTGGGCCACTTCAAAAGTACAGCCGGGACTCTAGGGTGTCTGGCGCGGCGAGGTAACGCTCTTTACATCCTGAGCAACAATCACGTCCTCGCAAACTCCAACCAGGCTAACATAGGGGATCGAATCGTGCAGCCCGGCCCTGTCGACGGAGGCCGCGTCCCCGCTGATGTGATCGCTAAACTTTCCGCGTTCATCCCCATCAAGTTCAATGGACAGCCCAATGACGTGGATTGCGCTATCGCCCAGACCTCACCCGGCCTTGTGACACGGAAGAACATATGCATGGGTACGATCAGTGCCTCACCACTGGGCTGCAGCCTCAACCTGCTGGTCAAGAAGTGCGGGCGCACAACCCAGTTCACACGCGGCAGGGTTACGGACTGTAGTGCTACCGTACGCATCAACTATGGCACCGCCGGAGTGGCGCTCTTCCGGGACCAGATCATAGTCCAGTCCCTGACTAGCGCAAGCTTCAGTGCACCCGGGGACTCCGGTTCGCTCATCGTTAGCAGCACCGGCAACCGGCCTGTGGGCCTGCTCTTCGCGGGCAGTTCTTCGCACACCATCGCGAACCCCATCCGTAAGGTCCTGTCGGCCCTCGGTGTGACCATTGTGGCATAACTCGGCATTGCAAGTGCTAAGTTGGTGTCTACGGACGGTCATTAGGCTCATATGTCGCTGAAGTACCTGCAAAACAGACGAAAGGGCTGAGTACCCGACAGGTACTCAGCCCTTTCGTCTGTTTTCGGTGCTAACCCATTAGGCAGACATTAGAGAGGTCTAGAAATGAGGCTAAGTGAGTGCAGTCAGCGACAGGCTAACTCAACAACGCTGTGGTGTAATATACTCAATCAGACTGTGGTGTAATATAATAGAAATGGACTGAACGGGGCTTGCTGGAAGTGCAGCTCTAGCCGCCACAGGTTCTTACAAGGTAGGACTTGGCAACACTTGGAAGGAGTGGAGATATGCCAACAATTAAGCAAATCAAAGAAAAGCACGAGATGCAGCTAATGAGCATAGACGGCGTCGAAGGAGTTGGTATCGGTGAGGACAGGGGTCAGCCGATAATCCAAGTCTATGTTGTAAGGAAAACTCGTCGGTTGAAAGCTCAGATACCCGATGAGCTGGGAGGGTATCCAGTACAAATAGAAAGCACTGGCGGCGAGTTTCACACGCTCCCCGCGTAAGCAACTCCGGTAGGCGTCTGTATTGCCGGAAGCATCTAGAAAGCGTCTCTGCCTACCGGAGTGATTAGCCTAGCTGGGTCACACGTCACAGTACTGGCAACCGGTTTTCATGGGCCTTGGGTCGTTAGGAGCTCCATGCAGCTTTTCCACCCGAAGCTGACCATAACGCCTGGCTTACGCCATCCGCGGTCCACGTACGGTGCTCGCAACCCCCGTTTAGTTCCTCTGTACGCTTACGGAGCATTTCGGCGTACCTGTAGTAGAAAGGCGCGGTGAAGGCCACTTCCCCCAGGCCCGGAATCTGCCCCACCACTAGCTCGTCAAAGAAGGGGTAGACTTCGGGGCTGTGGACCGCGAGCACCCCCGAGGCCGTGGCAGGCCCCACCCCAGCCAAGCGCACCAGCAGGCTCACAGGCTTGCGGGGGTCGGGCGCAGCGGCGAACGCTTCCCTGGAAGTCGCTTCCACCTCTGCCTCCGGGTTCGCCTCCACCAGCAGCAGGTTGCGCTGCCGCCACACGCCACGCTTCATCTTCCAGCGCGTGACCTGCACAAGCTCCTCCCGCGTGACGTACGCGGGCGTGCGCGACACCAGCACCCCAGGCAACTCCTCTCGATACCAGCGGTCGAGCTCCTCAAGGCCGCTCACTTCCTGCGCCCGCACTACCTCCTCGTAGCTATCCAGCGCCCTGTGCCAGGCACCACAATCCGTACTATCCCATAGCTTAGTTTCGCTCATGGCAAACTGCTCCCTCGTCCATACAATTGCGTGTGCCGCCAATATAGACTCGGTCTGGGGTGTTGTCAACACACATGCCGCTACAGCATGAGCATCCAACTGCGTGCTATAATGGCCTGTTATCACCACTTGACGCAGGAGAGCAAGCATGGCAGTCGAACAGGTCGAGAGGGGAGAGGGTTTGCAGGACGTGTGGCCCGACGCCACGTGCTATGGCTGCGGCCCCGCCAACCCGGAGGGATTGCGAATCAAGAGCCACTGGGCGGAGGATGGCTCCGAGGTCGTGTGCCGGTTCGAGCCGCAGCCCCGCTACAACGCGGGCTTCCCCAACGTCATGTACGGCGGCACGGTCGCCTCCCTCATAGACTGCCACTCGATCTGGACCGCTATCGCCTGGACCTACCGTGAGGAGGGCCGAGAGCATGGTTCGGCCCCCAGCATCAGCTACGTGACCGGCACCCTCAACGTCCGCTTCCTGAAGCCCACCGCGCTGGACCGGCCCGTGACCCTTCGCGCCAGGGTGACGCAGTTGCAGCCCCGTAAGGCCCTGGTCGAGTGCTCGCTCTACTCCGGCGACGAAGAGACCGCCAGGGGCGAAGTCACAGCCGTCCGCTTCAACATGGACAAGGCACTGGGCGCATAAGAGATCGGACCTTACAACAGCCAGGTTCGGTGCCGGTGTCAGTCCATCGCGTTGCGGCGAAACAGCGCGACCATGCGCTCGGTCGCAATGCCACTCGTAAGAAGCCGCTCGCGCCGGTCGCTCAAGAGCTTCTGGGTCCAGTCGTTGAAGCCGCCATCCCCTATCATGTATTCCACTCCCTGCAAGTCGGTTGCATAGACCTGGAAGCGCACCAACTCATAGTAACCAGAAGTGGTTGTCGGGTTGGGGTCGAACTCCAGGCGCACTTCCGGGAACTGCTCGGCCAACGGCAAAATTACCTGCTGTTGAAGTTGCTCGCGCTCGCGGTCACCTGCCAGCGGAGTGAAAGCGATGCGCACACCCGACAGGTGGTAGCCGTGCTTCGCCACTAAGGCGAGAAACCGCAAATAGAAGTCGATCTGCTCCTTTAGGGACGCCGCCACGAACTTTCCGTCGATGTCACCCCGGCCGCCGGTACACAGGGCGAACATGCGGAAGTGGGCGCGCAAGCTCGGGTCTTTATACTGCTGGGCGCGTACTAGGCGGTGGCTGGCGCAGAGTCTAACCACATCCTGCGAGTAAGTGGCCCCACGACGTTGCGCCCTGCGGCGAAGCGCGCACTCCAGGGCCAGCACGTTCGTGGAGTCCGAGACGACCTCTGTGTTGCGGATGGTAGCTACGACCTTGTTTTGGTCCACGGGCGCCAAGGCAGAGCTGGTGCCCAATGGCGCGAGTGGAGAAAGCTCAACCGGCTCGAACAGCGGCACCGCCAGGCCCAGGGCCAGCCCGTCCAACTCCAGGAGAGCGCCAACGTCCACTGTGGAGGGACGCACGAACGCGCTTTGCTCGTATTGTTCGAGCACGCGGCGCGGCGTCTGGTGCGCAGCCCGCAGGCGGAAGACTGACAGCAATAGGGATTGCAGGTCGGTCGGCGCTAATTTCTCGCCAAGTACATCGAGCAGGTCCGCGACCCCTATCTCCCGCAAGATGCGCGCAACTATTTTGTCGGTCATAATGTTGGATAGTATAGCAACCTTGCCTATTCTGGTCTATGCGGTTTGTTTGGTTGGGCAGTATTAATTGGCACCCTTCACACAACGTACTACTTAGCTCACAAGTCTCCGCCTGGAGCGTGTGTTATAATGCACCGTGCTTAGAGCCTGAAGCGGTCCTGTGTAGGACCGTGCACCAAATTAGGCGTAACTCGGCACGGGGCACGTTAAATGCAACCGATGGACATCCGAATAGGAGACGTGTACACCCTCCGCAAGCCGCACCCTTGCGGCAGCTACGACTGGCGCGTGGTGCGGGTAGGCGCCGACATCGGTATTCGTTGCGCCAAGTGCGACCACAAGGTCCTCATGGCCCGCTCCGAGTTCGAGCGCCGCGTAAAGAAGCTTGTCTCCAGGGAGAGCAGCGTAGCTGAAACGTGAAACTTCTGGTTCTCACCAGCAGTATGTGTTATCGTATGACTAAACCCTGATAATTCACGTTCGACACCAACCAGCCATGCAACCGTAACATCCTACGGCACACTTATCACTCGGTACTCGGTACTCGGTACTCATCACGTTTCACGTTTCACGTTTCAGAACCCCATGACCATGTTAAGAGAAGAAGCGGCCAAGCCCGTCGCCACAACCGCACAAAAACCGCCGTCGCTACTGGACGTAATCAAGAACGGCAACTTCGCCAAGCTGTGGGGCGCGCAGGTCCTGTCGCAGACGGCCCAGCAGATAGTGAACTTCGCCCTGGTCCTGCAGGTCGCCTCCATCACCAAGTCGAGTACGGCTACCTCCGGCATCATCATCGCCTTCACGGTGCCCGCCATCCTGTTTGCCGCCATCGCGGGCGTGTTCGTCGAGCGCAACTCCAAGAAGCTGATGCTGGTGCTGACCAACATCCTGCGCGGCGTGATGGTGCTGGCCTTCCTCTTCACCGACCCCCGCTGGGGCGTAAGCGCGGTGCTGCCCATCTTCTACACGGCTACCTTCCTGTTCGCCTCGGTCAGCCAGTTCTTCAACCCGGCGGAAGCGGCCCTCATACCCCAGCTAGTCAAAAAGCGGGAGCTGGTCACGGCCAACGCCCTGTTCAACCTTACGCTCTCGGCCACGCAGCTTGGCGGCTTTGTGGTGCTCGGGCCGCTGCTACTGAACACGATCTTCCACAACAACTACAACGGGCTTTACTTCGTCTGCTTCCTGCTGTGTATCGCCGCCGCAGGCATGACTTACTTATTGCCTAACGACCAGCCAACGGAAACGGCGGCGGCACGCAAGGCTCGCGGCGAGAAGGTGAGCGCCATGTCGGTCGCGGCAGGCACGGGCGAAATCGCGAGAAGTGGCTTCAAGCAGGCGCTCGATGAACTGGTGGAGGGCTGGAGCTTCATCCGGCGCGACCAGGTAATCATGAGCGCCATCCTCTACTGGTCCATCGCCATCGCGGTGTTCATGATGCTCGGTACCATTGGCCCCAACTTCCTCAAATTGGTGCTGGGGGTGGACGAGAGTAAGCTCTTCTATATCCTGCTGCCCGGTGGAATCGGCCTGGTGGCGGGCGTGCTGCTCGTGGGGCGGCTGGCGAACGAGCGCAACCGCGAGACGATGATTAACTGGAACCTCTTCTTCGCGGGAGGCACGCTGCTGATGTTCGCCCTGGTGCCTGTCACCCTTCGCTGGGTGCTGGGTATGTTCGGGGCCTTTGGGCCTGCCGCTTCGATGCCCGCGACTGTAACCGCCGCCGCTGAAGCCACCAAACAGGTGAGCAGCACGATGGGCTGGGCCTCGGAACTGTTCGGCAGCGGGGTGGTGCACGCCGAGTACGCCTTCCCGGCGGAATGGGAGTGGCTGCTGCTGGGGCTGCTGGGTGGGCTGACGCTGTTGCTGGGCCTCTTCAACAGCTTTATATCGGTGCCCGCGCAGACCGCCCTGCAAGAACACGCCCCCGAACGCATCCGCGCCCGCGTATTCAGCGCGTTCTACACGGTGTCGAACGCCATCCTCATAGTGCCCGTCTTCTTCGCCGGGGCCATGGCCGACTCGCTCGGCTACCAGCAGACGGTGGCTGTAATCGGCGTGGCTGTGATCGCCATAGCGGGCGTGGGGCTGTACCGCAGCCGCCAACGTCGCGGCATGACCGAACCGCTCGGTGACGGCCATGTCACCCCTGAAGAACAGCAGGCCGCCCTCACCGCCGGTAGCCCCGCACCCAGGCCCATATTCGCGGACACCCAGCAGGACGATAGTCCTCCCACTGACTCTAATGCTGGTCCACACGATCCGGCCTCTACAAAGCCTATCGATGACGACGATACAAAGTAGTACCGCCTGATACAACAGCACACCCCGACCTCACCCGCGCGGCATATGGAATAGACGACTGCACCGCAGAGACGCAGAGAGCGCAAAGGCGCGCAGAGAAGAATAGAGGGTGTTCTACCCAGAGGCAACGGTGTACCCCGCACCGTTGCCTTTTTGCTTACCCAAGCATAACAATCTCCGCGTAGCCTCTGCGCTCTCTGCGTCTTTGCGGTGAACAATAATCCTGCTTCTGGCGACCTTACTCCTCTCGGAAGGGCACTACCTTTTCTGGTATGATACAGGGGAACGGGTTTCGCCTGTCCCTCGCTTATAGTCTCTACTCGATGAGGAGTTGAAATGGCACTCAGCACGCAACCCGCGAGCATTGGAGCCGATTGGCTGCCGGTGCCCGCCCCCACAGAGCCCGCAAGTCCCTCCGCTGATTGGTGGCTCTCGATCCTGCAACGCGCCCTCATTTCGCGGGCTATGGACGATCTGGAAGTCACCAAGGAGTACCGTCCCAATCCCGACAAGCCCCTGGAAGGCAAGCTCAAGTTCCAGTTCGGGGCGAAAGGGCACGAAGTACCGCAACTAATATCGGCGGCCCTGCTCGACCACCCGCACGATGCCGCCACGGTCTATTATCGCTCGCGGCCCCTCATGCTCGGGGTGGGCCTGTCGCCGTGGGAGGCGTTCGCCAGCAACATGCACAAGCTGGAAGGGGTGTCGGGCGGGCGCGACATCGGCGTGGTGTTCAACCACAAGCAACCGGGCGGCGTGACCGTGCTCCCGGCTTCCGGCGACGTGGGCGCGCAGTTCACCCCGGCGGTGGGCTGGGCGCAGGCGGTGCGCTACCGGGTGGAAGTCATGGGCGAGCAGGAGTACGACGGCGCGGTGGCCCTGGTGCACGCGGGCGACGGCGCTACCTCCACCAACGGCTTCTGGAGCGCCATCAACATAGCCGGGCCGCGCAAGCTCCCCTACGTCATGCTGATCGAAGACAACCAGTACGCCCTCTCGGTGCCCTGGCGCTACCAGTCGGCGGCTACCTCGGTCGTGGACAACCTGGCTAACTTCCAGGGGCTGAACATACAGTCGGTCGAGGGCGGCGACATTGTGGAGCTTTATAACGCGCTCTACTCGGCCATCAGCAGCGCCAGGCAGGGTGGAGGGGCGCAGCTTGTGCACGTCAGGGTGCCGCGCCTCACCGGGCACAACTGGCAGGACCCCGCCGCTTACAAGACCTCCGAAGAGAAGGAGGAGGACCTGCGCCGCGACCCGGTAACTCGCCTGGTTGCCTACTTGCAGCAGGAACATGGCGTGCCCGAAGGCAAGATAGCGGAGATGCGACAGCAAGCGGAACTCTTCGCCAGGGAGCAGGCCGAGGCCGCCTGGAGAGAGGGCACCGACCCCCAGGTGGGCGACGGCTTGAAGCACCTGTTCGCCCCCGCCCGCACGCCCGCGAGCACCACGCCTATCAGCGAAGGCCCACGCCTCACGATGCAGCAGGCTATCAAGCAGACGCTAGACGACGAGATGGCCCACGACCCCGCGGTGCTGGTGTTTGGCGAGGACGTGGGGGCGTTCGGCGGCGTGCACCGCGTGACCGAGGGCTTGCAGGCCAAGTACGGAGAAGCCCGTTGCTTCGACACCAGCCTCAACGAGGAAGGCATTATCGGCCGCGCGGTGGGCATGTCGATGAACGGCTTGCGCCCCGTCCCCGAAATCCAGTTTCGCAAGTACGCCGACCCGGCCCACGAGCAGATTACCGACGCGGGCAGCCTCCGCTGGCGCACCAACGGGCGGTTCGGCGGGCCTATGGTGATGCGCATCCCGGTGGGGTACCAGGTGATGGGCGGCGACCCCTGGCACGCGGTGTGCGGCGAGGCGGTGTTTGCCCACCTGCCCGGCTGGCAGATTGCCTACCCCGCCACCAGCACTGACGCCGTCGGCCTGCTCAGGACCGCCTTGCGCGGCGACAACCCGGTGGTCTTCTTGGAGCATCGCCTGCTCTACCGCTACCGCGAGGCCAACGCCCCCTACCCCGGCCCCGACTACGAGGTGCCGTTCGGCAAGGCCCGCGTGGCGAGGGAAGGCGCTGACGCGCTAATCGTCACCTGGGGCGACACCGTGTACCGCTCCATAGAGGCTGCCAACGCCGTATCCCAGGCAACGGGTGCCGAGACCCGCGTGCTGGACCTGCGCACAATAGTGCCGTGGGACAAGGAAGCCGTCATGGAGGCGGTGAAGGAGATTGGCCGGGTGCTGGTCGTGCACGAGGACACCATCACCTGCGGCTTCGGCGCTGAGATAGCCGCCCAGGTAGCCGAGGAGGCCTTCATGTACCTCGACGCCCCAGTAAGGCGCGTGGCCGCCGAGGACGTGCCCTCCCCCACCCACCACAACCTGTTTGAGGAAGTCATGCCCACCAGCAGCAAGATACAGAGGGCGCTGGAGGAGTTGGTGAGGTTCTAGGAAAGTAGAAGGTAGGTAGAGCTATGCAGACAGCACAAGAGATATACGCTTCAACAATCAGAGAACTGCCTGTGGAAGAGCGGCTGCTGTTGGCGGCGCTCATCCTCAACGACCTAGCCCATTCTGAGACCTTGGGCACACTCACTACAGGCCCACTGGATGAAGAAGGCGTGTCGGATGCTGAGTTCCAGGCAGCCCTTGATTCGGTGAATGCCCGGTATAGTGATGCTCTCCAGCGCCTTGCGGAATAGCAATGAAGCTCAGGTTTCTTACCGCAGAACGAGTAAAACAACTACACGCCGACGCGATCAAGAATTACGGCGGCAGTGAGGGATTACGTGAGCCTGGGATGCTGGACTCGGCGCTTGCCATGCCGAAAGCTGGCTTCGGTGGGAATTATCTGCACGAAGATGTTTTTGAGATGGCAGCGGCCTACCTGTACCATCTGGTGCAAAATCACCCCTTCATTGACGGCAATAAACGTGTAGGACTTGACGCGGCTCTCGTGTTCCTGAAGCTAAATGGAACAGAAGTAATTGCTACTCAAGACGAGATTGTAGATATGGTATTGCAAGTAGCTCAAGGTAGGCTACATAAGCCTGCTATTGCCGAGTTTCTCAGGCAACATGCGCAACCTCAGCCGGAATAACATGCCTGCACTGGCAGGCAGAAACGGGTACGGCAAGAACATATAGTTTACATATATACTAAATTGTGGTATAATTTGGTTGGGTATAGCTTGCCCAACATCATAGAAACAGCACAATGAATTAAGCAACTCGCCACAGGAGCACATAACATGGACAACAGCATAAACCAACCCATCCACCCGCAGACCCACATCGGCCACGTACACCTCAAGGTGTCGGACCTCGACAGGTCGGTGAAGTTCTACTCGGAGGCGTTCGGCTTCGAGGTGATGCAGCGCTACGGCAACAGCGCGGCCTTCCTCTCGGCGGGAGGCTACCACCACCACCTCGGCCTGAACACCTGGGAGAGCCGAGGCGCATCTCCCCCGCCCCGCCGCAGCACCGGCCTGTACCACTTCGCCATCCTCTACCCCAACCGCCTGGAGCTTGCCCGCGCCCTCTACCGCCTCGTGCAGCACGGTGTCGCAATCGACGGCGCGTCCGACCATGGCGTCAGCGAAGCCATCTACCTGCACGACCCCGACGGCAACGGCATCGAAATCTACCGCGACCGCGACCCCGCCGAATGGCCGCGCAACGGCGAAGAAATCGCCATGGTCAGCGAACCCCTCGACCTCGCCGGCCTCCTCCGCGAACTCGAAGCCGAACAGGTCAACGTCAACGTATAAGGAGACGAAACCGCAAAGGCGCAAAGAGCGCAAAGGACACTGAGGTTAGGGTGGTGTTCTAAGCCAAAGGGACCAGGGTACAACATCATGTGCCCTGGTCCCTTTGTACTCTCCAAAGCCTTCCCCCGCGTTCCGTGTCCTTTGCGCTCTTTGCGCCTTTGCGGTTTCATCAAAATTCCGCCCTTCTAGTACCAAGCAGCCCAAAGTGGTAAAATGGCCGGAGTCACTACCCTACAAAGAGGAGCGTTAGAATGAGCGAGAAGATGGACCGGCTGAAGGCTATACTGGCCGAGTCGGTAGCGTTGAACCAGGTGCTGGGGCTGCTCAACTGGGACCGCGAGACCTACATGCCCGAAGGTGGCTCGCAGGCGCGGGGCAGGCAGCTATCGGTCATCGCCAAGATGCAGCACGAGCTATTCACCTCGGAAGAAGTGGGCAGGCTGCTGGAAGACCTCTCGGCCGAAACCGCCGACCTCGACCCCGACAGCGACGATGCCCGCCTCATAAAGGTCACCAGGCGCGACTACGACCAGTATTCACGGGTGCCCTCCTCGCTGGTGCAGGAGCTACAGCAAGGCACCGCGGAGGGCATCACCGCCTGGCACCACGCCAAGCAGGAGAAGGACTTCAAGCTCTTCGCGCCCGCCCTCAAACGCAACAACGAGTTAACCCGCCAGCTGGCCGACGCCCTGGGCTACGAAGAAAGGCCCTATGATGCCTTCGTCAACATCTTCGAGCCGGGCATGAACACCACGCAACTGGAAACCATCTTCTCCGAGTTGAAAGAGACGATTGTGCCCCTGGTGCGCGAGATAGTGAAGCGCCAGGACGCCGTGGACGACAGCTTTCTCTTCCAGCACTACGAGCCGCAGCAGCAGCTTGACGTCAGCCTTGGCATCTCCAGGCAGTACGGCTACGACGCGAGCCGGGGCAGGCTCGACCTCACGGCCCACCCCTTCTGCCAGTCGATGAGCCGCGACGACGTGCGCATTACCACCCGCGTGCTGCCCAACTTCCTCAGCGCGTGCCTCTTCGCGGTGCTGCACGAGACCGGGCACGCCCTGTACGAGCAGGGGGTAAGCCCCGACCTCGCCTTCACGCCCCTCTCCAGCGGCACCTCGGCGGGCGTGCACGAGTCGCAGTCGAGGCTGTGGGAGAACCTGGTTGGCCGGGGCAGGCCGTTCCAGGACTACCTGTTCCCACGTCTGCAAGAGGCCTACCCGCAGCAGCTTGGCAACGTAGACGTGGACCGCTTCTACAGGGCCGTCAACAAGGTATACCCCTCGTACATCCGCGTGGAAGCCGATGAAGTGACTTACAACCTGCACGTGCTCATGCGCTTCGAACTGGAGAACGCCATGCTCGAAGGCCGGGTAGATATAGACAATCTGGAAGAGATCTGGAACGACAAGATGCAAGAGTACCTCGGCATCGTGCCCCCCGACCCCGTGCAAGGCGTGTTGCAGGACATCCATTGGGCGTGGGGACAGGGCTACTCGTTCCCCGGCTACACGATTGGCAACGTAGTGGGCGCGCAGTTCTTCGCACAGGCCCACCGCGACATGCCCGACCTGGACGACCAGATCTCCAGGGGCGAGTTCGCCAACCTGCTCCACTGGCTGCAAACCAACATCTACCAGCATGGCCGCAAGTTCGACGCCAACGAACTCGCCCAGCGCATCACAGGCCGGCCCGTCAGCACCCAGGCCTGGCGCGACTACGTCACAACCAAGTTCCCGGTGATATACGGGTTCTGAAACGGTGCTGAAACGTGAAACGTGAAACGTGGTGCGGCTTGTGGTATATGGTACGTGGATGCGCAAGGGCTTGTACTACAGGACCAATGCGTCCTCTGTCATCCTGAACGCAGTGAAGGATCAGCAGCCCGTTCTTGACTCGCGCAACGAACAGGGCCATTGCTCCACTTACCAATAGCATCCACAATGTTGAGGACTCTCGCCTGCCCACCTGATCCTTCGCTACGCTCAGGATGACAGGGGGTAACAGTGGTCCTGTAAAATAGCAGCATCAATTTCACGCACCAAATAACATAAGCCGCATCACGTTTCACGTTTCACGTTTCAGAACTAGGAGTCTTACCATGAGCACCCCACACCCCCGCCCCTTCAACGCCGTAGTGAGCGTGTCCGACCCCGCCGGGCTTGAGACCCTGGGGCACGCCCTTATCGCTATGGGTGCCACCATCTACGCCACCGGGGGCACCAAATCGAAGCTCGCGACGGCGGGAGTAGAGGCCCATTCGGTGAGCGAACTGACCGGCTTCCCTGAGATACTGGGCGGGAGGGTCAAGACCCTGCACCCCGGCGTGCTGGCGGGCGTGCTGGCGCGGCGCGACGAGGGGCAGTTGGCCGAATTAGCCGAGCACGGCCTGCAAACTATAGACCTCGTGGCCGTGAACCTGTACCCGTTCGCCAAGACCATCGAGCGGGAGGGGGTCAGCCTGGAAGAAGCGGTCGAGCAGATAGACGTGGGCGGCCCCACCATGATACGCTCGGCGGCCAAGAACTTCAGCGGCGTAGTGGTGCTGGTAGACCCGGCGGACTACGAGCCTGTCCTCTCCGAGTGGCGCGACAGCGGCGAGGTAAGCCAGCAAACCCGCAGGAGGCTGGCGGCCAAGGCCTTCGCCCACACCTCCCAGTATGACGCGCTCATCTCGCAGTACCTGGCGGGTGGCGATGCCGAGCAGGGTTCCACCGTGGGCGAGCACAGGACCGGGGAGGGCACTGCGGAGAGCATGCCCGAAACGATTGCCCTCAACCTGCGGCAGGCCCAGTCGTTGCGTTACGGCGAAAACCCCCACCAGTTGGCCGCTCTCTATAAGGACGAGCTACCCGTGGGCGGCCCGACCCTGGTAGGCTCCCTCACCCAGCTAAAGGGGCCTGAGCTTTCCTACAACAACCTCCTCGACGCCGATGCCGCCCTCAGCATAGTGCGCGACTACACTATGCCCGCCGTGGCTATCATCAAGCACGCGGGACCGTGCGGCATCGCTTGCGGCGCGGGAGAGGAGGACCTGGACGCCGTTTTCGAGCGGGCGCTGGCTTCCGACCCAGTATCGGCCTTCGGGGGCATAGTGGGCGTGAACCGGCCCGTCAACGAGGCGCTGGCGGAGATCATTGCCAAAACGCGCTTCGACCTGCTGGTAGCGCCCGGCTTCTCAGAGGAGGCGATAGACCTGCTCGCCCGCCGCAAGAACCTGCGCATCCTCATAGTGCCAGACCCCGACGTCGAACACAGAGATGACCTGTTCGCCTCCAGGCTGGCCTTCCGGCAAATCAGCGGCGGCTTCCTGGTGCAGACCCGCGATGCCGCGACCGAAGCCCCGGTCATGGAGCCTGTCACCTTGCGGCACCCTACGCTCGAAGAAATAGCAGACCTGACCTTCGCCTGGAGGGCCGTCAAGCACGTCAAGTCGAACGCCATAGTGCTGGCCCGAAAGCTGGCGACGGTGGGCATAGGCGGCGGCCAGCCCAGCCGGGTCGACTCGGTGAAGATCGCCACCAACAAGGCGGGCGACCGGGCGCGCGGCTCCGTCCTAGCCTCGGACGCCTTCTTCCCCTTCCCCGACGGCGTGCAGGCCGCAGCCGAGGCGGGCGTAACCGCCGTAATCCAGCCCGGCGGCTCCGTCAACGACGACGCCGTAATTGAAGCCGCCGACGAAGCCGGCCTGGCAATGGTCTTCACCCACCGCCGCCACTTCAAACACTAGGCGGATTTGGGAATTGGGG
>JALZHI010000059.1 GCA_030913985.1 Chloroflexota bacterium | reverse complement strand
CAGCATCCTTACTCACCTTATTGAGATCCTTCGCTGCGCTCAGGATGACAGGGTGGGGCTTTCGGTGCTAATTTCGTTACCTGTACGACTTTGACGCTTGTCTGCATACAACTATGGAAGGTTGCCCAGGCGGTCGGGCGGCTGCTATAATTGCCGGGAACATCACGGCGAGCACCCTACAATATAGATAGATGGATAATTCAGCATGGCTACTTCGGTATTGACCGTCTACGGTCTGTCAAAATCGTATAACATATACCCTATATTCGAGGACGTTAGCTTTACCCTGAACGCGGGAGAGCGGGTGGCGCTCGTGGGGCCGAACGGGGTGGGGAAGTCTACCCTGCTGAAGGTGATCGCGGGGCACGAGAAGCCCAGCACCGGGGCTGTCGTCAAGGCGAAAGGGGTAAAGCTGGTCTACCTGCCCCAGGAGGCGGCTTCGTCCTTCGCTTCGGAGGCCGATCTTTCCTTCGCGCCCGACGAGACGCTATACAACTCGATGGTGGACGCCAGCGGTCCCGTGCGCGCCATGCAGGAGCAGTTGCGGGAGCTTGAGACCCGCATGTCGGGCACGTCGGGCGGCGACTGGGACGCGCTCATGGCCGAGTACGAGCAGGTGACGCACAGGTTCGAGATGGCGGGCGGCTACGACCTGGAGCACCGCATCGAAGAGGTGTTGCAGGGGCTAGGCTTCAAGCCGGGGCAATATACGCAGCCCCTCAACACGATGAGCGGCGGGCAGAGAACGCGTGCGGCGCTGGCTCGCGCCCTCCTATCCAATCCCGACGTGCTCTTGCTGGACGAGCCGACCAACCACCTCGACATCTCCGCCATCGAGTGGCTTGAGAACTTCCTGCTGAACTGGAAGGGCACGCTGCTGGCGATTGCCCACGACCGGCGTTTCCTCAACAAAGTGACCAACCGCACGCTCGACATGGAATTCACCAAGCACGAGCAAGGTCTGTTCCGGTCCAAGAGCGGCACGGCGCGCGAGGCATGGGAGATGGAAGCGTTCAGCCGCTTGCAGGACTACCCCGCGCCCTATGACAAGTACCTGGAGTTGAAGGCCGAGCGTTACGAGTTGCTCATGGCGCAGTATGAGGCGCAGCAGGAGGTCATCAAGAAGACGGAGGAGTTCATCCGCCGTTACAAGAACAGCCAGAAGACCCGGCAGGCGATGGGACGCCAAAAGCGGCTTTTCCGCATGGAGAAGCTGGAGCGACCCACCGAAAAGGGGCAGTTACGGCTCTCGTTGCGCGCCCACGTCCGGTCGGGGCGGAGCGTGTTCGAGGCCGAGGACCTGGAGATTGGCTACCCACCGCGCGATGGCAAGGGCGAGCCGATAGTCATAGCCCACTGTCCCGACCTCGAGATAGAGCGGGGCGAGCGGGTGGCGCTGATTGGCCCCAACGGCGCGGGCAAGACTACCCTGCTGAAGACGATCATGGGAGCGTTGCAGCCGTTGCGCGGGCACCTCGAACTGGGGCATAACGTCCGCTTCGGCTACTATTCGCAGACGCACGAGGGGCTGAACGGGTCGAACACGGTCATGGACGAAGTGCGCTCGGTGCGCAACATGACCGAACAGCACGCGAGGGAGGTGCTGGCTCTCATGCTCTTTACTGGGGACAACCTCGAAAAGAAGGTGGCGGACCTGAGCGGTGGAGAGCGCAGCCGGGTGGCCCTGACCAAGCTGATGCTGACCGACGCCAACTTCCTCATACTGGATGAGCCGACCAACCACCTCGACCTCGACGCGCAGGAGGCGCTGACCGACGTGCTGGGCGGCTACGACGGCACGATACTGTTCGTGTCGCACGACCGTGCCTTCATTGACGACCTGGCAACTCAAGTGTGGCTGCTGGATGTGGGCACCCTGTCGAGTTACGACGGCAACTACTCGGAGTTCGTGGCGGAGAAGGCCCGGCGAGAAGAGCTTGGCCTGGTACCCGCGCAGCCGGGGAGCAACGGCAACAAGCAGGCCGCATCCAGTAACGGCTCACCCCCGCCGCAGGCAAAGGACACCCGCGAGGGCAGCAAGACGGTGCAGCGCCAGGAGAGGGCGCAGGAGCGGGAGCGCTCGAAGCTACAGAAACGCAAGCAGGCAGCCGAGGCTCGCATCTCGGAGCTTGAAGAGACCCTCAACAAGGTGTCCGACGACCTTACCGCCGCCACGGAGAAGCGCGACCTGGAAGCGATAGTGAAGCTGGGCACCCGCTACACCGAACTTGAAGAAGCCCTGGAACGCGCATACGAAGAGTGGCAGCGGGTGGAGGAAGAAACGGCTGTTTGATTTGGGAATTGGGATTTCGGAATGCGGATTTAGCTGGATACCTACTAAATCCGCATTCCGAAATCCGAAATCCGAAATGAAGAAGTTTCTCATTGGACTGACTGGCAATATCGCCTGTGGCAAGAGCACCGTCGTGCGGCGGCTGCGGGAGTTGGGGGCGCACACGATTGACGCGGACGCGCTTATCCACGTTATACTGAGGCGTGGAGGGGCGGCGTTCGAGCCGGTGGTGGAGGAGTTCGGTGAGGGCATACTGGGCGAGGACGGGGAGATAGACCGTCGGGCGCTGGGCAGGATTGTCTTCTCGGACCCGGCGAGGCTGAAGCGGCTGGAGGAGATAGAGCACCCGATTGTGCGGCACATGATCGAGGAGGAGATACGCACGGCTGACGAGCGGGTGGTCGTGGACGCGATCAAGCTCTTCGAGTCGGGGTGGGCCGCCCGGTCTGACGTGGTCTGGGTGGTGACGTGTACCAGGGAGCAGCAGATAGAGCGATTGATGCGCACCAGGGGGTACTCGCGGGACGAGGCGATCATGCGGATTGACGCGCAATCGCCCCAGGAAGAAAAGGTAGCGCGCGCGGACGTGGTGATAGACAACTCAGGGTCGTTGCAGGAGACATACGGGCAGGTTGATGCGGCCTGGGAACGCCTTTGCGCGGAGTTGAGCGGGCGGGGTGAAGGGTAATCTGTCCGGGAGCAAAGTCTAAAGGAACAATCGACCGGGCCTTTCGGGTAGGCACTATGTTGTGATTCAGGGGACCAAGTCCCACCCTGTCATTTCGAACGCAGTGAGAAATCTCGTCCGCTACCCCGCTACTGCACTATTCTACGGCGACTTTGTTGCCGTAGGAAAGGTGATACTTGGATGGTGAGGGACGAGATTTCTCACTGCGTTCAAAATGACAAAGTAGGAGCTTTGGGTGCTTGGGAAAGGTGTTATTTGGGTGCTGAGGGACGAGATTCTTCGCTCCGCTCAGAATGACAAGGTAGAGGCTTTGGGTACTGTGGTAGGGACTATTAGGAAGGGGTGGCTGATTCTTCGCTGCGCTCAGAATGACGAAGATGAAGCTGAGGGTAAGTGAGTGGCGGCGAGGTAAGAGCACGGGGGTGCCGTTTATGGTACCCATGCTGGTTCTTCTATCGGTGATTATGTCTACCTATATTCGCGAACCTGGCACTAGGAGCGGGACTAACGACTAATGAGATTGGCATTAGGCATAGCTGAGGATCGGCCCCGGAGCCTGTGGTCGAGGTGGGGCGGCTTCGTGCTGGGGGTGGTGCGGGAGCGGGCGTTGTGGGCGGCCCTGGCTGTGGGGCTGGCGGTGATTGTGCTGGCGTACCAGAGTCCCCGCGCCTTGCTGGTGGACGTTGGCAGCCAGTTCGACACGCAACACATGGTCGGCTTCCACGACCCCGAGCGCAACGAGCAGGCCACCTATCGCTGGAGCAGGGCCAATAGCTCTATTGTGTTCCAGGGGATGGGTAAACCGCTCTCCCCTCTGGCTGTGCAGCTTCAACTCACAGGCGGTCCTAACCCCAGCGAAATGGCCGTGCGCGTCAACGGGCACGCGGTCGCGCCGCTCAAGCTGACGCCGAACAGCACCGCTTACACCGTCAGCGTGGACCCGGCCTGGGTGGACCTGTCCGGCGACGTGCGCCTCGATTTCACCTCCCCCACCTTCAAGCAGGGCACCGACCGCCGAGAGCTAGGCTTCCTGGCCGATTTCGCGCGGGTGGACCGCCCAGCCGGGTTGGTGATCCCGTCGCTGACGCAGGTGTTGGGGCTGTTGCTGTCGGCGGCGTTGCTGTACTTGCTGCTGCGGGCCGTGTGGCTCACGCCAAGGGGCGCGGGGCTGCTGACAGTGCTGTTCCTGGCGGCTTGCGCGGGTGTTATCGCGGTGCAACGGCTGCTGCTTACCATATTCACCGACAGGCTGGTCATTACGCTGCTTATCGCGCTGATTGTGGCGGTCCTAGCGGAAGTGGCGGTGAGGTCGCTGGTCGGAGCCGCGGGGTGGCGTGGGGCGCGGCGGGTGCCGGAGTGGGCCTGGGCGTGGCTGCGCGGGCTGGTGATGCTGTCGGTGGTGCTGAAGGTGGGCGGGCTGCTCTACCCGCACTCGTTCGTGATTGACGCGCCGTTCCATGTCAAGTACATCACCTACATGAACGAGGTCTTCTTCCACGGCAGGTCGTTCGAGCAGTATTTCGGGGAGAGCCTGGCGTTCTCGGTGATGCCGAAGGACGAATGGGGTTCGGCCCGCGCTTTCATCCCCTACTCGCCCTTCTTCTACGTGGTGGGCACGCCCCTGGCCTGGCTGCCGCTGCCCATGACCACCACGGTGCCGGTAGCCATGGCGATACTGGAATCGCTTAAGGTGGCGCTGGTGTTCGTCATCGGCCTTGGGTTGGGGCGGGCGCGGCGCGGAGAAAGCGGCGAGCGCGCGGCGCGAGTGGCGGTGGCGACAGCGGGCGTCTACTCTATCGTGCCTGCGATGTTCCTGCTCCAGCAATGGGGGAACTGGCCGACGCAAATTGCGCTGTGGTTGGTGGCGGCCTGGGTGGGCTTCACGGCACTGTTCTGGGAGCGATTTACCAGGCCCCGAGTGTGGGTCACATCCACACTGCTGCTCGCGTTGTCTCTACTGGCGTACACGGTCTCGGCAGCCTACACGGGACTGTTCGTGGGGGCGCTTGTGGTGCTCGGCTGGCTGTTCGGCGGGCGAGAGCGCAGGCGGTGGACGGCGCTGCTCCTTTCGGGGGTGGCCGCGGCGGGGCTGGCGCTGCTGGTCTACTACGGGGAGCACGTGGGGCGCATCCTGAACGACACGCTGCCGACGTTCGGCAGGGCGGCGGAGACGCAGGGCAGCCTCACCACCCTGCGCCCCACCTTCTGGGACTTCGTAAACGGCGCGTTAGCGACCCCATTTTATGCCTACAACCTGTGGCTCGTGCTGGTGCTAGGGCTGGCGGGCACGCTGTGGGTGTTCCTGGGCAGGGAACGCGGGCAGCGGCAGACGAGGAGCGTAAGTCGGCCCAGCGAGGTGTACGCGCTCGTGGCGAGGGCGAGATACCGTGGCCCGTTAGCTCCTGCCCTGCCCTGGCAGCGTGTGTGGACCGGGGCCTGGCTGCTGGTGGTGCCGCTGATTACGTTCGCGGACTTTTACATCGACCAGGTGTTGAAGCAGTTCTGGTACGCGATGCCGGTGCTGTGCATGGTCGCGGGCGTGTGGCTGCTAACGCTGCTGGGCCGCCGGGTTGCGTCGCGCTTCTACACGGCACTAGTGTGGGTGCTGGTCGCGGTGTTGGTGTGGCAGAGTCTGTCGCTGTGGGTGTTCAGGTTGCTGTTCCACAACCGCTGAGGCGGGGTTCCGAAACGTGAAGCGTGAAACGTGATGCGGCTTGTGTTATATAGGTTGCCAGCGGATACCAGGGGATTGGTGTCATGTAAGGTAGATGGGCCGAGGGACGACGCCCTGTAAGGAAGATATGACAAAGGACGGCACCCGTCGATTGAAATCGAGGGCTACACTCTGCAAAGTCCGCATGCGGCGGACTACTTTAGCTGCATCTTGGCCCCATGAGAAAGCCCTAGCACTCAGCCAGTCCCCGGAAGGGGACTTTGCCTTGTGTAGCCCTCGATTTCAATCGACGGGCGTCCCCTAGCGAACCAGCCACACCGCGTGCACCCCAATAACACAAGCCGCATCACGTTTCACGTTTCACGTTTCAGCATCAAACCGGCAAGACAATCGTCACTTTGGTCCCTTCGCTGGGGGAGCTTTGGACGCCTATCTGGCCGCCGTGCGCCTCTACGACGGTGCGGGCGAGAAAGAGTCCGACGCCGAGGCCGCCGGAGCGTTGGGCGTCGCCGGGGTTGCCGCGCTCGAAGAGGTCTTTGCGCAGGTGCTGGGGGATGCCGGGTCCGCAGTCTGCCACGTCGATGATTACGCGGCTGTCCTGCTGCTCGGTGCGGGCGCTCACCACGACAGGTTGGTCGGGCGGGGAGTATTTCAGGCCGTTGGAGATGACGTGGGTGAATATCTGCTCCAGCCGCTTGCCGTCGCCGTGCACCCAGATGTAGTCTTCGGAAAAGCTGGTCTCCACGGGCTGTTGGGTGCGGGCCTGCGCCACCGCCTGCTTCACCGCCGCCCGCAGAATGGCCGTCAGCTCCACCTTGCCCAGGTTGATCTCGAACTCGCCACGCTCGATATGTGAGAGGTCTACGAAGGTGTCGATCAGGCGGTTGAGGCGCTGGGCCTGAGTCCAGAGCACTTCAAGTTGGTCCGCGAGGCGTGGGTCGGCGTTGGGGGTGTTCGCCAGCCGCTTGCGGATGACCTGGGTAAAGCCCATGATCGAAGTAAGCGGAGTGCGCAGTTCGTGGCTGAGGGCGCTCAGGAAGCGGTCGCGTGCGCGGTCCTCCCCCTGCTTGGCCTCCGTGAACTGGGTGTTGGCGACTGCGAGGGCCAGCATGTTGGCTACCATCTCCAGCCCATCACACTCTTCCTCGGAATAGGGGCGCGCATCCTCGTAATAGAGCGTCATGAAACCCAGGAGCTTGCCCCTGTTGACCAGGGGGAGAGACGCAAGCGCGCAGAAGCCCTCTTCCAGAAGAAACTCCTGGTGGGGAGAGCGCGGCGGCTCCGCGCGCAGGTCGGAGAGCATGAGCGGGGTATTGGCGCTCGACAGGAAGTAGGAAGAGGCCTCTTCACCCGTGGTCTGCTCAACCCTGGAGACGAACTGCGCGGACAGGCCGAAGCCCGCCACGTATTGGAGGTGCCGGGTGTCGGACACGAGGAAGACCGAGCCACAATCGGCCTGGAACCAGGCACCAGCGTCCTCAATGACCGCTTCGCAGATAGCGTCCAGGGCTGCCGAATGGTTCAGGTAGTCGGACAAGCGCGACATGACCCGCACCCAGCCAGAGCCTCTGTCCTGCAAGTGCTCCCCCATCGAGCCAGGTCCGCTGCTGCCAGGCACGGCGTCGGGGCTTCTAGATTGGTGAAATGTGTTATGACTATTGACCATCTGAGCGGAATGCCATGCTCCTACTGCCGGATACGCAAAGTCGCGCCTTAGCGGCAGTATCACTGCCAACTTGTATGTTTTAGCAAGATTTGAACCAGACGGCGTGACGAGTAACACGTAACGCGTAACACGTAAGGGTGCAATAAGCAACTAAGCGGCTCATAAGGCACGGAGTTTCTTGAGCCACGTTACGAGTTACGAGTTACGTGTTACGTGTTACTCCACCATGTGGAAAAGCTCCTCAGTATGCCCGGCTTGTGATAGCGTTTGAGGCTATAATGGCAGTATGCGTATAGAGGAGTTCGATTATTCGCTGCCGCCGGAGCTAATCGCTCAGACGCCGGTGGAGCCTAGAGACCATGCCCGGCTGCTTGTTTTGGATCGAGGCGCGGGCAGGATAGAGCACAGGCGGTTCTACGATATAGTGGATTACATGAGCCCCGGCGATCTGCTGGTGGCGAACGAGAGCAAGGTGCTGCCGGCGCGGCTGCTCGGCTACAAGGTGGGCACCGGGGGTAAGGTGGAGGTGCTGCTGTTGCGGCCCGCACCGCAACCGGAGGAAGAGGGTGCGGAGCCTGCCACCTGGGAGGCCCTGGTCAGCCCCGGACGCAGGGTGATGGAAGGCACTCGGCTGGGCTTCGGCAACCCGGACGGCGGCCCGTATCTCGAAGCCACGGTAGTGGCCCGCGCCGAGTTGGGCGGCAGGATCGTCAGGTTCGACAGGCCGCCGCGCCCGCTGCTGGATGCCCTCGGCCAGATGCCCCTGCCGCCCTACATCCACGAGAAGCTGGATGACCCATCTCGCTACCAGACCGTGTACGCGCGCACCGAAGGCTCGGCGGCGGCACCCACGGCGGGCCTCCACTTCACCGAACGCTTGATTGGGGAACTGAAAGAGAGAGGCGTTGGGTTCGCCACGGTGGTGCTCCACGTCGGCCTAGACACGTTCAGGCCCGTGCACGAAGGGAACGTAGAGGAGCACCCGATGCATAGTGAATGGTATGCGCTTCCCCAGGATACGGCGGAGGCAATCACGCGGACGCGGGCCGACGGGGGCAGGGTGATAGCCGTGGGCACTACGAGCGTGCGGGTGCTGGAAACCGTAGCTCAGGCGCAGGATATCGAGAGCGGGAACCGCGCCCAGCAAGTAGCAGCGGGCGAGGGTTGGTCGCGGTTGTACATCCGGCCAGGATATCGCTTCGGCTTGGTAGACGCGATGATTACCAACTTTCACCTGCCCCGCACCACGCTGCTCATGCTGGTGTCGGCGTTTGCCGGTCGGCAGCTGGTGTTGCGGGCTTATGATGAAGCAATACGGGAGCGGTACCGGTTTTACAGCTTCGGGGACGCGATGTTTATCAAGTGAGGCAGTTACTTGGGCTACCCAGGCACAAAACGGCAGCAGTAATCCGTTTCAGTATTAGCCATTGAGGCAATGTCGAAAATTTGCAATATTAGGTGTAAGCATAGAAGGTTTTAGGGCTAAGTACGTAATCAAGAATGGAGTATCAGGATTGGGAAGGCAAACTGCACATGACTAGTCGCAAAGTCTTCACGCGGGTGGTGCTATTCGGGCTGGCTGTTACGAGCCTGCTGGTAGGGACCGTCGCACCCGGTGGTGTCAGCAATGTAGCAGCGCAGCAAGACTGCCGCACAATAGGGCAGTTCGAGGTGTGCGGCAGGTTCTTGCAGGAGTGGAACAAGCAGGGGAGCGAGCAGGCCAGCATTTACGTGAACGGCGTGCCGATTACCCCACGGCGGGCCGAAATCTCCCTGTCCGACGGCAAGGTCTACGAGGTGCAGTGGTTCGAGCGGGCGCGGTATGAGGCGCACCCCGGCAACCAGGCCCCGTACGACGTGCTGCTGGGGCTGCTGGGCACCAACCTGGCCGAGGGGCGCGGGTCGGCAGACCCGGTGACGCGAAAGGTGCGCAACCCCGCGGACCAGCCCTTCGTCCCCATCGACAAGCCTGCCGATGCGAACGGCAGGGAGAAGGTCTGGTTCCAGGAGACGCGCCACTCCATATCGGGCAAGATACTGGAATACTGGAAGAATTACGGCGGAATCGCGCAGTTCGGCTTCCCCCTGAGCGAGCAGTTCGATGAAGTGTCGGTCACCGACGGCAAGACCTACACGGTGCAGTACTTCCAGCGAAACCGCTTCGAATTGCACCCGGAGAAGACCGCGCCTTATGAGGTGGAGCTAGGGCTGCTGGGCGTTCAGCAGTACAGGCTGACCCCGGTGCCAGGCGAGCAACTGCCTACCGCCCCGCCAAAGAACATGGGCACCACCAGGGACGTGGCCTTCGTGGGCTTCTCCCAGGAGCCTGCCAACCTTGTGGGCTGGGCGCAGGACTCGTATGTGGCCTCGGCGGTCATCGACGCCGTGGACGATGGGCTGGTGGGGCAGGACCACAACGGCAACTACCACCCGGAGGACGCTTATTACCTGCCGACCCTGGAAAACGGTGGCTCTTACTTTGTGGGCATCGGTGACGACCGGCACCTGGTGACCAAGTACAAGATAAGGCGCGGGCTGAAGTGGTCCGACGGGACGGAGCTTACCTCGCACGACGCAGTCTTCTCGTTCAAGCTGCTGACCGACCCCAACACGCCGGTGCTGGACCGCACGATATGGCAAAAGATAGCCACCATCGACCAGCCGGACAAGTACACGATCATCTACAACTGGCTCAGCCCTAAGCAGGCGTCCGACCTATGGCAGAAGGCTACCGACAAACGCCAGTACGCCTATTTGCAGCCCTACCTAGAGGCCAAACAGCCGGTAACGCACCCCAACTACTACGCCGTGGGCACGATTCACCCGCGCCATGTGTTGCAGAACGTGCCGTTCGACACCATCAGCTATTCGAGCTACGCACAAGCAGGGCACATCGGCAGCGGGCCGTACCGGATAGAAAGATGGGTGCCTGCGCAACAGATAGACCTGGTGCCCAACGAGCACTACGCGCTCACCGACCCGCCTATTCTCAAGCGCATTATCATCCGCTTTATAAGCGATCCCACGCAGTTGTTGGGGCTGCTACGGGTGGGCGACCTCGACGCGGCGACGGGTGAGGGCTTTACCGCACCTTCCGAGGGGCTGGAACAACTCGCCGGGGTGCAGACGGTGGACTACGTGCCTGGACTGCGGTGGGAGCGGATTGACTTCGATCTTGGTTCGCCGGTGCTGCGGGACAAGGCGGTGCGTGAGGCGATAATCACGGGCATCAACCGCCAGAAGATCGTGAATGACACGCTGAGGGGCAAGGGCACGGTGCTGCATACTCCGCTGCCGCCCGCCTCTCCCTTGTCGATGCAGAACCCGGCGTTCGCGCAACAGTGGACCGACAAGCTGAAGCTGCCCCAGTACGCGTACGACGTGGCGAAGGCCAACGCCATACTGGACGGGGCGGGCTGGGTGAAGGGGCCCGACGGAGTGCGTGCTAAGGGTGGAGAGCGTCTTGAGTTGAAGTACGTGGTCGTGGGCACTAACCGCCCGCGAGAGGCCGCGGCCGCGCAGGTGGAAGCAGACCTGGAGGCGTTGGGCATACGCGTTGAGGTGAAGAAGGTCACCAGCACCTGCCCCGACTGCAACGGCGAAACGTGCGACCTGTGCGCCTACGCCTCCGTGCTGGGTAACTACGCGGACTTCAGCGACTGGTACACCCCGAACGTCGTAGCGGACGAGGTTGCAAAAGGCAGGTTGGTAGCCTACAGGCGCTACAGCAGCGCCGACCTGGACCCACAGCTACAGCAATTCGCGCTCGAAGCGGGCCGGAGCAAGCAAGGTGAGTTGGCCGCCAACATCCAGGTCAAGCTGATGAACGAAGTGGCGCTGGTGCCCCTTTACGTAAGGCCTCACATCGAGGTGCACAGGACCACCCTCGCCAACTGGAAGACCTCGGCGGGAAAGGTCACACCTTTCTTCAACGTCGGGCAGTGGCATTTCAAGTGATTTGGGACCTTGGAATTCGGTTTGGGCAGGTGACGCGTAACGCGTAACACGTAACACGTAACACGTAACTCGGAACTCGTGATAGCCGGTTCAGTACCGCAAATTACGAGTTACGCGTTACGTGTTATTCATACTGCCTGCCCCCTGTTTCGCGCGTAAAATGAACCTTTTCGCGCTTTTTGTTGTGTATACAATTGCGGGCGAAAAGTCGGCAGTGATTCCGAGGAGGGATTGGGAAGCACACCCAGGCCATAAGTGGAGGCACTTGCCATTAATCGGGCGATATGGTACCATTCGAGGTAATGTGCCTGATAGAACCGCTCGCAAGAGTCGAGTCTTTACTCGGCACTAAAAACTGAATATCTACAACCGAATATGGCTGTGAAAGAAAAATCTCCGAGTAAGAAGGGAGGTGGGAAGGACCACCGGCCGGGCCAGAGCTAGGCCAGGCCAGAGACGGAACCAAAGACCGTCGGTGGTAGAGAGAAAGGGCCCAGTTTGAGCGCCGCACACTGCTGATCCTCGGCCCCACGCAATTGCCATAGCTTCCAAGTGGCAAAAGCACATTTTCCTTGTTGGGCATTTCCCGTGATACCATTTGGCTCACGCCAAATAGGAGGAGAGAATGAATAACGTCAAACGTGGCGTCGGCAGGACAGCGCTTTACACTGGTGTAGTTGGCGCAATGCTTCTGTCTAGCCTACCGGCGGTAGGCGGTCAGGCCTACGCGGCTGCTCAGACTTCCCGCAACCTGGGACCGAACAATATCCCCGTTGCCGGCAGATTCCTTGAGGTGTGGACCGCCCAGGGTAGCGAGCAGAACTCGGTTTATGTAAACGGCTGGCCTATCACCCCGCGCCGCCCCGAAATTTCCACTGAAGACGGCAGGAGCTATGAGACTCAGTGGTTCGAGCGCGCCCGCTATGAGGCCCACCCTGAGAATAGGGCCCCGTATGATGTGCTCCTTGGCCGCCTCGGCGCGACCTTGAGCGAAGGCCGCGGCAGCGTTGACCCCGCTACCAAGCAGGTCCGCAACCGCGCGGATGCCCCGTTCGTGGGCGTCGACAGGCCCGCGGATCTCAGCGCCACCAAGCTGTGGTTCCCCGAGACCCGCCACACCCTTTCGGGCAAGTTCCTCGAGTACTGGAACAAGTACGGCGGACTCACCCAGTTCGGTTTGCCGTTGAGCGAGCCGTTCCAGGAAGTATCGGCCACGGACAACAAGACCTACACAGTGCAGTACTTCGAGCGCAACCGCTTCGAACTGCACCCTGAGCGCGCCGGCACAGCACAGGCCGCCTACGAAGTAGAGCTTGGTCTGTTGGGCGTGCAGCAGTACAAGCTCACCCCGGTGGCTGCTGCTAGCCTCCCGATCAACCCCCCGGCGAACGTGACCTCGGCCAAGGACACCCTGGTGACAGGCTCTGCCCAGATCAGCCAGATTGGTTCCCTGTTCGGCATGGAAGAGAGCACAGTCGTGGGCCAGCGCATACTCTGGGCCGTGACTTTCCAGGACAACGTAATCGGTACTGACAACGCGGAGAACAACTTCCCGCTGGCAGCCTGGTACGTTCCCACGCTCGAGAACGGCGGCTCGTTCTATGTGGGCACCGGCGACGACCGCCACATGGTGACCAAGTTCAAGCTGCGCCGTGGTATCAAGTGGTCCGACGGCAAGGAACTGACCTCGAACGACATGGTGTTCTCGCACAAGCTGGGTATCGACAATCCGAACTCAGTGTCCGTCTCCCTGCACATCAAGGTGCAGAGCGTAGAGAACCCCGACAAGTACACGGTGGTGTACAACTGGATGTCGCTGAACGATGCCAAGGCCACCCAGGCCCGCATTCAGAAGGAAGACCCGAAGACTCTTGAGACCACCTGGTCGTTCCTACAGACATTCATCGACAACAAGCGCCCGGTGACTGACCTCTTCTACCAGTCGGTAGGTAGCATTCACCCGCAGCACAAGTTGCAGAACATCCCCGTGGACGCCATCGCGGCTTCCGACGAGGGTAGCAAGCCGACCGGCTACGGCCCCTACATGGTGCAGGAGTTCAAGGTTGGCGAAATCGTGACCCTGGTCCCGAACCCGAACTACAACCTGACCGCTCCGCCGTTGCTGAAGAGGATCATCAACCGCCAGGTAGCTACGAACGTTCAGGTTCAGAACTTCGTATCTGGCGCGATCGACCTGATCGAGTCGGAAGGCACAGTAGTGCCGCCCGATAACGTCCAGGAACTCATCAACGCCGGTGGCAAGGTCGACGCTGTGCCCGCTATCTCGTTCGACCGCCTTGAGTTCCGCGTAGCGAACGCCAAGGACGGATTCGCACAGCTCGGCGAAGTCAAGGTACGCCAGGCTATCGCCCATGCGATCAACAAGCAGCCTATCCTCCAGAACGCCTTCCGCGGCGCGGCCGGTGCCATCAACAGCCCGGTAGCCCCCGCTGCATGGCCTTCCCTGGAGCACCCGAACTTTGCCAAGGAGTTCCCGGACCTCGCGGCTAAGTACAAGCTGCCTGTCTACAACTACGATCCCGCAAGGGCTGTGGCCCTGCTTGAAGAGGCTGGGTGGAAGTGCCCCGCCGGCACGAGCGGTGCAAACTGCGGCGGCCAGGCTCGCGTGAACGCCCAGGGCCAGAAGATGGAATTCATCTATGGCACTACCGCTAACAACCCTGTTCGCCTGACCACTCAGCAGCTTATCCAGCCCATGCTGGCGGCAGTTGGTGTGCGCGCAGACATCAGGCAGTACAGCGGCTTCTTCAACAACGACGGCGCCAAGGCGACCGGTGAGGCTGAGATGGCTCAGTTCGCCTACTCGTCCACAAGCTTGAGCGGCTTCGATCCCTACGACAGCTCGCAGATCAACACGCCCGAGCTTGCCGGTGGTCAGAACCAACTCCATTACAAGAACCCCAAGCTGGACGCGGCCAACAGGCTCTTCTCCGCAGCGGCTACCCGCAAGGAGATCGCCGAGCAGGCTGCTATAGCTCAGGTCACGCTGATGGAAGACGTTGCGATGATCCCGCTGGCTCAGCGCCCGAATATCGTGATGTACAGGGCCAAGCTGCAGAACGTAAAGGTTACGAACAGCCAGGCTCCTCAGTACTGGAACATCACCCAGTGGTACTTCCAGCCGTAAGTCTGGGCTAGCCAACTAGTCCTTTAGTAACGGTACGGCCCGACCTCTTCTGAGCGAGGGCCGTACCGTTTTTTCAAATATAGAAAGTGGCTACTAAATAAGGCAGTGATTGAACCGGATAACAGAATCGGTTGTAATTAAAGGTGGAGAGAGATAAGAGGTACCTGCAGTACGCAGTTGTACGGTCGTGGTGCCCGACTTCAATGCATAACTCGGCATATTAAGGTCTGAGGTAATGCGCAATGTTGCCGTTTATGTTTGGCAAGCGACCTACCGGTACACGCGACGAGACCAACTTAGAAGAGAGCCTGCTTGACCTCCAGATCAGGGGAGCGCTGCTGGCTGAGTATGGCAGCGCCCGGCCTCCTGCTGGGATTTTCCATAGGGTCCTGCGGAAGATCCAGGCGCGGGAAGGCTCAAATGAAGCAGGGGGGCGTGCTCTCATACTGACGTCCATCGTCGGTGTGATGCAAGCGCTCTACGCACAGATACGCGGCGGGGCAACCGGTTCAGCCGCCACGAGATTGATGCCCGCTGCTTTGGCACTTATCTTGCTGGTCGTGGTCGCAGACGTAAAATTCCAGCATCTGACGGGCAGCAATCCGACTCTACAGTTCAGCTCCCATCGTAACCAGGCGACACCAATGCAGGACTCCACTACGGTGAGCCTGACAGGCGATTCAGTGGACCCCGGCTGGTACGAGCCCGACCCCGACATACGGCAGGGCCCGAGGGCCAGGGGCACAGACTACAAGCCTGGCACCCACCAGGGCAACCAGGATAGCAGACCGGCGGCGAACGGGGCGCAAGGCACCCCGGCACCAGGCAATCATCCAGGGGAGCAAATGTACCTGACTTCCGGCCCGTATTAGTGGCACGTGGCTGGGATCACGCAACATCAGGCACAGCGCAGACTTAGGAGAGAGTAGGTCTTGCAGCTAGTGGGTTCTTAGACTAGCACCAAGCAGGAGGCAACCGGATGGCAATTTACATCGTGCGGCGGACGTTACAGGGCTTGCTCGTGCTCTTTGCAGCAACTTTTCTGATCTACAGCATCTTCGTGATTACCCCCGGAGGTCCACGCGATCAGATACAGGAGTTGCAGGCCAATGGCGTGAACGGCCAGGCTGTAAGTCAGGCATATATAGATCAGGTCATCAAGCGGTACAAGCTTGATTCACCTTATCCTATCAACTACCTGCGCTGGTTATTTGACCCGCAGGATACCGAGGAGCTGGACCGTAACGACCAGACCAGGAAGATCCAGAAGGGTGTCAACGTGAACATCCTGGGCATGGAAATTAAAGGCTCGGGCGTGCTCACCCTGGACTTCGGAACCTCCCTCCAGGTGGCGAAAGGCGATAAGTCCTTCGAACTGGTGATGAGCAGGCTAGGGAACACGGTGGCACTAACGTTGAGTTCGCTGCTGCTGTCGATCATAATTGCGTTGCCGATAGGCATAATCTCGGCGGTGCGGCAATACTCGAGGTTGGACTACGCGGTTACGACGTTCTCTTTCTTCGGCCTCTCGATGCCTACTTTCTGGTTGGGCTTGATGCTCATCGTCTTCGCGGGGGTACTTGCCAAGCAACTCAACCAGAACGGGTGGACCTGGTTCCCTTACTTCCCCACGGGCTTCGCCTACGATATAGACCAGGAAAACAACTTGGTGAACCGGATATATCACCTAGTGCTGCCGGTAACGGTGCTCTCCTTCGTGAACATCGCACAGTACTCCCGGTACGTGCGCGCCTCCATGCTCGAGGTGCTGCGCCAGGACTACGTTCGTACCGCATGGGCCAAGGGGCTTGCACAGCGCGCTGTGATCCTGCGGCATGCGCTACGTAACGCCTTGATCCCGGTTATTACAGTTATCACACTGTCGCTTCCCTTCCTCTTCTCGGGTGCCATCGCTACGGAGACGATCTTCTCGTACCCCGGCATGGGCCAGCTCTACTTCACGGCTGTCACGTACGTAGACATGCCGGTAGCCATGACATTCCTGACCATAATCACGACGATGATTATCTTCTCGAATATCCTGGCCGATGTGTTGTACGCAGTTGCCGATCCGAGGATCCACTACAGCTAGTGCTCGACGCGTTACCTGCCCGTGATATCCGATGCTTTGCGGGGGATACTGGCAGGTTTATCTACTGCAGGTTCTATTTCTGAACACCTGACAAACTCAAGAAAAGGGGCAGCGGAGACTGCCCTGGAGGAATAAGCTGATGGCAGTAGCTACGAAAATACAAGATGCCCCGAAGCGAGCAGACGCGCCGGTAGGGCAACTAAGGACTACCTGGCGCCGGTTCCGCAAGCACAGATTGGGTCTGATAGGTCTGGTCACGCTGACCACCATCATGCTGCTGTGCATCGTGGTGCCTATGTTCTTGCCTTACTCTTACGCGGACCAGGACTTTGAAGCTCAGTTGCCGGACATGCGCAACCCGGTGCTCATGGACAGCTTCGGCTTCAAACCGGCGATGTGGTCTGGCGAGCAGACCCAGCTGTTGCACCCACTTGGCACTGACAGGACAGGCCGCGACAACCTTGCCCGGCTGTTCCACGGTGGCCGCATATCACTGGCCGTGGGCCTGATTACCGCGATAATAGTGGTTATAATCGGTTCCCTGGTAGGTGCATTAGCGGGCTTCTACAGTGGCATAGTAGATACGGTGCTGATGCGCATAGTGGACCTGTTGCTGTCACTACCCATCTTACCGATTTTGCTGGTCATCTCTAAAATGCTCGAACAATCGAACGTCATGAAAGAGGCGTTCGGAGCAGAACTGGGTACGGTGATCACGATTATCATGGTGCTGTCGGTATTCGGGTGGCTGGGCATAAGTCGCCTGGTGCGCGGCTCCGTGCTGTCGCTGCGCTCGCTCGACTTCGTCGAGGCCTCAAGGGCGCTGGGAGCCAGCAACCGCCGTATCATCATGCGGCACCTTTTGCCCAACTCGATAGCGCCCATCATCGTGGCCGCCACCCTGTCCGTGGGAGAGTTTATCATCACGGAGTCGTTCCTGTCGTTCCTGGGGTTGGGTATCCGCGAGCCGATACCGTCCTGGGGCAATTTGCTCGAAGGAGCGCAGGAGTATAGCAGCGCAATCTCGAGGAGTATAAATCCCTTTGAGGAAATACGCGGCTACCTGATTCTCTTCCCCGGCTTGATGATCCTCTTGACGGTGCTCGCCATCAACTTCATCGGCGATGCCTTGCGCGACGCGCTCGACCCGCGCCTGAAGATGTAAGTAACGAACCTGAGGCACTAAAAGGAAGAATGCCACCCTGTGGGGTGGCATTCTTGTCGTTAAGGGATGACCCGGTGGTAGAATTGGGCGACATGAGTGATGATGCAAGGCTAAAGTATATAGCGTACCTCGAAAGCAGCTACCTCTTCCAGGGGCTTGGGCGGGAGGTGCTGGAGGAGATAGCGCGGGAGGCCAGGCTGCGGCGGGTGCAGCCGGGCGCGTACTTCTTCCACCAGGGAGACCCGGCGGCGGTGCTCTACGTGTTGAGCGAGGGGCGGGTGAAGTTCACGCAGGTCACGCCGGAGGGACATAGCGTGCTGCTGAGGGTGATTGGACCTGGAGAGATGTTCGGGACGGTAGCGGCCCTGGGCGATGCGTACCACCCGGCATCTGGCGAGGCCGCGGTGCCCTCGGCGGCCCTGGCCTGGAACAGCGCCACAATAAGGCGCTTGATGGAGAGGCACCCACGGCTGGCCCTCAATGCCCTGAGGTTCCTGGCTGAGAGGCTGACCGAGTTCCAGGACCGCTACCGGGAGCTTGCCACGCAGAGAGTAGAGAGGCGGGTAGCGCACGCCCTGTTGCGGCTCATACGGAAGGTAGGCCGAGCGGTGGAGGGCGGCATTATGATTGACCTGGCGTTGTCGAGGCAGGACATAGCAGAGATGTCGGGTACTACCCTGTTCACGGCGAGTCGCATCATGAGCGGCTGGGAGGCGAGGGGGATTATCAGGACGGAACAGGGTCGCATCCTGGTGCTCGAAGCGGAGCAGGTGGAGGCTATAGCGGAGGATAGGCCTCTCCAGGAGGAATGAGCCGGTAGGATTGTATTTGCGCTGGCGCAAAGACATTGCTCTTCTCGGACGGTATGCTGGTCCTACAAACCAAGCTAACGTACCAAAGGAGAAGCGCGATGACCTACGTAATCACAGAAGCCTGTATCAACGTGAAAGACGCGGCATGTGTAGAAATCTGCCCGATCGACTGCATACACCCGCGCAAGGACGAGCAAGGCTTCGCGGAATCCCCGCAGTTATTCATCAACCCGGACGAGTGTACAGATTGTGGAGCGTGCGAGCCTGAGTGCCCTGTGAATGCCATTTATCATGAGGACGACGTACCTGAGGAGTACCAGCATTACATAGCCAGGAACCGGGCGGCGTTTGAGTAGAAGCCGTCTGAAAAACAACACTGTCGAGCACCCCCACCAAAGCTGGCCCTTGTCATTTCGAACGGAGTGAGAAATCTCGTCCCTCCCAGTGATGGTTACTTCTTTCTTATGGTACCCTGTGGCTAAAGGAAAGGAGTTACCATGTGCAGAGGGACGAGATTTCTCACTCCGTTCGAAATGACAAGGGGGAGCCATGTGCTCATATCCCATCCTGTCATTTTTGGGATGAGTTCTAGAATGAGTATTGAAGCCTTACCTGTTTATAGGTGAGGCTTCAATACTCACCTGGGAAGCACGGCCCCTACTCGGAGATAGCGGCGTTGTTGTGGGCCTGGCGGGTGGGTTCGGGGAGGCGGTAGCCCCGGAGGCTGTTGAGGACGTATTGCACGGCGGTAGGGAGGTCGATGCGGTGGCCGGGCGATATGTAGAGGGGCTTGGAGCGCAGCTTGGTCCTCAGGGCGGCGGCAAGCACCTCACCGCGCCTGTTGGTCCATTCGACCCAATTGCCAGGCTCCAGGGGCGGCTCAGGGCCGCTGATGGCAAGTGGGGACTTGCCCACCCCTATACTCGGCAGGTCTAACAGCACGCCCATATGGGAGGCGATGCCGAACTTGCGCGGGTGGGCTATGCCCTGGCCGTCGAAGAAGACGAGGTCGGGCCACTGTCGGAGCTTGTCGAACGCGGCGAGCACGGCAGGCCCTTCGCGGAACGACAGCAGGCCGGGCACGTAGGGGAAGCTGAGGGGCTTTTCGGCGCGCTGTACCTCCAGCACTTCCAACTCCGGGTACGAGAGGATTACGACGGCGGCGCGGGCCACGTCTTTGGCGCTCATGTCCACCCCGGCCACGTAGCGAACTTCTCCCAGGTCGGGCGCGAGCGACACCTTCTCAACCAGAGAATGCTGTATGGCGATGGCCTCTTCTGGAGATACGTCCCATTTGTGGTAGAGGGAGCTAGGCTTTAGCGGCATGTTAGAACAATCTCCTTATCTGTCGTTTGACGCGCCTCTTGACGCCCGACCATACTACGTCGGCTATCGTATGGGAGGCACCACCCAGCACGAATCCCAGCAGGGTATAGGCGATGGTCCAGGGGTGGTCTTGCAGCCATCGGCCCGTCATGTTCGCCACCTGTAGCAGGGTGCCCGTGGGGTCCATCGGAGAGAAGAGGTTGATTAGCGCGAACACAATGAGAGTGACCAGCGAGAGCATGGCCGCCAAATAGACGATGCGCAGGAGCGGGCCGAAGAAAAAGCTGTGTGAAATCCAGCTACGGTGCGGCACGAGATAGCGGTAGGGCAGCCAGAGCCAGCGGAAGAGGCCCCAGCGCTTGTAGGGCGTGGACATAGTATCCAGGTCGGGACTGAAGAGGAGGCCCGAAGCCAGGTAGGCCCCGGTGAGCACGGCGGCGTTAGCAGGCCCCATGTCGGGCCAGGGGGAATTGAGGGCTACCGGGGCGAGGACTACCCCGGTGACTATGGTTATGGTGTCGTGAGTGATGGCGTTGGGCATGGGAGGAATTTGGGAATTAGGATTTCGGATTTCGGATTTGTTCGGATATCAACTAAATCCGAATTCCGAATTCCCAAATCCCAATTGGTCATACGGGTAGAGCTTGGTGAATTCGTGCATTATGCGGCCGGTTACGCCCCAGACTTCGTAGGGGCCGTAGGTGTAGAAGTGGATGTGGTAGGTGACGTTGTTGTGGGTGCGGATTTCGGTGCGGTGGACCGACTCGTCGTAGAAGACGCGCAGGGGCACCTCTATCACCTCGGCTACCTCTTCGGGGGCGGGCTTGAATATGAGGCGGTCTTCGCTGCCGGGCTTGAGCAGGGCTACGATGGGCGTTATCAGGAAGCTGCTGATGCGGGCGTAGATGTCGGGCATGGTGCCTATCACCTCCACGGTGGAGGGGTCGATACCAAGCTCCTCATGGGCCTCGCGCAGGGCGGTGTAGATCGGGTCGGGGTCGGTCTCGTCGCGGCCACCTCCGGGGAGGGAAATCTGGCCCTTGTGGTGCTCTACCGTATCGGTGCGGCGCATGAATACCACGTAGCTCTCCCCCGCCCTCGGGTAGATGAGGACGAGCACGGAGGCCAGCCGGTACTCCTCGTTGGGGTCGGTGGGGCCTTTTAGATCGTCAAAGATGGTGGGTTGCGGCGTGTCCATTAGAGGTCAGCCATGTAGCCTTGCAGCCAGAGGTAGCCTTCGAGGTCGAGTTCTTCAGGGGTGGCGAGGTTGGTGTTCAGGTCGAGAGTGTGCCCGGCGGCGTACAGCACCAGGCCCATCTCGAAGTCGCCGGGTATAGCCATAGTAATGGGGAGGGCGTGCAGCCTGCGGCCCGCGAACTCCGCCTCAGAGGCCGCCGACTCCAGGGGGCTGTGGAACCAGTACTCGTCTATATCGGCGTCAGGGTTGGCGCCTATGTTGGCGGGCATGTAGGCCCGCGCGCCCTTCAGGGACACTTTAGTGCCGGTGCCAATCTCTACTTCGGCATCGGAAGCGCGACTCACCGTGTAGGCAAAGGCGCTCATGCGGAAAGTGTGCTGCTCGCCCACGCGGTACTTGTTGCGGTTTGCGTAGAAGCGGGTGTCGAAGAAGCTGATTGATGCGCCGTGGCAGTCGCCCGTTATTTGCCCCTCGATGCCGTTGGCCCAGGGTATTACTTCGTGCACCACTACGGGCCACGCGCTGCCCGGCAGGGCTTCGGGGTAGGCGCTCTCCAGGGTGCCACCCGACAGGAGCACGCACATGCGGACGGGGCTGGAGCTTGAGTGATAGGCGGCTCCACCACCGGGGGCCTGGAAGCCGTCGGGGCGGCTGTCATTCGCCACTACGTCCTGGATGAGCGCCAGCATGCGGTCTTGCTCGACCGCGCGGAAGATGCAGCCCCAGTGGTCGCCGTGACCGCCCTGCTTGGCCGGTGGAGGTAGAGGCTCGGAGGACGCACCGTTGCCTTGCGAGGCGTGGCCGTTACCCTTGCCTCCGCCATTCCCATTGCGCTTGATGAAGTGTCTCAACCTATCCAATAGATTAACCCCGGCAAGATCATAGCAGGTAGATAAGAAAAATTGTCGCGACACGATACCTGAGCTACAGATGCTTTTTAGACCCAGGTAAGAGCAGGCGGGTCGCCTCTACAAAACCCAGGGCCAGTACATGAATCCCAATCAGCGTAAATACTACGTCCGAATGCCTGCCAGCAGGGTGTGGCGGCAAATAACTGGTATATAGCGTCAGAAACGCCCCTACCAGGAGACTTACCCACCAACTGCCCCAGCCTCTGCCTTGTAACAGAGGGAGACCCTCCCCTAAGCCATACGTGAGGACACCTATCGCGCCCACAGCGAATACCAGAGCGCCCACCACATACCACCAGTAGGCATCGCTCAACACAGCGGTTGGCTCGGGACCAGGACCTCGAGACTTTTCACTCCTGGCTAGTTGTAATATAACAAACGAGACGCCGCTGCACAGTATCGCTAGCACCCAAAGAACAGGCTGTGGGAGTTTCGTAACCATGCTTCAGTATTTAGCCGTTCCATCCCGCCCGCGCCTTGCGGTGTTTTTCCTGCCGAATAGCACCCTGGTCCTGCCGTTGGCGGCTACTGCCAGCACTCTGCCGGCTTTGGTCTTGAGATCGTCGCCGGAAGGTATGCCCTTGAAGCGGGCGGGGTTGCCGGTGCGGGCGCGTTCGGCTCGGTAGGCGGCGTCTACCACCTGCACGGGGTGGAGGACCGGCTTGTCGGAGTCGGCGGCGCGGCGGCCATAGTCGAGCTGGAGCAGACAGCCGGGGTTGCCGGTGAGCACCACTTCCGCGTCCGTGGCCTCGATGTGGTCCATCTTGCGGTCGAGGATGAGCATGGAGCGGTCGTTGTGGGTGAGGTTGTAGACGCCCGCGCTGCCGCAGCACATGTCGCTCTCTTTGAGCGGGGCGAGTTCCACGCCGACGGAAGTCAGCACGTCCACCGGCTCCTGGCGCACCTTCTGGGCGTGGCAGAGGTGGCAGGCCTCATGGTAGGCGACGCGCTTGGAAAGCTCGGCAAAGGAGTCGCGCAGGGGTATCTCCCCCAGGAACTGCATTATGTCACGTACTTTGGCGCTGAAGTGGTGGGCGCGCTCGGACCATTCGGGGTCGTCGTGCAGCAGCTCGGCGTACTCTTTGGTCTGAGCACCGCAGGCGGCGCAGTCGCAGATGATATAGTCTACGTTGTAACGCTCGAACAGGGCGATGTTCTCTTTGGCGAACCGCTTGACCGACTCGAAGTCGCCCTCCTCGGCGTGGGGCGCGCCGCAGCACTTCTGGGTCTTGGGCGTGATTATCTCGCAGCCATTCTCGCTGAGCACGCGCACGGTGGCGGACGAGGTCTGCGCGAACATGGTGCTCATAACGCAGCCGAGGAAGAAGCCGACCCTGTAGCGTTTCTCGCCCTGCGGGGGTACGGTGACGGCAATCTGTTGTCGCAAGGAGCGGATGGGTATGCGCTCCGGCAGTAGCTCCTCCATGAAGGCGAGTATGCGCAGGCGCTTGGGCAAGGCCCAGTGCAGGACACGCGTTTTGCGCACCAGCCATTGCAGCCCTATGCGCTGGTAGATGGCGATGGGGAGCATGAGTAGCTCAAGCCGCCGCTGGTCGCCCAGCGCGAAGTCGAGGCCGATTTTCTTGGCGAAAGGCTGCGGGCGGGTCTTCTCGACCTGCACGCGGGCGCGAAGCACCTGCTCGCCTATGCGCACGCCGGTGGGGCAGGCGGTCTGGCAGGCGCGGCAGTCGAGGCAGTGGTACATGTGCTCTGCGAAGTTGGGGGAAGGCTCCAGCAGCCCCTCCTCCACCTGCCGCATGAGCTGCACGCGGCCGCGCGGGGACTGCACCTCCAGCAGGTCGGTGTTGTAGGTGGGGCAGACGGGCAGGCACGCGCCGCACCTGATGCAAGCCAGCAGGTTGTCGTAGTCGAGCGCGTCGGGCTGGCCGTCGTAGAAGGGGTGGTCGGTGGGTGCCACGCCCAGCGGGATGGTGGCCTCGTTGAGCGCCCCGCGCAGCAACAGTTCGAGCGGGGATAGCTCTTCCTCCCGCTTCTGGGTGTCGAGACTCATGGATGAATTATAACATGGACGATGGACGATGGACGATGGACGATGGTAGGAGACGAAAACGCAAAGACGCAAAGAGCGCAAAGGACGCGCAAAGAGAATTAATGTTTTGCGACGTGCAGGGGGCACAGTACGTGGTGCGCTGGTGTGAAGTCCCTATCCAGTGTTCGCATTACGGAACCAAAGCCCGACCCTGTCATCCTGAGCGTAGCGAAGGATCTCAAATGTTGGCCCTGCTCAACAGTCGAATGGGGCATCACAGTTCATTTTGTTCAGCAGCATCCCTGCTCACCTTCTTTAGATCCTTCGCTACGCTCAGGATGACAGAAGGGGCTTTGGGTGCTGGTGGCCCAGGTGAGGCCATCCTGCTGCCTGACCTTGCCCGGCGCTGTGGGTTATAATGCGGGAGTGTGAATAGCTTGCAGGAGGACCCAAAATGGCTTTGGCGCAAGAGAAGAGCACGCAGGCACTTAGCGGCAAGAGCGCCCCTTTCATCGACTGGGTGGAGGGGTGGCTTGGGGAGCGCACGCCGCTGGACCTGCGAGCTTATTTGCAGGGTGAGGGCATCGGCCCGGAGCGTGTGGCGGTGGTGTGCGTGGACGTGATTGTGGGGTTCTGCTACGAAGGGCCGCTGGCATCGCCGCGCATCGCCGCAATAGTGGAGCCGATTGCTCAACTGTTCAGCCGGGCATACGACCTGGGGGTGAAGCATTTCTTGCTGCCCCAGGAGCACCACACGCACGACGCGGCGGAGTTCGAGCAGTACGGGCCGCACGGCATCAGGGACACCAGGGAAGCGGACACGGTGGACGCGCTTCGAGACTTACCGTTTTCGAATAGCTACAGGGTGTTCCTCAAGAACTCGATACACCCGGCGTTGGGTAACGGCTTCAACGAGTGGTTGGACGATCACCCCGAGGTGGACACGTTTATTGTGGTGGGCGACTGCACGGACCTGTGCGCGCACCAGGCGGTAATGTACCTCAAGCTGCGGGGAAACGAGGTCGACCGGCGCGTGAGCGTGATCGTGCCGGAGAATTGCGTGCAGACTTACGACCTGCCGGTCGAGACAGCCAGGCAAATCGGCGCGCTGCCCCACGACGGCGACCTGCTGCACGCGGTCTTCCTGTATCATATGGCGCTTAACGGCGCGCAGGTGGTGGAGAAGGTCGTCTAGGTGGCTGGTTTGAAGTTACGTTCTACATTGTCCGTTTGCCTCCTGATCGCGTTCCTGACGTTGGCGGGCTGTGATACGGGTCCGGCCCCGGCAGCGCCTACGCCGACGGTCACTTCGGCAGCCGCGCCAACGCAGACAGAGAGCACACCAGATGCCGTGAGCACCGTGGGCAGTGATGACGACACGGAACCAGCAGACGGCACAACAGAAGCGACAGAGGCATTGCCCACCGCCACCGGCACCATCGTAGACGCAGCGAAGATTGAGGAGCCTACAGAGCCTGTAGTAGAGGTACCCACGCCGACGCAGGTCACTGGCAGGAATAGTGGGCATGCGGTTACGGCGCTGGAGGCGCTGGCGCAACTGCGGGACGTGGCGCTGGCGGAGATGCCGGACGCAAGACTTGCCATGCTGGTAAACTCGTTGCCCGGCCAGCAGAAGATACTGCTCGGCACGTCGCTTGGCGACCCGAACGTGCATGCGGCCACGCCGGGCGGTATGGGGCGCAACTGGACCCTGATAGCGGTGTCGCCATCTGAAGAGCGGGCGGTGGCTTTCAGCACGGACGGCACGGTAGTCGATCTGACGGCGGCGGGACAGGTGCCGGATGAACTGCTGGCAAACTTCGGGTCGCCGGGCGCGGCAGCCCTCGACCTGTCGGCGCTCGACCTCGACAGCCTCCAGGACTCGGAGGTAACAGCCCAAGCGGCGGGCGAACGGGGCGCGGGAGACAAGTTTGGGATTGCTCTGCTCGCACCCGAGGCGTTGGGCATAGGCCCGCTACCCACCCCGGAGGCCGGCGGACCCTCGCCTCAGTTGGTCTATCAGTTGTTCAGCACCGACCCAGCCACGCAGCTATTCGTCATCTTCGACGCTAAGACGGGTGACGTTGTGCTGGACAGCGGGACGTAGGGCACAGTAGTTGGACCGGCTGATAACAGCTATTTGGGACCGGCTACCGCTCAACCGCAAACTGCGTAGCGGCCTGGTGTGGCTGTTCAACGCCAAGTTCACGGTGGGTGTGATCGCGCTGGTGCAGGACGAAGCGGGGCGGGTGTTGCTGTTCAAGCACACGTACAGGCGCGACAAACCGTGGGGCCTGCCCGGCGGCAGCCTACAGCCGGGGGAGAGCCTGGAGAGGTGCCTCGCAAGGGAACTGCGCGAGGAAACGGGCATGGAAATCGAGGTGGGCAGGCTTCTCTCGGCGGCGGCGCACCCTGAGCGCAGGCGGGTGGACACGATCTTCGCTTGCAGGCTGGCGGTCGGCGAGGGGCTTGAGCGTTTCAGGCCAAGCGCGGAGGTGTCGGAAGCCCGCTTTTTCGCTCTGGACGACCTGCCGCCGGGGATGTACGGAGGACAAAGCGGGTTGATTGCGCGGGCGGTTGGCTGGGCGGAGAGGGCTGAAACGTGAAACGTGAAACGTGATGCGGCTTGCTCTTGTTAGTTCGTGAAGGTCACACGACCCGTGCTACAAGACCAAAGCCCCACCCTGTCATCCTGAGCGTAGCGAAGGATCTCAGATGTTGGCCCTGCTCCAGAGTCGAATTGGGGCAGCATAGTTCGTCTTCTTCAACAGCCTCCCTACTCACCTTCTTGAGATCCTTCGCTGCGCTCAGGATGACAGGGGGGAGCATGGTCCTGTAAGACCAACAAGGTCTCATTCGCGTGCTACTGTTATTCTTGCCGCATCATGTTTCACGTTTCCCGTTTCACGTTTCAGGACTACGTTTCCGCCCCAACCGGCGCGAATTCCGGCAGCACGTCTAACACGCTGGCGCATAGCTCGTAGCGGCCGAAGGAGGGCATCAGGTAGGCCCCGGCGTAGCGTCTGTAGGCGTACTGGAGGATCTCCTGCGCCATCTCGACGCCTGCTTGCCTGCCGTTGGCACCCGCTTCTTCCATGCGCTTCAGGACGAAGTCGGGGATGATGATGCCGGGCACTTCGTTGTGTAGGAACTCAGCGTGGCGGAAGCTTTGGAGGGGTAGTATACCCAGGAGCACCTTCGCGTCGAAGGCTTTGACGCTGTCGAGGGTGCGCTCCACAAGCTCCAGGTCGTACACTGGCTGGGTCATCACGAAGTGCGCGCCCGCCTCCAGCTTCTGGCCCAGGCGGTCGATTTCCAGGGGCAGGTCGCGGGCGGTGGGGTTGAAGGCGCAGCCGATAAGGAAGTCCGTGGTGCCGCCGATGCTGTTGTCTGCCAGGTCAACCCCGTTGTTGAGGCGGGTCAGCAACTTGATGAGACCTATCGCATCTATGTCGAACACGGCGGAAGAGCCGAGGCGGTCCACCGGGTTGGGCGCATCGCCGGTGAGGGCCAGGATGTGGCGCAGGCCCATCGCGTGGGCTCCCAGTAGCTCGGCCTGTATGCCCATGAGGGTGCGGTCGCGGGTGGTGAAGTGGACGATCACGCCCATGTGGGCCTGCTGCTGCACCAGGTAGCTCACCGCGAGGGCGCTCATGGAGGCGCGGCCCAGGGCAGAGTCGGTGACGTTTACCGCGTCCACGCCCTTCTCCTTGAGCATCTGAGCGCCCGCCAGCAGCTTGGAAGGGTTTACGCCACGCGGTGGGGCTAGCTCGATGCTGACCACGAACTCGTTGCCCAGCTTCCAACCGAACGAACCGACCTCAGAGTGCACCGACGCCTTTTCGTCGCTAATTTCGAGGGGTGCGGCTTCGCGGAGCATGGGGGGTTCAGGCTCGGATACGCGCACGTGCTCGACTGAGGGTTGCGCGGTGACCTGGTTCGCCTGCCTGGTGGCCTCAAGCTCCTGCACCGAAGCGGCGATGGCCTGGATGTGGGCCGGGGTGGTGCCGCAACAGCCGCCCAGTATGCGCGCCCCTGCCGCCATCATGCGGGAGGCGAAACTCGCCACGTAGTCGGGGGTGGATACGTAGACGATGCGGTCGCCCACCATTTCGGGCCAGCCCGCGTTGGGTTGGGCCGACAGGGGCGTGCTGACGACGGCGGACATCTCGGAGATGACCCGCGACATGCGCTGAGGGCCGGTGGAGCAGTTCGCGCCTATCACGTCGGCACCTAGCTCCGCGAGCGCCCTGGCTACTTCGTCGGGGGTGTTGCCCATCTGCGTGCGGCCATCGCCGTCGAAGGTCATCTGGGCCACCACCGGCAGGTCGCAGGCTTCGTGGGCGGCGATGAGGGCCTGGCGCATCTCTTCGAGGTCGGGTATCGTCTCCAGGATGATGAGGTCTACCCCACCCTCTAATAGCGCCTCTATCTGCTCGCGGAAGACGGCGCGGGCCTCAAGCGCGGGGATGAGGCCGACAGGCTTGAGCGGCTTGCCCAGCGGCCCCACGGCCCCGGCCACCATGACGGGCCGCCCGCTGACCTCGCGCACCTCACGGGCCAGGCGCGCGCCACGCTTGTTGATCTGCCCCACCTTGTCGGCCAGGTCGTAGCCCGCCAGCTTGAGCCGGTTTGCACCGTAGGTGTTGGTCTCTACGATCTCAGCGCCCGCCTTGATATAAGCCTCGTGCACCTTGCGCACCAGGTCAGGCTGCGTCAGGTTGCTCTCGTCGAAGCAGCTATTGGCGGGCACGCCCATAGAGTACAGCATGGTGCCCATAGCCCCATCGCACACGATGGGCCGCTCCTCGCGCAGCCGCACCAGGAATGGGTGATTGCTCTTAGCCGCCGTAGTTCCGTTACCTGCCATGTCGCGCTCCACTTCCGAGTACCAAGTTCTGAGTACCGAGTTCTGAGTACCGAGTGCCGAGTTCTGCC
>JALZHI010000221.1 GCA_030913985.1 Chloroflexota bacterium | reverse complement strand
GCACGTACATCTCGGCCAACGCCAGTTTGAGCGCGCGCTCCGACCGCACCCCTTTCTCCAGGCTCTGCGGATAGAAGCCGCCTTCGCGGACCTGGGGAACGGCCAAGGTCATGCCGCCCATGCGGGGCTGCACGGTCTTGTCCTTGAAACCGTTGGCGTGCGCCTGGCGCTCAGGACTCCGTTCATAGGGGCCGACGCCGAGAAACTTCTGACGCTCGAACAGCATCGCGGCGTTGAGCAACAAGCGGATGGCCGCGGGTAGCGCCTCCAGGCCGCCGTCGGCGATCTGTTCCAGGACATCCGTTGGTAAGGTACAATCGGGTTGGTAGGTCATGGGTGGGCTCCTTTCTGTGATTAGCCATCCGAAAGGATACACCCGGACCTGCCTTCCCCGGTTGGCGGCGCCTGCCACTTTTACAGAACTAAGGATACACTACCTCATTCTGTGTCAAGATGTCATTTTAAACATATACTTGTGATTCTATAGTTCGCGTATAGCATGTATAGCAGTTGTTTCTGATAATTACTGTTCTAATCACGATTGATTTTGCACCGAAGTCCCCTTAGCCGAAGAAACGATATATTGTAGTATGCTGGTAATGGAAGTGCATACGGCGGCTACTACGCCGCGAAGGGGCTATCCAATTAACATCAACGCTGGATACGGTATGGTTGGCCCCATTGTCAAGACCACGAAACGACCAAAATAAGGTGGATTGTAAAACCGACACGGACGGCGTTGCTTTGGATCATCAATGCCTAGGAAAAATGGCCTCGATTCCCCGTCTCGCTTGGCCAATCACTCGCTACCCGTCGTTGCCTCCGACAGACATCGCTGCGGTAGGGTTCGTGTTCTTCGACTAGGGACGAAGCTCTGCCCAACGCGCACCCGGTGCGTCTAGCAGGAAGCGCATGATAGCAAGGAGGTAGCCGAGGGGACGCTCGCCCCACGAGTGTAGCGGCTGGGGGCCAGCGCGCAGGTTGAGGAGCGCGAAGTGCAGATGGATCATCAGAATGCGGGCTTCGACGGTCTCATCCTCCGGCAGTGTCGCGAGCTCGCGATAGCCGACCAGGGCATCTGGGACCGCGCGCAGCGGCATCCCGGAGAAATCTAACGCTGGGTCACCCCAACCACACCCACCCCAATCGATCAGCGCGAGGTAGTCCAGCGAGTTGGGACGGACGAGCACATTCGTGGCTTGCGTATCGCCATGCAGAAAGCGCGTGGCGTGTGGCGTCTGGAGGATGGGCACCAATCGGTCGAGCCATTGGCCGAGCCAGCGCGCCTCGACGACCGAGAAATAACCCTCGGCTGCAAGTTGCTCAGGGAGTGGTCGCGGGTCATTCTGCGGGATATTCGGTTCGCCGATTTGGCCAACCGGGCCCTCAGGGCGCACACCCGCATGCAAGCGTGCAAGCTCGCGCCCGAGGGTACGATAGACTTCAGGCGTTGTTGCGGGATCCAGGCCAAGCAGTTCGAGCGTTTCGCCATGGACCCGCTCGTACACCGCATACGGCACCGGCAACAGCGTACACGAGTCATCGAATGCCATGAGGCGTGGGGTGGTAACCCCAGCCGCGCGTGCGGCCGGAACAGCGATGGCTTCTTTCATCAGCGCCGCAACAAACCACGGGTCGTTGCGTGGCACACGGAGCACTAAATCGTCCCCCAGGAGGTAGATGGCATTGAACACCCCGATCGAGGGCAACCGCGAGAACGTCCCCACCCGAAACTGATGCTGTTCCGCGATCATCCGCAGGGTATCCGCTGATACCTCAGGGAACTCGGGCAATGACACAGCGACTCCTTCGTTAGACATGGTTCAAGCCTACGTGACTGTCAATCGTGGATCGAAAGCCAAGACCACAAAACCGGCAAAATACGGCGTACGAGGAAGAGAAGAATAATCGTTTACGCGAAATGGACCTCTGCTGGCGTCCGATACTGCAAACTCTGATGCGGCCGGACATGGTTGTAAACATGGAAATAGCCCTCCAATCCATCCTCTAGTTCCGGCACCGAGGCATAGTCTTTCAAATAGAGGTCTTCATACTTCACGCTGCGCCAGAGGCGCTCAATGAAGATGTTGTCGAGCGCACGCCCCCGCCCGTCCATGCTGACCTGGATACCGGCGGCCTCCAAACAGCCGGTGAAGTTCGAGGCAGTAAACTGCACGCCTTGATCCGTATTGAAGATCTCCGGCGTGCCGCGGTCCAAGGCCAGCTGCAACGCCTCCAAACAGAACAACCCATCGAGGGTATTGGAGAGCTGCCACGCCAGGACGTAGCGACTGAACCAATCGAGCACCGCGACCAGATACATGAAGCCGCGTAGCATGGGCACATAGGTGATATCCGCCGACCATACTTGATTAGGCCGGGTAATCTCCAGATGACGCAGCAGATACGGATAGACCCGGTGATCCTTAGCGGCAATGGTGGTCTTGGGCTTGGGATAGATCGCTTGCAAGCCCATGAGCTGCATCAGACGACGGATCCGTTTGCCGTTGACCTGGTAGCCTTGACGGCGGAGATGCGCCGTCATGCGTGGCCAGCCGTAAAACGGCGTCTGTAAGTATTGCTCGTCAATGAGCCGCATGAGCTCGAGATTGAAGGCCGACTCCGCCGCGGGCTGGTAGTAGAGGGTCGAACGGTTCAGACCGAGTAACGCGCACTGACGGCGGATACTCAGCGTCGGATGCTCGTGCTCAATCAGCGCGCGCTTGGTGTCAAGCTCCGCGGGCAACCTGTCTTTTCAACCACTCCAGCTCCATCTTGAGGCGGCCGATTTGCTCGAAGAGTTCGGCTTGCACGGCTTCGTGCTCGCGGTGAAGGTCAGGCCCGTTCCGCCGGAAGACGCTAGCACCTTCTTCCAAGAGCAAGCGCTTCCAGTCACTGATCTGCGTGGGATGCACCTGTAGCTCGCCCGCCAACTCGCTAAGAGTCTTCCGGCCTTTGACAGCCTCCAGCGCCACTTTGAACTTGAACTCTGGGCTATATTGCCGCCGCTTCTTGGTCATGAGACCGAACCTCCTCTGAGCTGTTGGGGCTCTCTTAACACCTTAGCTCGTGGTCCAGTTTCTGGGGCCAATTATAGGGATACGCTCATGCCAATCAACACAACTGATGATGCAGAGGATGGGGAACAAGAAGAGCAAGAACCGTAATACCAATTGGGCCAAGCTATGCCGCATTAGCGGTTAGCACCAGCAGCCTCTCTCGTAGCACATAGGCGTGCAGGTTTAGTCGGCTAATGTTGCATCTACAAGTGCAATTGGTATTACAACGATAAGGCTATTACTGTATTGCATTGACTAACTCATTGAGAACAGCAATGCCAATTTGTTCATATTCGGCTGTTCGACCTTAAACGCTTTTCTTTAGTTTCATCTGTATGGAAAGTCCGTGCTACGTTAGAATTAGCACACAAGGATGGAAGAGGCTTTATGTCATACAACACTGCTGCTCTCCGCAAATTGCTGATCAATGCTTTTGGAGATGAAGAGCTCTCCTTTTTCAGCCACGACTACTTCCGGCCAGTGTATGAAAAGTTTGCAGCAGGGCAAACTAAGACTGCTCGGGTGCAGCTGCTCATCGACTATGCTGAGCAGACCAATCGCCTCGATGAGTTGGTGGCCTTAGTTAGCGCTGCTCACCCCAGCCTGTACGCTCAGTACGAGCCGCGCCTCAACGGTGCGCCGCAACCTTCGATACCCGAGACGCCAGCAGCAGAAGCGGCGCACCATCCAGGTGGCGGGGTTGAGGAACCGGGCCGGGTCTCCCTGGTTGTTGCCCAACCAGGGGACCGGCAAGTTGTTCTGCTCGTACATGGAATTAGGACGCATGCGAATTGGCAGGAAATGGTCGTTGAACAGTTGGCAGAAAAGAACTCGATTACAGTGATTCCAGTACGGTATGGTTATCTCGATCTGTTTAGGTTTTGGTTTCCTTGGTTGACACGGGAGCGTCCAATTCAAAAAACCTTGCGGCGGATTCGCGCCGCGATTTCCCGCCACCCTCATGCTCGACTATCAATCATCGCCCACAGTTTCGGCACGTATGCCATTACCAAAATTCTTGATGATAATCCTGACATTAAGGTGTTTCGGCTCATCCTCTGTGGCTCCATTGTTCCCACCGAATTCCGATGGGATAAAATAACCGGGGATCAGATTCACGATCCCGTTATCAATGAATGTGGGGCACGCGATATTTGGCCGGTAGTAGCCCAGGCAACCACGTGGGGCTATGGGGCATCCGGAACCTTTGGGTTTGGGTCGGCCGCTGCAGGGGTGGAAGATCGCTTTCATAACTACCGTCATAGCGACTATTTCACGCCAGAGTTTGTAGAACATTTCTGGAAACCATATATTGAACGTGGCGAGATTACCAAATCAGCATGGGGCGCAAAACGACCACCGCCACCGTGGTGGTTAGATATCTTAGGCTCCCTACTTAATAAATATATTTTTATCATTCTAGTTCTAATCTTGCTTGTATCAGCACCGTTATTAAG
>JALZHI010000058.1:1964-29308 GCA_030913985.1 Chloroflexota bacterium | reverse complement strand
CCCGCTGCATACATGCTCTCAGCAGGGCAGTACGACTTTTCGTCTGGCACTACAACCGTCGTCAGCGCACCTACCTGGCTAATCCGCGCCTCAAAGGTAATCTGTGTCTCCTCTTTTAGTCACTCCCAGGGGCGGCTGAACTTGACACTCCGAGCGTCGCTATGGTAATATATGGGGCGCACATACGGAGGCGTGGTGTAGTGGCCTAACATGCAGCCCTGTCAAGGCTGAGACCGCGGGTTCGAATCCCGTCGCTTCCGCAATTACGACCTCCACCTTGACACTCAGGGTGGAGGTTCTCTTTTTGCTTGTTTAGGTGGTCCAACACCGAGAGGGGCGTGAACTCTATCTGAGGGGTCACGCCTTTTATTGTGTGGTCCTCTACTCTAATACTCTCAAGGAGCGTGCGAGCTAGCTTATTCCGTTGCTCTTGCGTTGCATTTCGCCAAGCTTCCCCAACGTCTTGCAGATATCGTGATAGCCGCTCCAATGTTTCGGTCCTGCTACTAACAGCAGGAGGGAGCGCCGCGAGCTCGTGTCTCAATTGATCACGCTGCACCCGATATTCCTCTGCCGACAGATCGCCCCACGTCTATAAGGTTTTGAGCCGCTTCAGCTTATTCTCCATATCCTGACGCTGCTTGTCAAAGCCCGGCCCCTTCCCTTATTGAGCTATCAGCGTCCCACCCTTGACCACGCTCCAAGACCTGATAGCGCCACATTCGCACGCCTCCATACTGGCAACTCTCACGTACAGCCAATGAGATCGTGCTCTCCTAGTTTATCAGGTCGCTCACTAATGCGTTCACCGGCAGGACTAGTGGGACTCTGGCTGTTGTGGCTGTGCAGCAGGGCTTCTGTAAGAGGTATCGCGTGCGCGATAGAGTAGCGTGGGCGCTGCCCACACCCAGCACTCTCCACCTGGTCAGAACGTGAGTAGCCAACGTTCCTTTTGCTAAGCACTCTGGATCAGTCACTAGAAAATCGGCTTCTCGAAATGTACATGGATGCTTAGTCCAAGTGCCGTTTGAGAATGAAACCAAAATTTCTAGTCTGGACCTTCTGCTGAAAACCCTTAGGGGTGCCGATAGAATTTGGTACAATTCTATTTAGTTGCCACATATTCAAGATCCTTACACTATTACACCACTACCTACCGGCACATAAGTCTCCTCAACAAGGTACAACCAATGCAAGGTTGCTCTGGTGTCGCTACAATCCGACTAGTAAGGTTAGTCTCTTTAGAAAGTGAAGAAATAACTCGTGCCTTCTAACGGTGGTACAAACGCCCTGCCCCATATAGGTGGTAGGGATCATATTGAAGTGGATGTCCACTGCGGGATACCTGGTCTTTCCGCATTGATCAGTAGCGAAGTTGCTAAGCAAGGTTTCTATCTCAGTACACAAGCTTCCATTAAGCTTGTTATAGATGTTCCGCAAGGCACTGCTCTACAGGTGCTGGAGTTCTCGAAGTCCCCCATGAGACGAGGTTTGCAGTTTGTTGTGCTAACCTTCAGCACCTGTGCAGAATACTGGGAGGATCTATGGGATCTACAACCTGCCGCGCTCTTAGTAGCAACGAACCACAACTTCGATTTTGCTAACTTGATCCACCCAGCTGCTAGGGGAGAGAGATATCGGAGCGCCCCTAGTCGTGTAACTACGCTCAACCAGAGTGAGCGCCAACTGATCCGCCACGTAGCACGTGGCTTTTCCAACAAGGAAATAGCGCAGCAACTAGGCCTGCAAGAGAAGACTGTTATGAACAGTCTGACTGCTATCTACAAGAAACTTAACTTAAACTCCCGAAGCGAAGCGATCCTGCACTACTGGGGTATACGGCCAGGGATCCCATGGCCCTCCAACAGTGCTGCTCAAACCCTGCAACCGGTATTGAGTCTGCCGCCACATGTAGAAGCCGAGTCTTGGGATAAATATCCCGTTAGGGCCGGATATTCCTCCCTTACCAACGACTAGTGCGTTTCGGTAAGCTATTCCCTGTCAATGGCTTTGGCTTGACAGGGCGTTCCTGTGTACTTCGGAGCTTGAACTCACCCTCTTGATGGCTCGTATTCCGATGGCCCGCCACGGGTCACCCGCCACGGGTCACCCGCGCAGAGGATACTGGTGCCTAGAGCCAATGTCACGAGATGGCGTGTGAAGCACTAGCAATGCTTTGGTCCCCTTTTGCTCAGTGCTTCGTTGACCTCGCATATCTATAGCCAAACTAATAGGTTTCACTTTGTGGATGCTAGCGGCTCTGTCTGCCTTGCACTCTGCAGCTATGCTTTTGTCTCAGAAAGGAATATTCATGCTTCGCCGTGTCCATGTGAGTAAGAGTACTGTTTCATCTACTTTATCCTCCGCTATTTCCTCCGATCCTCTTGACGACTCGTCATCGCAACTGCGCTCAACGCTTCAGAATAAGGGTTACGCACGGGAATATTTCAGAAGTGGTGGTTCTAAGACAAGGTATAGAGCACAAGGCTTTTTCCTCAGAAGGCGCTCGCGGGGGATGACTTTGCTCCTTAGCGTGCTGGTAATCATTAGCATGCTGATCAGCCCGTTCAGCGGTGTGACAGTACATAGTCCTGCAACTGCCTTTGCTGCAGAGACGCCAGCTCCGCCTACTCCGCAACGGGTTACCGTGCCTCCGGTGACGCTTTCGAACTCGCCGAGCCTCTTAGTCAATGTCGATGTCACACCCAAGACGCTGACACTCGGCTCCGTCTTCACTGCCACAATTACCGTCTTCAACCAGTCCACCTTCCCCGCAAACAATGTACAGGTGTCCCTGCCTCTGCCAGCCGGTGCCAGAGGCAGGGAAGGTGATCCTGCGTTCAAGGGCTTTGACATAGGTTGGAGATGGACCAGCAGCCAACTGGGCGGAGACAGTAACTTCGTAGTGCAGGCGGTAGGCACCGTGGAGGAGGCACCCACGGGTAACGCTCTCGTGGCGCGTGCTAATGCCACGGCCACTGGGCTGCAAGTCCCAATCTCTGCTCTGGGCGGTGCGCTTCTCGTCCAGTCAGAACTCCTTCCTACAACCGTTGCTTTCACGCCGGGTGTAGCTAGCGTGCTGCGCAGCCAGGACGGGCGTGTCGAGGTGCAGATTCCTGCCGATGTTGCAAGCGAACCTCTCATAATTCAGCTCAGCTCTCAACCTGATGCCGGTGAAGCAGCACCACCGCAACGCGCCGCTTACAAGACAGGCTTTCCAACTTTCTACCTTAAGGCTATAAAGTTGCCTATCTCTGGAGGACTTGAGGTAACGAGCTTTGCTAAGCCAATTACTATCAAGCACTTCTATAGCCAGCAAGAACTACTGGCTCTAGGTATTGAGGAGAGTGATCTTTCGCTATTCTGGTATGACGAGTCTCAAGCTAAGAAGCAGTGGGTACCTCTCGCCACTCAGACTTATGCCTCGTCAGATGGTCCGTCGGACCCGCCCCCACCGCCACCGTCTGATGACAGCTCAAGCACGCCTGCCAAGAAGCCGGGGCCTTTTCAACTGAGTGACCTCTCATCACCTTCTGAGGCCTTTATTCCCTCACTGAAGGGCTGGCAGGTCGGCCTCTTTACCGGCAATCTTACTGATCAATATCCGATAGATGTACCTGCAGGCCCGGGAGGTATTAAGCCTAGTCTGTCCCTCGGTTACAGCAGCTCAGCTACCGACGGTAGAGCCGGCATGCGGCGCAACCAGCAGTCTAGCTGGGTAGGCAAGGGTTGGAGCCTCGACACAGGGTATGTTGCGCTCAACAAGATAGTCAACGAGGCTAAAGGTGACCGGTATTACAACATGGTGCTCAACGGGCAATCTTTGAACCTTCAGAAAGGCCCAGCACGCGCGGGAGTCACAAATCCGCAGGGCTGGATACCAGCACACTGGGAATGGCACCCTACTGACGAGACATTCCTAAAGATCCAGGCGGTAGAAGTGGGTCCCTCCGGCAGATACAACACCGACGCGGGTGAATACAACCGCGGTGGGCACAAGGAATATGCCAGCTACAAATGGCAGGTGTGGACCAAAGACGGTACCATGTACGAGTTTGCTAATGAGGCGTGGCAGGGTTGGCGGATGGAAGACGAAGCGTGCCCAGAACCCGACTACACCTACCTGGAACCGTACAAGTGGCATCTAACCTCGGTCGTTGACACCCACGGCAACAAGATCACCTACAATTACGAACGGCTCAGTCGACACAGGGACGTGACTTGCGGAAACCAGCGGATTTGGGGCCAGGTAGACTATTCGGTATGGCCTACCTCTATCACCTGGGGCACCAATATTAAGACTCCTGCCAACGAGCCTGACAGATTCAAGGTCGAGTTCGTTTCCGACCAGCGCGTGATAGACACTAACCCCGAAGACGCGCCCAATCACATTGGTGGTGGGCCAAGGGAGACCCGGCAACTAAGGGCTATCAAGGTCCTCAGCAACCAAGCTGCATACGACCCTGCCAACCCGTCTGCGTTCCAGAATTCGTGGCTACTCATGCGCCAGTACAACCTCCGCTACCAGGAAGGTTCGCAGCCGGAAGGTCAGCAAAATTATCTGCTGTCCGACACCTGTATCAAACAGGACGATGGTCGCTGCCTGCCGGACTACGGTTCCCCGAAGCTGACACTCAAGGGTATACGGGAACTGGCTAAGGACGGCACAACAGCCTTGCCTGAGAATACCTTCGATTATGGCCTCACTAGAGGAGAAGGTGAATACCCACAAGGCGGCTGGAACCGTCTCACGAGGGTAGACAACGGGCAGGGTGGAGTGATGGATGTCACTTATGACGTGGTGGGTGCTTCTCTCAATCCCCACAACCCCCACTTCAAGAATAACAGGCGGGTGACTGCTCGCGCCATGAAAGATGGCATGGGCACGGGACCTGAGCATGAGCACACCTGGCTCTATCGCTATGAAGGCCCACAATTCAACTCACTAGGAAAGAACCTGTCAGCGAACGGCAATGACGATCCAGCCACGAACGTAACACCCAACTCGGCTACCCTCTACTTCAACAAGTACTGGGACCTAGACCACAGTTACGAGCGTGTGCTCTTCCACAAAGAGCGGTCCGAATTCCGCGGCCATGCGAAAGTTACGGAGCGCAACCCCACTGGTCACGAGACCGAACACTACTTCTACCAGGGTGACCACCCGTGTGGAGTGCCCAGAGAAAACCAGCAGGATCCTAACAGCGCCCCTGTTACGGGTAACGCTATTACCTCCCATTCCTGCTTCCAGGCGATCCGCACTCGCGAGTTTCTCAAGGGTAGGGAGTGGCGAACTGTAACGTACTCAGGCCTCGCTTCTCAGAACGTCAAGCTCAACGAGGTAGAACGCAAATTTGAGGTTCCACTTGTCGATCCGTCCAACATAGACGCAAACAATGCAAACAGTGCTTTGCCGGGCCTGTGGCGCTCTTTCAGCCACGAGAGCGAGACGGCAGAAAGGTCGTGGGAGGGAACCACTAATTACATCGAGAAGAAGACCTTCTACACCTACCACAAAGACGCAAGCGGCAAGCCTGTATATGGCAACCTCAAGGAGGTGCGGGAAGAGCAGAATGGTGCTGTCCTCCGAAGCACTACGCTCGGGTATCTGACCAAGGACACACCTGATCCCAGTGCACCGAGCGGCTATGTCCACCTCGTAGATCGGAAGCGTACAGAGGACATTAAGGATAGCCAGGGTCGATGGCTTGCCAAGACCGTATATGGATATGATCACTTCACGGGTGATTCCCTGGGCACAAAGGGCGAACTGACGCTAATACGCAAGTACCACGACTTGCCGGTTCCACCGTCCGCAACGCTTCCCGACCTGCTTCATAGCAGTGATACGAGTTGCACCTACGATGACTATGGGAACCAGAAAACCCTTACTACTTATGAGGGATACGGCGAATCCCGCTCAAACGGAACCTCGTGGGGTGCTGCTGGTGGGAACAGTATCGCCAGGACGATGACAACACACTACGAAACCACCTTCAACACATACCCTGTCCGCTACGATCCACCTGCTCTTGCCAACGGCTTAGTGTTGAGCCAGAGCGCAACCTACGACTATCGCATGGGCACGATAACGAGCATCACCGATGCTAATGGCGTACTGACCAAGGTCGAGTACGACGAGTTCGGTCGCATGGTCAAGCTCATCAAGCATAATGACACAAGCGAACTGCCGACGGTGCAAGCTACTTACTACGATTACAATCGACCATTCAGGTATATCGTAGGGTCACGTGAAGTGAGCGGCAGTAACGCCAGTCGGCCGATTATCAAGTTCTACGACGGCTTGGGCCAGGAAATCCAAACGAAGAGCGAGACCGAAGAAGGTACTCAGCACGTCGTCGCTGATAAGGTGTACGATGGAATGGGCCAGGTCAAGAAGCAGTCACAACCGCGCTACGTCAACAACGCGGCTGGTAGTGCGGCTTTTTGGGACTACGCGCCTCGTAGCACAGACTCAGAGATGAAGTGGACCACAACCGAATATGACGGGCTTGGCAGGTCCACGAGGGTATCCCCGCCCGATTCGAAAGCCACTACGATGGCCTATGGTCATGGCATCAACACCAGAACGGGTGCCAAAGTGCGGCAGGTAGTCACCAGGGACGCGAAGGGACGTAAGAAGGCCCATCTAAGCGATTTATTCGGCAGGCTTGTGCAAGTCAAGGAGTTCGATAATCCGGACGTTGAAGCCTCCGCTATTACGACCTACGAGTACAATCCACTCGATTTGCTACAGAAAGTGATTGATGCCTACGGCAAGGAGATAACCGTCAAGTTCGACTCCCTCGGCCGCAAGGTCGAGATGACCGACCTTACGATGGGTCGCTGGACCTACACTTACAATCCGAGCGGCGCTCTCAAGACCCAGGCTGACAACAACCCCACCGCCAGGTCTATCACCTTCCTCTACGATGCGATGGACAGGCTCTTGACCAAGAGCTACTCGGACGGATCGCACGCGGAATACCGGTATGACGATACGGCCAACGGGAACAAAGGTAAGGGACAGCTTACCTCGACCGAAAGATACGCCCCCAACAGCCAAACGCCCCAATCCAGGATACAGTACCACTACGACGAACGCGGACAGAAGACACGGACCACCTTTACCTTGCCGGAACTTTCGGCAACTATATTGCAGACCTATGACGCCGCGGGGCGGGTTACTTCCACAACGTACCCATCAAGCGGGGAGAAGGTCAACTATACCTACGACAGCGCGTGGCGGCAGACGCGAGCATGCTCCGAGCAGTACGCGGGCCTGTGCTACGCCCACAGCGCCAGGTACACCGCCCTGGACCAGCCTGACGAGTACAAGCTCGGTAACAACTTACTCCAGGACTTCATCTACTCATCACCTATGCAGCGCCTGTCTCAAATCGTGGTGGGCAGCTTGTTCAACCGCACCTACGGGTACGACGATGTAGGTAACGTGACATCGATCAGCAGTTCGGGTCAGTTTGCCAACCCTGAAACCCAGACCTTCGACTACGATCACCTGGATAGATTGAAGACGTGGACCCTGCAAGTACAAGCCCATGGCGGCTCCATCACCAGTCAGGGCTATGAATACGACCTTGTAGGGAACATCACCAAGAAGGCGGGGGTGACGTACACCTACGATCACGCTCGTCCCGCTGGTGGTGGAGGACCCTACGCGGTACGCAACGATGGCAACAGCGCCTACAGCTACGACGCGAACGGCAACCTGGCAACAGGTGGGGGCCGCAGTTACCAATGGAACATAGACAACCAGCCCACCAGCATCACCTCCGGTGGTGTCACGGAGACTTACACCTACGACGCCGATGGCGAGCGGATCAAGAAGGTGCGCGATGGCGTGACCACCTTCTACATAGGAGGAGTGTACGAGCAAGACGGCACAGACAGCGGGAACAACACTAGGCGATACTTCTATAGCCTCCAGGGGCAAATAGTAGCTCAGCGGGAGGTAGTTACTACCACATCAGGTGGTGGAGACATTTTCCCATGCGACCCGCTGCCGAAGGAGCCATGCCCCACCCCCGTACCACCGGGTACCACCACTACCGACACCCTCATCTACTTACACCGAGACCACCTGGGCAGTGCGTCGATGACCACCTCCTCCGCTGGCGAGGTGCAGGGGAGGCAGGAGTTCGACCCCTGGGGCAAGGTGCGCACGGGAGGCATCACCCAGACCAAACTCAACTTTACCGGGCAGAAGCTGGACAGCACCGGGCTGTTGTACTACCATGCCCGCTACTACGACCCCTCGCTTGCCAGGTTTGCATCCCCTGACACCATTGTGCCTGGTGTGTCGATGGGTGCGGGGGGTGCTGTCGGCACCGTAGGAAAGATGCAGAACCACAACCTGACAGTGGACTTCCATGAGACTCAATTTCTGCAATCACTAAGGCAAGAGCACAGCCTAGTACAGGAAGAAGGTTTCTGGGCCGAGGACAGAAAGATTTCAGGCCCAATGAATCCGCAGGCGCTCAACCGCTACGCTTACGTACTCAACAACCCCGTACGGTTTATAGACCCCACTGGTCACGCCGTACCTCTACTTCTAGCAGCTGCACTTGCTCTAGGTGGGAGTGTAGTCACCGATGTGGCTATCGACGCTGGCGCTGCCTGCCTGAGTGGTAACTGCGAAAGCTTTGACGCGGGTAGCTCGGTAGTTAATTCCGTCACCAACCCTCTGACGTATTTAGGGCCACTTGGCAAGATTGGGAAGATTTTTAAGATTGGCAAGTATGCAAGCTTCGTTGACAATGCAGGCAAGGCTCTCAAGTTCAAGCCTGTGCTGACGCAAGGCAGCAAAAAGTCAAGGAAAGGTCTGGAACATATCGTTTATAATCACTGGCACTCCTCTGGAACTGTCGGGAAATCAAAGTTCGGGAAGCACATAGGTTTGCGTGAGCTCCGTGGCCTAATCAACGAGGCCGCTGACAGTGGCTCCCCATGGAAGCTTGAAGGAACGGCACTTGTTCAAGAAACTAATATGGGGCGCATCATAGGTACCGATGAACTAGGTAGACCGACAAGTTGGCTCCGTGTCATTGCTGACAGCTCGGGTGAAGTGGTTACTGCATACCCGATTGGTCGGTAGTAACTGGAGTCTAGCACAACACGTCTCATGGAGCATATCTAGTTGTGAATCTCGAACGATTGCGTTCGTTATTCTCACGACTAAATATGCTCCATTGACCAGTAAGTAACTCTTGGGGGTAGAATGTGCATCCTTGAATTTAAGGTGGATGAAGCAATCCTGCGCGAAGACACAAAAGGCGGTTTACACATAGCTAACAGTGCAGCACTGCAACATACCTACTTTGAAATGCCTGTACGCTTCAACGTGGCAGGTGTCGAATTGCTTGAGAAGCCGATAGCAGCGCACACTCAGTTGTGGATTAGTGACCCACACACGCGAAATAACGTACCTGTGCAACGAGGTCTTGCCCCTTCACCGTGGTTGTCATTGCCTATTCTGCATGTTGCTACCATCGGCCTAGAGAGAGTTCAAGAAGCATGGGAGAGCGGGACATCTACATACTCGTTACCAGGCGGCTCGCATCTGAGTTTTGAAAGATCCGGGGAGGACCTTATTGTCTACTCAGGACTCAACGGACAACGTAGCCGTGCCAATTATCATCAGATCTTACACGCCTTTCTTAACTTCGCATCTGAAGTTCGCCATGTCCTTGACCAGGCAGCACCTGAACTGCGAGATCACCAACACTGGGGCAGATGGTTTAAATCTGAACTGCAGTAAGGTAGCGCCAGGTCAGCATAATCGCAAGTACAAGCATATGAACGCTTGTCCAATAGAAGCCGATTGAAGATAGTATTTTAAAGTATACCAGCACCTTTTTTCGGAAGAGAAAAGATGCCAGTGTACCACCGGGTACCACCACTACCGACACCCTCATCTACTTACACCGAGACCACCTGGGTAGCGCGTCGATGACCACCTCCTCCGCTGGCGAGGTGCAGGGGAGGCAGGAGTTCGACCCCTGGGGCAAGGTGCGCACGGGAGGCATCACCCAGACCAAACTCAATTTTACCGGGCAGAAACTGGATAGCACCGGGCTGTTGTACTACCATGCCCGCTACTACGACCCCTCGCTTGCTAGGTTTGCATCGCCTGACACCATTGTGCCTGGCCTTGCTATGAGCCCAGGGGGTGCCTTCGGTGCGTTGAGCATGGCACAGAATAGTAGTTTGACTGTAGACTTCCATGAGTCAGGGCTTGTAAGCTCCTCAAATAGAGACAATGCCGCCATACTGGGTGAGGGTTTTCCATTCCAACGGGGAACAACGGGAGATGCAGGAGGACCTCAAAACCCACAGGCATTAAACCGCTACTCTTATACCCTCAACAATCCAGTCCGTTTTACCGATCCTACAGGACATGCGATATTCATCCCTCTCCTCATAGCCATTGGGGCTGGAGTGGTGACAAGCGTAGCCACGGATGTAGCTATTGATGCCGCGGTAGCGTGTTTCACGGACGACTGCAGCAACTTCGATGCTGGAAGTTCTGCCGGCAGGGCTCTTAAGGATCCGTGGACATACACCGGCCCAATTGGCAAGATCGGTAAGATCATTGGAACTGCTGGTAAAGCTGGTAAGGTAATCGGCTTTATCAATAAGTCTGGCAAGGCTGTAAAGACGAACATCTCGGATAAAGCTCTCGACCACTCGTTCAAAAGACATGGTGAGCAGTGGTTTGGGACGAGTATCGAACATCTAAAAGGACGTGAGTACCTTTCAAGGTGGAAGCAGCTTATCGAAACCGCAACCGAGAAAGGTCGCGCATTCGAGTCGAGTGTCAAAGAAATCCCCACTACGGCCTTCTTATATCGAGAAGGCGACAGATACTTTGTTGCTCACTATCACAGAGACACAGGCGAATTCATAACGGCCTTTGTTCCGGATCCTGATCAACTACACGGCTACCGGAGGACGATCAGCGGTAAGTAACGGAATTACACCTTAGCCGTGCCAACTGCAAACCCTTCTAGCCTAGCTGCCCTGCGGCTCTAACCTGCAACTTGGCTCAAACATCTGTTGGTGAACTCTACATCTGGTCTTAGCTAACAAACCAGGACCTGGTGTAGAGTTCCACTTAATCAGTTAGTGAAAGGGTGGCCCATGGACGCACAAAACATCACACTCCTTATAAAGGAACTTAAGAGTGAGAACGATGACATACATGAAAGAGCCAAGAATCTACTTATCAACCTGGGTGCGTCTGTAGTTTTACCTTTATTCGACGCTCTGAAGTTGGAAGATGATGAGAGTTATGATGGGCGGCTCATTAGAGACGTGTTACTTGAAATCGGTGAGTCCTCAGTCTTGCCCATCATAAGTGTGCTTAGAGACGAGAACGAAGGCAGTATGGCACGTCGTCGAGCTGCCTACGTGTTAGCTGAACTTGCGGATCCACGCGCTTTTGAGGCGCTTCTTGACGCACTGTCGGACGCGAGCAGTGAGGTTAGATCACCTGCCGCCTACGGACTGGGTAAGTTAGGTGATAAGAGAGCACTGCCAGCACTTCTCAGTGCTCTCAATGATGAGAGCTGGGAAGTACGTGCGGAAGCTGCCGAAGCACTGGGCAAGTTAGGCCATTCCCAAGCATTTACAGATCAGCTGATCCTAGCTCTAGATGATGAGAATCCATTTGTGCGTCAGAGTGCAGTTGTTGCTTTGGGCGAGTTGCATGATACCAAGGCCGTGCCGCCCGTGATCGAAGCTCTACATGACGACGATTCACTTGTGCGTCAGAGCGCAGCTGTTACTCTAGGCAAGCTGGGTAGTGCCTTGGCAGTTCAGCCTCTCATAAAACTCCTGGACGATGAGGACTATCCGGTTCGTTATGATGCAATTAGCTCTCTGGGACAACTTGCCGATAGGCGTGCAGTTGAACCACTTATCAACGCACTAAAGGATAGTGATGACTATCTCCGCTTCAAAGCCGCCCAAGCCTTGGGTCAGATAGGTGCTGAGGAGGCATTGCCCACCCTGCTGCGAATGCAAGAAACTGATATGGGCTCTACTCATGGTGGCTACAACAAAGACATGGCTACAGAGGCTATTGCCAGCATCAGACAGCGGGAACAACACTAGCTTCGCGGCTGGGCAGGGAAAGGACTAAGCAATTATCTTGCCGGAGTAGATGAGATTTGGTATAGTCCCCAAGCGATCGTGTTGCCGCGCAGTGGACAGTGTGGCTAGCCGAGCGACCAACAGCCTCAAATATGAAGGAGGCTGACTTCGCGCAATACAGCAGCTCCTCGATAATAGGCTAGGCCATTGCCTGGAACGGACGATGCGCGAGTCGCTTTGGAGGGTAGCATGAGTCAAGACATCCTGGCACGCAACAACGTGAGGATTCTCGGCAACGGCACGCAGCCAATGATGTTCGCTCATGGATTTGGCTGCGACCAGAACATGTGGCGCTTTGTGACTCCCTCTTTCGAGGACGACTACCGAGTCGTGCTGTTCGACTACGTAGGCTCGGGAAAGTCTGACCCGAACGCGTACAGCCCCCAGCGATACGGTGCGCTCGACGGGTACGCGCAGGACGTGCTCGACATCTGTGAGGCCCTGGACCTGCGCGAGGTTATTTTCGTGGGGCATTCGGTCAGCAGCATGATCGGCGTGCTGGCAGCGATTCGTAAGCCTGAGTACTTCGACCGGCTGATTTTGGTGGGACCCTCTCCCTGCTATATTAACGACCTCCCTGAGTACCGGGGAGGTTTTGAGCGTGCCGATATCGAGGGTCTGCTCGACCTGATGGACAGGAACTACCTGGGCTGGGCAAGCTACCTGGCTCCCGTTATCATGAAGAACTCGGATCGCCAGGAGCTATCAGCCGAGCTTGAGCAGAGTTTCTGTTCCACCGATCCCGTGACCGCGCGCCGGTTTGCCGAGGTAACCTTCTTCTCAGACAACCGCAACGACCTGCCGAATCTGACCGTTCCCTCCCATATACTTCAGTGCTCCGACGACGCCATCGCGCCCCTTGAGGTGGGCGATTATCTGCACAACCACCTGCCTAATAGCACTCTTAGAGTGCTCAAAGCGACGGGACACTGCCCGCACATGAGTCACCCTGAGGAAACGGTCGAGGCGGTAAAGGACTATCTCGCGAGCACCGCCCCGGTCCCTACCAGGTAACCTAGCAGGCACAAGATGCTCGATGAACTTCTCGATACAGCACCCTGTGGTTTTGTATCGCTGTCTGAAGACGGCATTGTACTGCGTGCAAACAGCACCCTGGCCGGTTGGTTAGACGTAACGGCGGGCGAACTTCAGGGCAGGCGCTTCGAAGCGCTACTCTCCGTAGGAGGGAGGGTCTTTTACCAGACTCACGTATTTCCATTGCTGAAGTTGAGCGGGCATGGCGAGGAACTCTACCTTACGCTGCGCAACAGCAGCGGCTATGACTTACCTTTCCTCGTCAACGGAGTGCAGAGGCAAGTGTCCGGCGGGGTCGAGTACAGCCTGGTGCTCATGCCAATGCACCAGCGCGACCGGTATGAGGAAGAGTTGCTGCTGGCGCGGCGGGCAGCCGAAGAGGCGAACGTTCAGCTTGCCGAGGCCAATCTGCGTCTCCAGTCGCTCGACCGTCTGAAAGACGAATTACTCGCGCTAACGTCGCATGACATCGGCGGGCTGGTCACCATAATTCGCGCCTCCTCCCAAATGCTGATGCGCGCCAAGCCCACAAGCAACGTTGACCCGTCACGTTATATTCGCTCCATCTCTGACGCCACAGACAGGCTGCTAGTGTTGCTCAGGGACCTTTCAGACCTTGCCCTTGTGAACACAGGCGAGTTGCGACTTGAGCCTACGAGCCTGTTGCTCAGCACGGTTGCCCGTGGCGCGGTGGATGACGTGGCGGGGCGCGCCGACGCCAAGTCAATCACGGTGAGCCTGGAGACCCCCGAAGACGAGCCGCATGTTCAGGCGGACTACCACCGGCTGTATCAGGTGGTCAGCAATCTGCTGGGCAACGCCATCAAGTTCACGCCCGCCGGGGGTCAGGTCACCGTGAGGGTACAGAGGCAAGGTGGTAGAATAGCTCTGAGCGTGCAGGATACCGGCGTCGGTTTGCCGGCTGATAAGGTATCGCAGTTGTTTGCGCATTTCAAGAACGTGAGCACGCCCGGCACCGAGGGCGAACGGGGCAGTGGCCTCGGCCTGGCTATTGTGCGACGGCTCGTCGAACTCCACGGGGGCGAGATCAGCGTCGAGTCAGTGGAAGGTTCCGGCAGCACCTTCACGGTCTGGCTGAGGGCGGAAGACGGTTGAGGCGTGCTGGCTAACAATAGCAGCGCGGCGCTCTAGATTACCCTCCACCATGTCTCCCAGGCATCTAGTGCTGGCACATGCCAGTCATACCAGTCGCCCATTAGCAGTCGAATACCGACCAGCAGATGTCGTTTCGCAACCTCTGGTCGTCCAGAACGAGATCGCGAATCGCATCCGGTAGCTGGTCGCGCTGCCAGCGGCACTCGATGCGGCCGGTACTCTCGCCCTCGCTTTCAGGGGCAGCCGCGCACGCGGCCTTGATCGCGTAGGCTGCGGCTCCAAGCTCGTGCGCGGCCACGTGCGCGACCGCCGCCGCCTGACCGGCAGCATACGCGGCATAGCGCGCCGCTCCGCTCAGGTCCCTGGCCGCCGCCATGGCATGGCCGGCTGCTGCGCGAGCCTGGGACATAGTGACCTCGCCGCGCGCCCATGCCCGAGCCTGCTCAATTGCGTGGCGCGGGCGCGAGTCCGAAGGCTTCGCGGCCTCGAAGAGGTGCAAGACGTGCTCCGCACATGCGGCCGCCCACAAGGCGAGAAGGCGATGGTCTGAATCGGTGAGCGTCCCACCGCGGCGGATGGTGATGAAGCGGGGGTCGCGAACTTTGGGGAGGATCATGCCGCACCTCTTACGAGTGCAAATTTCAACATTCCTTACCTTCATCCACTTTGTAACTCATTGCTCCGCAGCCCCTTCCACGCTTATCCCTTGACCTCGTACACAACTCCAAACGCCTCCAGTGCATCAATAACGGGTTTGAGACGCTTCCCGGCCTCCGTGAGCCTGTATTCCACTTTCGGCGGCACCACCGGGTAGGCTTTGCGCTGGATTATCGCGTCTTCCTCCAGCTCCTTCAACGACTGGATCAGCATCCTGTCGGTGACCCGCTCGAGCTGGTTGATCTCCTTTTTCAACTCTCCGTACCGCTTCACTTCCGACTGGTACAGGAGTATCCAGATAATCAGCCCTTTCCACTTGCCCAGGACCACGTTCAAGGCGAGTTGCAGCGGGCAGACGTACTCGCGCTCGTTGATTCGGTACTTCTCCATGCTTGCAATATAGCAAGTAACGCACATTATTGTAAATACTTGCGGAATGAGTGGCGTCTGCTAGAATACTGGAAAGAGGTGGCTAAATCAGCCGCGTAGTGACAATTTCATCGGAGCCTAACTGCGCACGACAATTCTGGTGTCCCCAGAATCTCGAAGTTGCCTGGCCTTCCTGCTCCTAGCACGAGGGGGCATCTAATAGAGGGAGAAAGGGAGAAACAGAGTGGCCGGTCTAAGCGCTGAAAACAAGTTGCGAGATGTCTTCAATCCAGGGAACATCACCGCCCTCGCGCAGGCGATCAAGCAAAATTGGGCATCCTTCGATGAGGGGTCGTTCCTTGCGGACATCCTGCCCAGGCTCGATAAGTTGGGCTTCGGGGAGCGCTCTGCCCTCATTCGTGACGCGCTCCAGAAGCACCTGCCGGACGATTTCCCGGAGGCAGTGGGCATTTTGCTCAGAGCACTTGGCCCGGAGCTAAATGGCGCACCAGCCACATTCGACGCCTTTATCGTGTGGCCGCAATGCGCTTTCGTTTCAAAGTGTGGCAAGGGCCATTTCGATGTTTCGATGAACGCGCTCTACGAGATGACCAAACGGTTGTCCGCCGAAGCGGACTTGCGCACCTTTATAGAGGTTGATTATGAGCGAGCCATGAGCATTCTGCACCAATGGTGCGACGATCCCAACCCCGACGTGCGGCGGCTCGTGTCGGAGGGCACGCGGCCCCGCTTGCCGTTGACGGGCCGCATAAGGCGTTTTCAAGACGACCCGCGCCCCGTCATTGCACTCCTGGACAAGCTGAAGGCAGACGAAACGGACTATGTTCGCCGTTCGGTGGCAAACAACATCAACGACATAGCGAAAGATAACCCGCAGATTGCGGTCGCGACGTTGAAGCGGTGGAGCAAGCACAAGGACCCCAGGGTTCAGTGGGTTGTGCGTCACGCCGCGCGTACTCTCATCAAGCACGGAGAGCCCGAGGTATTGGAGATGCTTGGGTACTCCACAGCGCCTCAAATAGCAGTCTCCGATGTCGTCATATCGCCAACAACCATAGGACGCGGCGGCACGATAGATTTCACATTTTCGATTACTTCTTGCTCGGCAGCCACGCAGAAATTGATGGTCGACTTCGTCGTGTACTACAACAAAGCGAACGGGAAGCCTGCGCCGAAAGTCTTCAAGTTGCGAGACCTGTCATTGCCGGCCAGGAAAGCAGTCACCGTGAGGAAGTCGTTTGCCTTGAAGAACACGTCAGGTAGAACGATATACCCAGGCTGGCACAGCATAGAAATACAGATAAACGGCAGGGCCTATCGAAGGGGCGAGTTTGAAGTAGCAGCCTGAGCGAGCAGCTTACCGTTAAGCAGAAACGTTGGAAAAGGTCTCTGAAGAGGTCGGAGGTCGGCTAGTTCTTCTTCCTCCACTTACATGTGGCTACGCCTGTACTGATCCAGGAACATAGCGAAGGCACCGGCGCTCCGGTCCCTCACAGACCAAGGCAGGAGAAACTCGGCACCATATTGCTGTCTAGTGAGCCTCAGTGTATCCTCTAGATTTTTTATCTCAGACACGGCGGTGCCCATTTCCACAAAGTCCACCGCTTGCTCAAGGTCGCCTGAAACCGTAGCGAGGCCCGTGGCACCATGCACCGCAACTCGCAGGGCAGGTAGCATGCGCATCATGTCCTTTGCCTGCTCGGGCGAGATGCCGGCTAGAAGAGACTCATAGCTCTTTAGCTTCACCGTAGTGAACTCTGCGCTGCCCTGCTTGAGGGTGCCGATTTCCTCTATGTCCCTCCAGGGTATCGTATGCCAGCCCGCACCTGCCCCCGCACCAACCAAGTAAATCTCAAGCCCACCTGGGGCTACGGCAACTCTAAAGTGCTGGTTGCGCAGCCACTTGCTCGCCCAGAAAGCACCGCCGCCCCCAAAGAAGACTACGGCCACAATGCCCATGAACCGGTCGGCGAGGCTTTCAGAGAAGAGGAATATGAGCACGCCCGCAACCGAAAAGGCGACTATTCCAGCTATAAGGCCGTACATGCGCCACCTGGCAGGCTTGATCTCAATACGTTGCGTGTCTTGCTGCGAATACATATGTTTCTCCCCTTGCAGGATTGTTGCAGTAGAGTAGATAGATACCACATTTTGGGGCCGGTGCGTAGCGGGGAGCAGGAGACTATGTCGTGCGTTGGAAGGTGTACAGCAGCGAAAAGACGAAGAAACCTTCCACATTGACCTCCTCAAGGGTGCACAACTACGCGTGAACGGACGCTTATAGCTACAATCTGCGTCGAGGCTGGTAACCGCATGCACACCGGGCGCAGCAGTAACGACAAGGGCACTCGCCCGGCGCTCCCACACCAGGGCTAGCGCAAAGATGCGCTGGGTGGTCACTTCAGGTGGATAGTCGAACCTAGCATGCGGGTTGAGGCGGCAAGACGCAACACCGCCGAGCAAATAGACGCTCTCAACGACGAGACACATCAGGCGCAGGTGCCCATTGGAGGGATAGGGCGGCATGGGTGAAACGCTGTTGGGGCTGCTGGTAATGTCGGACGGCACGGTGGTGCGCGGGCTGGGTGGAGGCGCGCCGGGGCTGACCGTGGGCGAGTTGGTGTTCCAGACCGGCATGGTCGGCTACCAGGAAGCCCTCACCGACCCATCTTACGCGGGCCAGATTCTGATCTTCACCTATCCCCTGGTGGGCAACTACGGCGTGGGCGAAGCAGGCAACCAGAGCCATCACATACACCCCAGGGCCGTTATCACGCACGAACTGATGGCGAGCAGCGGGCACAGGTCCAGCAGCGATGACCTGGATGAGATGCTCCGCGCACAGGGAGTGCCCGCCCTTTTCGGTGTTGACACGCGCATGCTAACACGGAAGGTACGCATGCACGGTGTCATACCCGCCGCGCTGGCGGTGGCACCGGAAGGGCAGCTACCTACCGTGGCGGAGTTGCAAAGCCTGGCTGCCTCGCTCGACTATGACAGCGTGGATTTCGTGGTGGAGTGCACGACCCCTCAGACCGTGTGGCACCCGCCCTCTAACCCTGATGGACCTCGGGTTGTGCTGGTGGACTATGGCTCTAAGCAGGCCATCCTAGACTATCTGCTGGAAGGCGGAGCTGGTGTGTGGCGAGTGCCCGCAACTACCACCGCCGAGGAAATCCTGGCGCTGCAACCCGATGGCGTGCTCCTGTCGAACGGACCGGGCGACCCTGCACGGCTGGACTACGCGGTGAGCACGGTGTGCGGGCTGCTGGATAACGGCAGGGTGCCCGTTTTCGGCATCTGCCTGGGCCACCAGTTGCTTTCCCTGGCTGCTGGCGGGCGGACCTCAAAGATGCGTTTCGGGCACCGGGGCATCAACCAGCCGGTGCTTGAGGTGGCTACCGGGCGCGTTTCGATAACCACGCAGAACCACGGCTACATGGTCGAACCCGGCTCCATACCGGCGGAGTACGTCGTCACCCACACTAACCTGAACGACGGCAGCATAGAGGGGATAGCTCACGTTTCGCGGGCCGTGTGGGGCGTGCAGTGGCACCCGGAGGCTCACCCCGGCCCGGCGGACACCCGGCAGTTGTTCGACAGGTTCCTCCAGTCGCGGGAGGTAGCGCATGCCTAAAGACCCCTCTATCCGCAAAGTGCTCGTGATAGGCTCCGGCCCTATCGTGATTGGGCAGGCCGCCGAGTTCGACTACGCGGGCACCCAGGCGTGCATCGCCGTGCGCGAGGAAGGCGTGGAGGTGGTGCTGGTCAACTCCAACCCGGCCACCATACAGACCGACCCTCATACCGCCGACCGCGTGTACATCGAGCCGCTTACCGTGGAGAGCCTGCGCGACATCATCGAGAAGGAACGGCCCGACGGCTTGATAGCCACGATGGGCGGGCAGACCGCGCTCAACCTGGCCGTGGACCTGGAGCGGGCTGGCGTGCTCGCCGAGTTTGGGGTGCGCACATTGGGCACCTCGACCGCTACCATCCGCACCGCTGAAGACCGTCAGATGTTCGCGGACCTGATGATGGCAACCGGCCAGCCCGTGCTGGCCCACGCCTCCGTGTCGGACCTGTGGCAAGCGCGAGACTTCGCGGCGCGCAGGGGCTTTCCCCTGGTGGTGCGGGCGGCTTTCTGCCTGGGCGGCACAGGCTCCGGGCATGCGAACGACGAGACGGAACTGGAGGAGCTGGTTACCACGGGGCTGCACGAGAGTCCTGTCAGTTCGGTGCTGCTGGAGCGTAGCGTCAGCGGCTGGGCCGAAATCGAGTACGAGGTGCTCAGGGACGCGGACGACAACGCCATCATCGTGTGCAACATGGAGAACATGGACCCGATGGGCATCCACACCGGCGAGTCGATAGTGGTAGCGCCGAGCCAGACGCTCTCGGACGAAGACTACCAGCGGTTGCGCACGGCCTCGCTGAACATCGTGCGGTCGCTGGGGGTGGTGGGCGGCTGCAACTGCCAGTTTGCTCTCAACCAGCAGACCGGCGAGTTTGCCATCATCGAGGTCAACCCCCGGCTGTCCCGCTCCTCGGCCCTCGCTTCCAAGGCTACCGGCTACCCCATCGCACGCGTGGCCGCCAAGATCGCGCTGGGCTACACCCTCGCGGAACTGCGCAACGAGATCACCGGGGCGAGCGCCTGCGCCGAACCCGCGCTCGACTACGTGGTGGTGAAGCTACCCCGCTGGCCCTTCGATAAGTTCCGCAACGTGGACCGGCGGCTTGGTATGACGATGAAGAGCACGGGCGAGGTGATGGCGATAGGCAGGACGTTCGAGCAAGCCTTCCTCAAGGCCCTGCGCAGCCTCGACGTGGGTTCTGCCTGGCTGAAGGTAACTCCCGCCTGGACAGAGGAGAAGATAGCTGACTGCCTGGCACATGCAACCCCTGAGCGTCCCGCCGCCATCTACAACGCTATAGCGCGGGGCTGGAGCATCGAGCGTATCGCCAGCCTGTCGCACATCCACCCCTGGTTCATCACGCGCCTGGCTGCCATCTACGAGATGGAGCGGCGTTACAGGGAAAGCCCCACAGACGGCACCTTGAGGCGGGCCAAGCGCATGGGCTTCTCCGACGACCATCTGCTGGCGCTTGAAGGCGGCGTTCACATGAGCGAGTACGAGCGCCTGCAAAAGAGCCTGGAATTGAGGCGTCGCGTGCGGGACCTGGGCGTACGGCCCACCTACAAGATGGTGGACACCTGCGCGGGGGAGTTCGCGGCCACGACCCCCTACTTCTATTCCACGTACGAGCACGAGGACGAAGCGGAACCGCTTGCCGGGCCAAAGGTGATCGTGCTGGGGAGTGGACCTATCCGCATCGGACAGGGCATCGAGTTCGACTATTCGTCCGTGCACGCGGTGGAGGCGTTACGCGCCGCCGGTATCAAGGCCATAGTCATCAACAACAACCCTGAGACCGTGAGCACCGATTTTCACCTGAGCGACCGCCTCTACTTCGAGCCGCTCACGGTGGAAGAGGTGCTGAACGTGGTGGAGCACGAGCGGGACGGGTTGTTGGGGGTGATAGCCCAGTTCGGCGGGCAGACAGCCCTCAACCTCATAAACCCCCTGGTCGCGGCGGGGGTCAACATCCTGGGTACGTCGCCGGAATCGATCAGCATAGCCGAGGACCGGGACAAGATGGCGCGGCTCTGCGAGCAACTGGGTATCCCCGCGCCCAAGTGGGCCATCGCACACAGCCACACCGAGCTTGCGAGCTTCGCGCCGGAGATTGGCTTCCCGGTGCTGGTCCGCCCCTCCTACGTGCTTGGCGGGCGCGGGATGCGCGTCGTACACAACGAAGAGGACCTTCAGGCATACCTCGGGGGGTTGGGCGAGCAGTTGCGCAAGCACCCGGTGCTGGTAGACCAGTTCTTGCAGGACGCCACCGAGATTGACGTGGATGCCGTGTCGGACGGCGTGAACGTCTTTACCGTGGTTATGGAGCAGTTGGAGCGCGCCGGAATACACTCGGGAGACAGCACGTGCGTCTACCCGCCGCAGTCGCTTTCCGCGGAGGTAATCAGCCAGGTGGAAAGCTACACTCGCGCGCTGGCGCGGCACCTGAACGTGGTGGGCCTGATGAACGTGCAGTACGCGGTAAAGGACGGCACGGTCTACCTGCTTGAGGTGAACACGCGGGCTTCGCGTACGGTGCCCTTCGCCAGCAAGGCAACTGGCCTGCCCCTCGCTCGTATCGCCACCCAGGCCATCATGGGCACGCCTCTTTCGGAGACGGAACTTGACCAAAAGCGCGCTACCGGTAAAGTTTCAGTAAAGGCTGTCGTACTGCCATTCAAGAAGTTCCCTACACTCGTACCGGTCCTCGGCCCCGAAATGCAGAGCACGGGCGAAACGATGGGCATCGCTCCCGACTTCGCAACCGCTCTACGAAAGGCCCGGCTGGGTGCGGGCTACGGTCCCGATGCACCTACTGAAATGGGCAAACACCCGCTCTCCAATACGGCTGTCAGGCAGTAACACAAGCAGTCACGTGCCAATCTAGCAAAGTACAAGAGCAAGCACCCCTGTTCAACAGGGGTGCTTGCTTACCTGTGCTACTTAAGCGACCGTCTCTACGGCTCGATCCAGTTGTCCAGCCAGAAGGTGTTAGCGACAATCTTGGCGGCCTGGCCCCGAGTCACGTTCAAACCGGAGCGGTAGTAGGGCATGTTGTTGGACGTGCACGGTTCGTCTGGCCTTCCGCACTCGTACCCGCTGATTACGCCTCGCCGCGCCAGCGGGTTGATGTAGATGTAGAAAGTATGCTCCGGTGGCACGTCCGCGAAGAGTTGCTCGCCCGGATCGTCATCGATGCCCGCCGCGTTGGCGACAATCTTCGCCAACTGACCCCGCGTGGCATTGTTGCCCGACCGGTAGTAGGGCCGGTCCGATGAGTCGCAGGGTTCCTTGTCGCCTCCGCATGGATAGCCGCTAATTAGTCCTCGGCTGCTCAACTGCTCGATCCAGAGCCAGAAGGTGTGGTTAGGCGGCACGTCAGCGAAGGTCTGGCTGCCGGGCGTATCGTTGAAGCCTGCCGAGATGGCTACGAGTTTGGCGATCTGCCCCCTGGTGATATTAGCGTTGGGGCGGTAGTACGGGTAGTTACCCGGCGGGTCGCACGGTTCGCCGGGGCCTCCGCACGGATAGCCGCCGATCACGCCTTGATAAGCCAGGTTGGTCACGTAGAGGTAGAAGGGGCTGCCGGCAAGCACGTCCCTCTGGCACCAGTGGCACGGGCCAGGCGTCTTCGTCGGCGTCGGCGGGGCAGGCTCCTTCTTGCACTTGCCCCGGCTGCCTGCCTCGTAAATGCTGATCACCTCAGCGGCGGTGAGTGCGCGGCGGAAGAACTCGATCTCGTCCAGGCTGCCCCGGAAGTAGGAGGTCTTGTTGGACACTGCGTTGGGGTGGTGTCTGCCGATCCATAGCGGGGCATTGTTGTTCAGGTTGCCCATGCGCGGAGTGAAGGTGAGCACCGGCACGCCGTCCACCCAGAGAGTACCCCCGTTGGGCACGCGCCGCACTGTGGCCGCCACGAAGTGCCAACCGGGGTTCGCGAGCGCGCCTACCGACGGCGCTACGTAGTTGGTCCAGCCACCCGGTGGCGGCAGTTGGTCGGCCATTTGCAGACCCAGCCTGCCGTTTACCAGGAACATCGAGTAGCCACGCGGCGCGAAGTTACGGCCGTCCAGGAAGACCTGCGTGCCCACCAACGAGGCGACGGGTATGCTGATCCAGGTATCAATCGTGAAGTCGCCTGTGCCAAGCTGCGGCGAGTTCCAGGGCGGCACGACGGCCGCCCATTGGTTGACGCCGTTGAAGTTCAGCCCTGCCGCCACTTTGCCGGGTACGTGCGCCGGCGCGTTAAGCTCCAGGGCGTTCGCCCCGAAGACGCTTTCGTTGGCGATGTTGCCGCTTAGCTCGTCCAACGGCCACCAGTGGGTCATGCCCGACGGGGCTGTGACGCACGTGACGGTCGGTGAGGCAGTCGCGGTCCGGGTGGAGGTAGTGGTAGGCGTCCTGGTGGCTGTACCCGTGGGTGTGAAGCTTGGACTGGGTGTGGCTGTTCTTGTCGATGTCCTGGTGGCTGTAGAAGTGTTGATGACCTTGCTGGTGGCTGTACCCGTGGGTGTAGAGCTTGGACGGGGCGTGGCAGTATCTGTTGCCTTTGGCGTTGCGCTCGCGGTGGCACAATGTCCCTGGCCGGTAGGGTCGTCGCACGTGGGCGTGGCAGTGGCGCATGGAATACCCGCGTCACAGGTAGGCGTGGCTGTCGGCTCCGGGGCCTTTGTGTTAGTGGCGGTGGCACAGGGAATGCCCGTGTCGCACCCAGGCGTCGGGGAAGCGCAATGACCCTGCCCGGTAGGATCGTCGCAAGGGGTGGAGGTGACTTTAGGGGTCTCAGTGCTGGTGGCACAGGGGATCCCTGCGTCACAGGTAGGTGTAGCGGAGGCACACTGCCCGTCTGCGCCAGCGCAGACCGTGGCCGTTGGGGTAGTGGTGGCGCAATGTCCCGGCTCGCACGTGGGTGTCGAGGTGGCCGTGGCGCAGATGGCTCCCGGCTGACAGCTGGCCGTAGGCGAGGGGCAAAGTCCTTGCCCGGTCGTGTCTACGCACACTGTGGCTGTGGCGGAGGGGCAACCTACGGCGGGGTTCGGGCAGTGGGTAGCCGTTGCGGTGGCCGGGCCAGGGTCGCAGGGCACCGTCGGACAGCGAGTCTCCGTTGGCGTGGCGGTGAAATTGTTACCGTTCGGTATAACAACGCCCTTCGCGGGGAGTGCTCCCACGCGGTTCCCTTGGGTCGTCATACCCGCTGCTACCGCCACGGTACTCAGCAAGGCAATCAGCAGTGCGCCGGTCAGCACAAGTAATTGGAAGTACAGCTTATTGTTATCGTTGGCCCGCTCGCTCCCCTTCATGTTTTGTCCCTCCTTCGCACCAACCGCAAACGAAAACGTTCCCGGTCACAGTGTAGCGACCACGAATCAAGCGCGGATGTGGATGAGGAAGAGGGTACAATGAAGGGAGGACGATACTAGGCGGCATCCCGTTGTGAGCAAGTGTAGCACAGGGCTAATAGCGAGTCAATAGTTTCATCAGGTCTGGTGCCGATATTCAGGGCTACTGTTTTACAGTGGCTCTAAACAAGAATACCATCTTTGGCAGAACCAAAGATGATATTCTTGTTTGTTCTTATGAAAGTTTTCGGTTACTACGGCTGGCGCTACTATAAGCCCATATCCGTCGCGACCGTGCGTTACGGCTTCAGCACAACCTTCACACAGCCGTCCTCTTTGTTGTCCATGAGTTCGTAGCCTCGCGGGGTCTGGTCGAGCGGCAGGGTATGGGTGGCGACAAAGCTGGGGTCTATGTCACCATTGAGGATTCTTTCGAGCAGGTGGCGATAGTACTTCTGCACCGGGGCCTGCCCCATGCGCATCGTGATGCCTCTGTTCATGACGGCTCCGAACGGTAGATTGTCTATTACCCCGGCATAGTCGCCCACGATTGAGACTCTGCCGCCGTTGCGAACGGCCAGGAATATCTCTCTCAACGCTATCGGGCGGTCGGTCTCCAGCTTGACGGCCTGCTTCACGTGGTCGAGCGCACCCAGAACGCCGCCTCCGGTGCCCTGCATGCCCACTGCGTCTATGCAGGCGTCGGGGCCGCGCCCGCCCGTCATATCCTTGATAACATCGAGCAGCAAACCGTCCGTTTTCTCGAAGTTGATCGTTTCCGCACCTGCATCGCGCGCCATCTGGAGGCGGTAGTCAAGACGGTCTATCACGATTACGCGTTCCGCGCCCAAGAGGAAGGCGCTACGGGCGGCGAACTGACCGATGGGACCGGCACCCCAGATGGCAATAGTGTCACCCGGCTGGATGTCGCAGTTGACCGCGCCAAAATATCCCGTGGGGAAGGCGTCGGTAAGGAAAAGGACCTTCTCGTCCTCTATGCCGTCCGGTATTTTGAGCGGATTTACATCCGCGAAAGGCACGCGGGCGTACTCGGCCTGTCCGCCTGCATACCCGCCCAGCATGTGCGAATACCCGTACACTCCGCCTGTGGAGTGCCCCCAGACTAACTCCTGCTGCCACCCGTTGGGGTTGGTGTTCTCACACCCTGAGTAGAGTTCGTTCTGGCACATGTAGCAATTACCGCAGGAGATGGGGAAGGGCACGATCACCCGGTCGCCCACCTTCAGGTTCTTCACCTCGCGCCCTACTTCCACCACCTCGCCCATGAACTCGTGGCCCAGTACGTCGCCACGGTCCATCGTGGGCAGCAGGCCGTTGAACATGTGAAGGTCGGAGCCGCAAATCGCCGTGGAACTTATATCAACGATGGCGTCGTGCTGGTTCAGGATTTTGGGGTCGGGCACCTCTTGTACTTCTACTTTCTTGGTGCCCATCCAACAATTGGCTTTCATTAAGTTCTCTCCTTCCGGTTGCTGTGTATCATTGCCGCCGATGCTTTGCAAAAATTGGACTAGGCAGATTCCGACAGAGGCCAGGTCTCCGGCGGCTGCGCGGGGCGCTGTTTGATACGCGTACCTGATAACGTGGCGTCCGAGAGCACGACTTCGCCAGTCTCCATCACCTGCTTGAAGGCGCGTAGGTCCTCGAACACCTGCATCTCGGGTTCTTCGTTGAACAGCTTGGCGAGCAATACGCCAAAGGGACCGCCGGGTGCGTCGTACTGCATGTTTACCTGCACCACGGTGCCTCGCCCGCCCGTGGCCGGGGCAAAGGTCACGGTGCCGGAGTTCTGCACGTCCGCGCCTTCCAGCGATTGCCACCCGATCAGCCTGTTCGGCTCGTCCTCGGTGATGCGGGCGTCCCATTCCACGGTCTGCCCGAGCGGGGCCTTGGCCTTCCAATGCGAGATACCATCGGCGGTCACCTGGACCGACTCTAGATGTTGCATGAAGCGGGGCAGGTTCTCGAAGTTGCGCCAGAAGTTGTAAAGCTCCTCAGCCGAGCGATTGATGGTTACCGTTTTCCTCACGTTCATGTCGTGTCCTCCTAATGCCGGGCAACGATAGACTGCTCACCGGAAGCGTGGCTCCGGCAACTTCACCGGTTGGCCGGTTAATGCAAGGTATAGAAATGGTCATACTGAGCAGAAGTGGTGCCAACCCTAAATCGAACCGGCGCATGTTGAGTATTATTCACGCCCTATGCTTAGAAATTGGACTCACCTTCCGCCCCGCTGACCAGTGGTATAGACCCGGCTTGTCCGTACTCACCCCACTGAATATAATCCAAGGGGAGGACTGACCAACTATGACAGACGCTATTGACACGACACAGACGACCGGCGGAAACACCCGCGCGCTGCCCGCGGAGACGCATATCGGCCACGTGCACCTCAAGGTGGCCGACCTGGACCGCGCCATCTGGTTCTACCGCGACGTTATGGGCTTCGACCTCATGCTGAACTTCGGGACGGCGGCCTTCCTCTCGGCGGGCGGCTATCACCACCACCTCGGGCTGAACACCTGGGAGAGCCTGGGTGGACAACACCCCGCGCCCGGCACGACGGGACTGTACCACTTCGCCATCAACTACCCGACTCGCCGCGACCTGGCTGTGGCCCTCACGCGGCTGCTCGACGCGGGCTGGGGCATTGATGGGGCCTCCGACCACGGCACGCACGAGGCGATATACCTGCACGACCCCGACTTCAACGGCATTGAGTTGGCCTGGGACAGGGCACGGGAAGAGTGGCCCCGCAGGAACGGCACGCTGACCTTCAGCCGCGAACCGCTAGACTTCGAGGGCCTGCTAGGAGAGCTTGGGGAGCCGGAGCGGGCGCGCCACCTGGACTACCTGTCTAATTACAGGTAGTCTAGGAAGGTACTAAGAACCCATTACAAAACCCTGAAGATAGCGGTTGTAGGGGCAGGCCCCTGTGCCTGCCCTTGTAGGAGATCAGCACCAGGGCAGGCAC
>JALZHI010000058.1:0-1954 GCA_030913985.1 Chloroflexota bacterium | reverse complement strand
CACGGGGGCCTGCCCCTACAAAGGTCTTGAAATAGGTTTAGGCTGCCTACCCTACTTGCGCAACCGGCATCGTCAGTGTGGGGAGTGCGCCTTCGATGGTGGTGCGGTGGACTTCTAGCCAGGGCGGCAGCACGAGTTGCTCTCCCAGGTGGGAAGGGTCCTCATCGGTGGCGAAGCCGGGGCCGTCGGTGGCAAGCTCGAAGAGCACCCCGCCAGGCTCGCGGAAGTAGACCGACTTGAACCAGAAGCGGTCTATCACCTCCGTGGGGCGGCCTCCCGCTGCTATCACCCGCTGGCGTACCTCCAACTCGGCTTCGTCGTCGGGTACCCGCCAGGCGACGTGGTGCACGCTGCCCACTCCCCATTGGCCGAGGCGGGAGTCGGGCACCTCGCGTATATCCACTATGTTGCCGGAGCCGCCTCCTAGCACGCCGTAGCGCACCCAGCCGCCATCTTCCGCCAGTCGCTCGAAGCCCAGCGCGCCGGTGAGGAAGCTGGCGGTCCTGTCGAGGCTGCGCTCCCACAGGCGGGCCACGTGCAGACCGCGAATCTGCCGTTCAACGGGTATGGGGCTGCCATCCCAGGGCGTGAAGAGGCGGGGGTCGTCGGTCTCCACCAGGGCGAGGTCTAGGCCGTGGGGGTCGCGCAGGGGCAAGGTCCGCTCGCCGAAGCGGGTCTCAGGCGACCCGGTTTCGACTCCGTAATGGGCCAGGCGGTCCGCCCAAAAGCTGAGGCTGCCCGAGGGGACGGCCAGTGGCACCTCGACGTTCAGGCCGTAACCTTCGCGCCCGCCGGGCATGTTCGCCCAGGGGAAGAAGGTGAGGTCGGTGCCGGGGTGCCCCTCCGCGTCGGCGTAGAAGAGGTGGTAAGTGCCGGGGTCGTCCTGGTTGACGCTCCGCTTCACCAGGCGCATGCCCAGCACTCCCGCGTAGAAGTCGAGGTTCTCCTGCGCGTCCCCGGCTATGGCGGTGATATGGTGTATGCCGCGTACCCCGTTTGTAGTTCCGTCCATAGTTTCTTTGCCTTTCGTGTCCTGCTTAGCGCCAGTTGTCTCTCTCGATGCGGAGGCGGATGGCCGCTCCCTCCTGGCCGCGAGACCTGGCAATCGCTCCAAGGCCCGTCATGACGGAAGCGATGAGGGCCATCAGCCACGGTAGTGCGGCCTCGGTTGCCCCTGTGCGGGGCATCCCCGCGCCTTCTGTGGCTAACAGCCCTATCACGCCACAGGCCACGCGCGCTCCGCTGTTACCTGCCGGGTCGGACACCTCGTCGTCCATGCCAGCGTGAATCACGATGGCCGCGCCGTCTTCGTCGAAGATGTTGTTCGGTCCGGGCGAGAGGGAAATCAGGTTGCTGGTGTATTCGAGCATGCCCGCGCCAGTGGCATCAACACTGAGGTTGGGAAGGTCGCCAACGTGCGGCCCCTGCGGGTTCCTCAGGCCGTGCTGCGCGCCCGTGGGGTTGAAGTGAGGGCCTGCGGTGCTGAACTGCTTGTCAGGCTCGCACGTGCCCACCGCGTGGACATGGATGCCGTGCTGCCCTTCGAGGCCCGTAAGCCCCTGTACGACGACGTGCACCCGAACGCCGCCCGCGCTGTCTTGCGTGAAGTGGGCCGTACCGACCGTTTGCCCCTGCGTGCCCACGATGTCGGCTGAGGCGGTAGGCCCGGTCTGAGCTAACGCCGAAGGCACCAATAGCGCCCCCGCCACCATAATAACGCCGAGCGCCCCGGTAACATTCTTCATTTATTGTCCTCCAGAGTGTAAGTGTAACTCTTCCGTGTTGCAATCAACATGCCATCTGTGCTGAAAGTGACGAGACGGAACCGCCAAGACGCCAAGGATCACGCCAAGGGTATAGACGTTTGCACCGCAGAGACGCAGAGGGCGCAGAGGCTACGCTGAGATTGCGGTTGTTTAGACGTGAACAGGGCCAGCATCGTACCGTACGATGC
>JALZHI010000057.1 GCA_030913985.1 Chloroflexota bacterium | reverse complement strand
GGGTACGACATCACGTACCCTGCTCCTCTCTGTACTCTCCAAACCTCTAATCCCTTGGCGCGTCCTTGGCGTCTTGGCGTCTTGGCGTTTCCGTTCCCCTGTTACTAAATGGCGAACGCTACAATTATAGCGAGTTGGTACTAAGGGTTCAGGAGCTTGAAAGAGTCGAAGAAGTCGCGGATGGTGTCGGCCTCTGTGGTCTCGTTGGGGGCGATGGCGAAGACGGTGTAGACTCGCTGCTGGGCCGCGTACACGCGCCAGATGCGGTAGTTGCCTTCAGCATCGCGCAGGCGGTACTCTTTGCCGGGGTAAGCGCCCAGGGTAATGTCCTGCTCCGACAGCACCTCCCCTTCCGATCTGGACATCGTGAAGGCCCTGCGGAGGCTCCCCTCGTTTCCGGGGGCGGTGAGGTCCAGTTCCCTTCCAACGTATTTCACGCCATAGGTAACACCGGCGTGCTTGGCTCCTAATGTGGTCTTGCCGCTGCTATCGTAGCTCCAGTCGGGGTGGCGCGGCATAAGCACCGAGAAGTTGCCTGGTACGTCTATGTACTCAAACCAGTCACCGCGCCCGGCCTCAAGTCCGAAGGATAATAGCTTCGTGTCGCGCTCAATTAAGTTGGCACCCTCCGGTAGCTTGAAGTCGAAGTAATCCGGCTGCACCTGGCTTGCATCGAGCAGTTCGTCCCGCTCTATAACGATGGTGCTGGTAAACACCTCCAGGCTACCGCCCGGCTGCCTGGGTGCACGCGTCACTGCTTCGGCGCGCCGGTACTGACCTGTCTCTGCGTCGATCCAGAAGGTCCTGGTGCGGCTGGGTTCTTCAGATGTAACCTCGCCAGGTACCGGTGTTGCACCAGGCTGGCCTAAACGTGACTCAACAACTACTTTGACCACAGGGTGATTGTCTATCCAGGTGTTCCCGAGAACGCGGGCCTCCGGGTTTCTATCCAGGAGCTTAGACAGGGCATCAGGGTTAGGGCCGTACATCTTCAGGTAATCAGGGTCGTAAGGGTATTTCAGAACCACGTTGGCAACAGGCCGAACATCCTCGTCGCCCGTGAAATGGAGGTACAAAGCATCGTCCGACAGCCATATCTCGCGAGGTCCGGCCCCATGCAGGGACATCCCAACCTCTTCGGGAATTGCCGCCCATACGTCGTCGGAAGCAGTAAGATGCATTAGCAAATGATTGTTCCCATTGGCAAACCAGATTTCTCTGGACACGCTCGTAGGCTGAGGGAACAATCCCTCCACAGACGTTCCGCTGCTTTCGGTGACCACGATATGGCGAACCTTGCCGGGCGGCACGAAGTTGGCAATAGCCTCGTTCGCGATGAGCGTTGCCTCTGGAGACGCAGAAATGCCCAGCAACGGGGGCTTCACCGGCGCTCGCCCCGGCAGTCCACTCCAGAACAGCGCCAGCCCCAACACAAGGCCCGCCGCCAAAATAGCACTCACTCCACTTCGTGCTATCCGCGACCAACCGGACCGGGAGTAATCCCCCACGCGGACCTGCGACCGAGCGCCCGCCGTGGAGAGTTCCCGTACGGCCTCTTGTGTGACTGGGCCGGGACTCACCGCCTCGTCGCTAAGCGCCTTGCGCAGGCTGTATAGGGCGGCATGCGCGTCAGGTGTGTGCACCGGCATACCGAGCAACCCGCTCACCTCTATTGCCCCCTTGCGCATCTCATCAACTTGAGACTGGCATTCAGCACAGCCTTCCAGGTGGGCCTTCAACTCGGCCGCTTCCCCGCTTGCCAGTTCGCCGTCCAGGTAGGCACGCAACCTACCCTCATCGTGTACGGCGTCTTCGATAAATCCTGTCATTGGACTGTCCTTTCCAGCAGGACCTGCCCAGGCTGTCCTGCCTCTTCCCCGGAGCCGTAAGCCGCCCGAAAAGCCCTCTCGGCCCTCACCAGCAGCGTGCCAATCGAGCCGGGGGCCACTTCCAGCGCCTCCGCGCACTCGGCGTAAGACAGCCCCGCATACCTCAGCAGCAACAGCCTGCACTGGCGCTCGGGTAGCGAGGCCAGCACCTCGCGCACGCGCCTGTTCTCCTCGGCCCGCAGCACTTCCACCGCGGGGTCGGGGTGCTCGGCATGGCTGATAGCACGTTCCCTGCGCTCCACCTGTTCAGCGCGCTGCCTGCTCCGACCTTCGCCTTTGAGCGAGTTGTAGCCACGATTGAGGGCCACGCGGCACAGCCAGGCAAGCAGGCTGCTGCCCTGGTACGACCTGGGCGGGTTGCGGTAAAGCTCAAGGAACGTATCCTGGGCGAGGTCTTCGGCCCACTCGCGCACGCGCACTAAACCGTAAAGCACCCGGTACACCCCGGCGTAGTGCCGCAGGAAGAGGGCCTCAAAAGCGAGGTCGTCACCCTGGAGCATGCGGTCCAGCAGTACGCTATCCGAGTCGGTCATCGCCCCTTCTCTCATGTGATGGGTCTAGCCTTTTCTACCCTGTTAACACCACCACAAGCGGCTTTGTGACACATCCCGCCGCGCAAAAATAAATCGAGCCTTGCATAAGACGAAGGCCGGACCTGGCATCCGTTATCACTCATCCGCAGGGATATTCACATTATTGCAGCAGCCTTTACGCGCATGGTAGAATACTGGTAGAGGGCACAGGAGTTGCATAGCCCCAGGTGAAACATACCTTAGAATTCGAGGGATGAGGATAGAGAGTAGAGAAGGGTAGAGGCAGATGCATCAGAATGCCCCCGTATTGGTGTTGAACCAGAATTTCGAGCCGCTGAACGTGTGTAACGCCCGGCGCGCGCTGGTGCTCGTGCTGTGCGGCAAGGCGGAGGTGCTGGAGCTGAACCACCAGATCGTGCACACCCCCAGCATGAGCATCCACTGCCCCTCGGTCATTCGCCTGTCGCACATCATTCGCCGCCCCCAGCCCCGCGCCCGCCTCAGCCGCCGCGAGATTTTCATCCGCGATAACTACACCTGCCAGTATTGCGGCGTGCGCACCCGCGACCTGACGCTGGACCACGTTATCCCGCGCAGCAAGGGCGGCCCCCACACCTGGGAGAACCTGGTGAGCGCCTGCAAAAACTGCAACCACCGCAAGGGCGGCAAGACGATAGCCGAGGCCCGGATGCCCCTGGCTCGCGCCCCCAAAGAACCCAAGGCCAACGTCTACCACATGATCTACCGCTACATGGAGAACGGCCCGCTTGACGAGTGGCTGCTCTACCTACCCGGCATGCAAAAATACCAGCAGTACTCCGCCAGCCACTAGGCTGAAGCTCAACCGGCTTCAGCCCCGCCCCCACACGTCATCTACGTGCGGGGGTTTTGCTTTTCCTTTATATTTATGGGACAAAACACGTAACTCGTAACTCGTAACTCGTAATTCGTAATTCGTAATTACCCAAGTGGAGGGCCTGATGCTGGACATCAGATTGATACGAGAGGAGCCGGACAGGGTACGGCAGGCTCTTATCAACCGCAATGAAGACCCGGCGGTCGTGGACCGCGTGCTGGAGCTTGACGAGAGGCGGCGCTCCATACTGGTGAACAAGGAGCAACTACAGGCCCGGCGCAACGAGCTATCGAAGCGGGTGCCTAAGACGAAGGACGCTGACGAGCGCAACAGGCTGATCGAGGAGTCGAAAGGCATCGGGCCGCGCATCTCGGAACTGGAACGCGAGACGGATGTGGTGGAAGCGGAGCTACGCGACGTGGTGCTTGGTATTCCGAATGTGCCCGGCCCGCATACTCCCGTGGGCAGGGGCGAAGAGGACAACGTGGTGGTGCGCACCTGGGGCGAGCCAAAGCAGTTCGACTTCGAGATAAAGGACCACATGGACATCGGCCTGAACCTGGGCCTGGTGGACTTCGAGCGGGCGTCCAGGATAAGCGGCTCGCGCTTCTACGTGCTCACCGGGCTTGGCGCTCGGCTGGAGAGGGCGATCTTCAACTTCATGCTCGACCTGCACACCACCGAGCACGGCTACACCGAGATAATGCCCCCCGTGCTGGTGAACGAGGCGAGCATGACGGGCACCGGGCAGTTACCCAAGTTTGCGGAGGACATGTACAGGCTCGCGGACGACGAGCTTTACCTGATCCCCACCGCCGAGGTGCCGGTCACCAACCTGCACCGCGAGGAGATACTGGACGCCAACCAGCTACCCATCTACTACACCGCATATACCCCATGCTTCCGGCGCGAGGCGGGGTCGTCGGGGCGGGACGTACGCGGGGTAATCAGGGTGCACCAGTTCAACAAGGTGGAGATGGTGAAGTTCACCACTCCTGAGACGAGCTACGAGGAGCTTGAGAGCCTCACCGCCAACGCCGAGGAGGTGCTGCAACGGCTCAACCTCCCCTACCGGGTGGTGTCGCTGTGCACCGGCGACCTCGGCTTTAGCTCGGCGCAGACCTACGACCTGGAGGTGTGGCTGGCCGGGCAGGGCACCTACCGTGAAATCTCGTCGTGCAGCAACTTCGAGGACTTCCAGGCCCGCCGCGCCAACATCCGCTACCGCCCCGATGCCGAGGCCCGCCCGCGTTTCGCCCACACGCTGAACGGCTCCGGCCTAGCCGTGGGCCGCACCTGGGCCGCCATCCTCGAATATTACCAGCAGGAAGACGGCTCGGTCATCATCCCCGGCGTGCTGCGCCCCTACATGGGAGGGCTGGAGGTCATCCGCCCCTCTCGAGTAGAGGCCGAACAGCCCCTGCGCCCATAGAGCGTAACTGAATTGAGTAGATTACTATAGGGCACGGTGCATCCCTGGAGGATAAATGGAGAACTCGTGGAACACTGCTCTGTGGATGCAGTTCGGTGCGGCCATCGATGTGCTTGAAAAGGCCCTGGTGGCCTGCCCCGACTCGCTTTGGCGGCAGCGCCTCTGGGACGTCCAGTCGGACGGCTCCGTACCCCCGGAGTTTGCCGAGTTCTGGTACCAAGCGTACCATGCGCTCTTCTGGCTACACCTGTATCTTTCCGGCTCCAGGGAGGAGGATTTTGCTCCTCCGGCTCCCTTCGCCTGGGTTGAGCTTGACTTCCCATGGGTGGTGCCTGCTCAGCCCTACACAAGGGAGGAACTACACGCCTATCTCGCGACTACGCGCCAGAAGTGCCACGCCACGCTAACCGCGCTTACGGACGAGCAGGCGCGCCGGGTCGTTGAGTACCCCTGGGCAGAGGGGAAGTCAGTCAGCTACTTTGAGCTACAGCTGTACAACATGCGACACGTCCAGGAACACGCGGCCCAACTGAGCCTCTTTCTGGGACAGAACGGCGTCCCTGACGAGGCGCTTGAGGCGGTGGCACGAGCGAAGGGCGACGCTGCGACCTAATACAACGGAACAGGAAACCGAGATTCAACATGCAAATGAAACAACTGGGTAGAATCGTAGCTACCCTCGGTATAACAGCATTGCTCCTGGCGGCGGGCTGCGGCGATGGTGCAGGCACAACGCCCGCCGTCGCGCCTACTGCTACACTGGGGGCGGAAGCAGCGCCCAAGATCGCCATGCCGGTGCTGGCAGTGACCGACCTCGTGGTGGGCCGCAATCGCTTCGTGTTCGGCCTCGCTGATGAGGCCACGGGGCAGCCCATAAACGACACGCCCCAGGTGACGATACAGTTCTTCAAGGTCCACCCGGACGGTACGGCCACCAAGATGAGCGACGCCAGCGTGGTGGCGCACGGGGAGAATCTGCCCGCGTTCCTGTTTGTCGCCCAGGCAGACTTCCCCGAACCGGGCGATTGGGGCGCGCTGCTCACCATCCAGCGCGAAGGGCAAAAGTCCTACCAGAGCAGGCTTGAGTTCAAGGTGGTGGCCGACAGCGCGGTGCCGGTGGTAGGCGAGATGCCGCCCCTCAGCCAGAACCAGACTATCAAGGACGACCCGACCCTCGACTACATCTGCTCGGCCCAGCCCCACGACGACATGCACAACATGACCATCGCGGACGCAGCCAAATCGGGCAAGCCCACACTCATCCTGTTCGCCGCGCCCGGCTTCTGCCCCAGCTTCACCTGCGGCCCCAACCTCGAAATCGCCCAGGCGCTGGAGGAGAAGTACCGCAATAAGGTCAACTTCATCCACATAGAGACCCCGAACACCATCCAGGACCACAGGCACACGCTGCCCGTCGAACCCACACACCGCCAGAACCCCGGCCACTACGGCATCCTCCTCCCCGACACCGAGACGATGGAGGAGTGGGGCCTGCAAAGCGAACCCTGGATATTCCTGCTCGACAGCCAGGGCAAAGTAGCCTCCCGCTTCGAGGGCGGCCTGACGCTGGACGAGGTTGAGCCGGAGTTGGCGAAGTTGGTGCAATAGCAAGTGACACGTAACTCGTAACTCGTAACTCGTAACGCTCAGCAGCCCCGCCAGCATTCGTCTCAATATTGAGGCTTAGGTTTAGCCCCGGACGACGAGTGCCAAGCCCCACATTGTCATTTCGAACGCAGTGAGAAATCTCGTCCTCCACGGAAATATTGCCCTTTTCCTGGTAACTTAAAGCGTCTTCCTTGATATGAAGAAGGGGGCTGCTTTGGGTGCTGAGGGACGAGATTTCTCACTGCGTTCGAAATGACAGAGACCACCTACGCTCTTTGACTTCGTCAGAACACAACAAGTAACCAAGTACAAAAAGGCGGCTCAACGGGAACTAAATCCCTTGAGCCGCCTTACGTATTACGTGTTACGAGTTACGTGTTACTTGCCCAAATACGCCAGCGGGTTCCTGTACGTCTTGCCGCCACCCGTCTTCACCATGAAGTGCACGTGCGGGCCGGTCGAGCGGCCTGTGGAGCCGATGTAGCCGATTACCTGGTTGCGGTCGACGTATGAGCCAACGCGCACCGGGGGTTGGCGGATCATGTGGCCGTAGATCGTGGTGATGCCGTTCAGGTGGTCGATTATCACGCAATAGCCGAGGCCATCGGTGCGCCAACCCGACCAGATAATCTTGCCGGAGTCGGCGGCGTGAATGGGTGTGCCTGCTTTAGTGGCTATATCGAGGCCGTTGTGCCGGCCACTGAAATACTGGGTAATCCTGCCGCGCACCGGCCACACCATGCTGCCGGTGCCCTTCTTAGGCGTATTCGCTGCCGGGGGGGGCTTGGGCGCGGGCTTAGGTTCGGCCTTGGGCGGCGGCTTCACTGCTGAAGCGGGCGCGGGGGCCGACTTGCTCGTGGCGGGCTTCTGCTTGGGCGGGGGCTGAGGTGCCGGCTCTTCCTTGCTGGCAGGAGGGGCCACACGAGCCGCCATCACCACCGGGGGGCTGCCGCCGGGCACCATTATCTTCGCGCCGATTTGCAGCACACTGTCGGCCTTCAAGCCGTTGGGCGGGTAGTCGAGGATCATCTCGGCGCTGACGCCAAGCTTGTCCGCGATAGAAAAGATGGTGTCGCCCTTCTTTATCTCGTATTCGAGGCCCGGCACCGGGAGCAGGCGCAACTGCGAGCCTATGCTCAGGTTGTCCGGGTCAGGTATGTCGTTGGCATGGAGCACGGTCGGCACGTCTATGCCGTAGCGTGCGGCCACGCGCTTGAGAGTGTCGCCCTTGCGCACGGTGTAGACCACTGCCACGTCGCGAGGAGGCATCATGCCGCCCGGCACGATCACCGCCTGCCCCGCCGCGACCGTACCGTTAGCCAGGTTGTTGCCCGCGAAGGAGGTAATCACCTCGGCGTCCACTTGGAAGCGGTCCGCGATGCTCTGCACCGTATCGCCCTCTCTGGCTACGTAGTGCATGCCGTCTATCGGCGGGACCGCCAGCACGCGGCCCACCGCGAGCACTTCCTCGCTGTCGTATATGCCGTTCGAGCCCATGACGGTCTCAGGCATCAATTTGAACTTTGCGGCAATCGAACCCACTGTGTCACCCGCGGCCACCGTGTACTCGGTCACCTTGCCTATGGGCGCTGGCGCGGGCTGGGCATCCGTCTGGGGCGGCACCTGCGCTTCCTCACCGGAAGGGGCAAGCGGCGCGACGATGGAGTTGGCGGCGGCATCCGCGCCACCAAGCTCGGTGCGCGGCAGGGCTATCACGAAGTCGGGGCTGTCTATAGCCTCACCGCCGAACTCGGCCTCTGCGTCATGGAAATGGTCGGTGCCCAACTCCTCCGCGGAGTGCAGGTCGGAGGCATAAGAGCCTTCTGTGGTAAGCGCCCTGAGACCGCCGAGCGCCACCAGCACGACCACCACCATCAGCACCACCACGTGCGTAGCGTAGCGTGTGGCCCACTGCGAAGCCGCACGGCGGGAAGTGTGCAGAGTCTCGGCATCGGCCACGCCCAGCCCGGTGGGGGCGTCAAGCGTGCCCAGCAGCAGCCCTGCGTGCTCCTTGGCGGTCTGCAACGTACCGGTGGCAAGGGCCATGCCCCTGCCAAGGGCGGTATTCGGCACTTCGCGCATGTCGCCATCAGGTCCGTAGAGGGGCACGGTGCCGGGGACGATAGCCAGCGCCTTGTCGTCACTGTCTATGCCTTCGCCCAGGATGTAGAGGGGGCGAGCGGTCCTGCCGGCAGAATGGGTTTCGCCGGTGAGGGAGGCGGGAGCCGCGATGCGGCCCCTGGTCTGGTTGCGCACGCGGCCCGAACTGGAAATGACCTGGGGCCGGGCGTGGTCGGCGCGCTCGTAGGGAGCTTTAATCAGGGAGTCGAGGCTGCTCTGGGCATCGTCTATAGCCCGGTCTGTACGCCTCGCAGAGGGGGTGCTGAGTGAAAGGCGGGTGGCGAACTTCCCGTTGCGCTTGGCGTGGGAAGCGTCCTGAAGGTCGTCTCCGACCGGAAGAGCCACCGGCCCTGTGTCCTGACCCTTGCCCTTGTAGGACAGGTTTCGTGACATGTAGCGGTATCCTCCTGTTATGTAAACAGAAAATAGAGGCCGTATAGGCGACCTCTATGGGCAGCAGGACTAGCAATGATGAGCAGCACAAAGCCACTCCGGCCAGAATTGTCTTGCGCCCACATTGCCCCAATTAGGTTAGGGGCAAAGCATCTACGTTTCCGCAGACGCAAGGCGTATGATACCAGCCGTACAAAAGCGGTGTCAAGAACAAGCTATGCCGCAGGCTACTACTATACAGCAAAAGTACGCTTAATTACGTAGAACATTATGTAGAGAAGAGGCGGGTGGTCGTGCGTAAATTGAGGTTTGTGGAAGACGTGGTGAGGAATGTATCGCGGAATTAGAACAGATAGCAGGCTTTCCACCCGATATGCACAGGCCCACGGGAGTAGTACTTCGCCGTCGGGCTTACCTGGCTCAACGACGGTCGCTGATTGGAATAGCATAGTCATAAGTGACGAGGGGCGCGCAGGGGCATGTATATGTCTATACAAAGGTAATTTAGTCGGATACTTCAGTCGCAAGGCCGACGCCCGGCGAAGGGGTGTGTTAGAGGCAGGGTGCGAAGGACGACGCCCGGCGATTGAAATCGCGGGCTACACATTACAAAGTCCGCCGCAGGGCGGACTCCTCAAGTAACATTTTCACCCCTTAGAAGCTCTTTAGCATACAAGCAGTCCCCGAAGGGGACTTTGCAGAGTGTAGCCCGCGATTTCAATCGCCGGGCGTCGTTGTCGCGACTCTATTTCTTTTACTGTAACTACAAGCTATCTCATAAATAACGGAGCCGAATACAAGCACCAAAGCTCCCTTTTGTCATTTCGAACGCAGTGAGAAATCTCGTCCTCTATGTAGGTGTGGTTCTTTGCGTATGAGACTCTCACGAGACTCTTGGGTATGGGAAAGGTGATATTTGGGTGGTGTGGGACGAGATTTCTCACTGCATTCGAAATGACAAGGAAGAGACTTTGGTGTCGATGTTCGACAATGTTGTTTTTCAGATAGCTTCTAATCACCGCGCATAGTCCCTTCCACCATTTCCCGTACAATGCCTATCGCAGGCTGTCCTGTCGAGACTATGCACCACCTACGGCGCGCTTACCTTCACGTACCCTTCACCACAATGCGCACCTGGTCGCCCACGCTGATCTTCATACGCTGGGCGGCGCTGGCGTTGCGCACGGCCACCTCCAGCAGGCGCTCGGAGCCGATGAGGGCCAACGCTTGCCCCCGCCGCACATCCGCGTATGAGTGGCCCAGGCCCTTGATGCTGTAACCCGCGATCTCGATGACGGCCATGGCATTACTGGATTGCAGCAGTGGCTCCAGCAGCCTGTCCGGCAGGTTGGTGATGATGTTGCCGAAGCGGTCAATATGGATTACCTGCCCTACGATGGTGGTACCCTGGCCGGACCTCTGCACCCTGGGCGCGGCGGAGGGCAGCGTCACCAGGCTGTCGAGCTTGATGGGAGTAGCCATGCGGTCGGGGTGAGCGCCGCTGGCGAGATGGGCGGCTACGGGGGCGAATACGTCTCGCCCGTGGAAGGTGTTGCTGACGTTAGCCAGCCAGTAGTCGGGGTTGTCCAGGTGGTAGGCGGTGGGCGACTCGCCGGAGTAGGCGTAAGGGTCGTCCTCCAGCACCACCCCCGCGACCGGGTCTTCTTCCAAGTCTCCCGCTTCCTCAAGCTCGACCTCCCCAGCCCAGTTGGGTGCGACACCCCACATGCCCCCAATCCAGGGCATCCTGTCTACTTCGGCGTTCGCCACCGGGGCCTGCTCCGCCCTAAGCACGTAGGTGAAAATGCCGTTGTCCGGGCCAACGAAGGTGCCATGCCGCGTGCTCAACACGATGGACCGCCGCGAGCTACCCACTCCTGGGTCCACCACCGCGATGTGCACCGCGCTGGCCGGGAAGTACCTGTAAGCACGGTACAGGATAAAAGCCCCTTCCTGTATCTGCTGAGGCGTAACGTCGTGGCTAATATCAACCACCTTGGCGTCGGGCAGCAGCGTATGTATCACGCCCCGCATCGCCCCCACATAGCCGTCGTGCGTGCCGAAATCGGTGGTCAGCGTAATCACCGGCGGGTGCTCGATCCTATGTAGGCGATCCTCAAGCCCCGCCAGCAGATTCCCGTAGACGTTGATACCCATAGTGCCCTCCGGGCGTAACGGACGATGGACGATGGACGATGGACGATGGACGATGGACGATGGACGATAGGAGACGAAAACGCAAAGACGCAGAGGACGCAAAGAACGCGCAAAGAGTAAGATGGTTAGATTAGATATGTGGCTGCTGCTCAGTCCTCAGTCCTCAGTCCTCATCACTTCTATGGTCCATCGTCCATCGTCCATCGTCTATTCCGCTTTCCTCAGCCAAATCTCCCCGAATGCTTCATCTTGCTCGGCTACGCCCATCTTGCGACGTATGATTTCCAGCACGGCCAGGAAAAGCACCACAAGCTCGGTGCGCGAACGCATGGATGCCTCCGCAAACTCTATGCCCAGCGCCAGTCGCTCCTCTTTCTTGAGGGGGGATAGTCGCTTGCGCAGGTGCACCACCTTCTCGGCTACGGTGATCGTATGTCCCCTGGTGGCGGTGCCGGTGGGTATCGCGGGCATGCCCAACTGCATCCGCTTCTGGACCATTTTCACCAGTTTAGTAAGGGTCACGCCTTCGAGGCCGGTGCCCGTCTCTTCCGGGGAGAACTTAGGCTTGGGAGCGACCGGCTGCGGCTCCAGGGACGCTGGCCGCTCGTAGGAACGAAGGCCCGCAAGCTCGCGGCCCCGCAGCCACTTGGCGGCCTCCTGCACCCGCTTATAGGCTTCCAGGCGGCGTATCAGCTCGTCGCCGGGGTCTTCCTCGTCGTCCTCGGTGCGGGTTGCAGGCATACGGGGCAGCAGCATCTGCGACTTGATCCAGAGCAGCTTGCTCGCCACCCATACGAAGGAGGCCATGGGAGCGGGCGGCATGTCCGGGTGAGCCGACATGTAGGAGAGGAACGCGTCGGTCACCTCCGAGAGAGCCACCTTGCTGATGTCAAGCTGCCTGCGCTCTATCAGCTTGAGCAGCAGGTCCAGCGGCCCCTCGAACACCTCCAGGCGTACCTGGAACGCGCCGTTGGCGGTCTGCTCCACGCTACCCGCATCGTCGGTGGGAGCGTCTGCGGCCTCGCTTGCCTGCGGTTGTGAGTCGGCGTCTGTAATCATCGTACCTGGGTCGTGCGATTCACTTTCTGATACGGCACCCAAGAGTGGCCCTGTCATCCTGAGCGTAGCGAAGGATCTCAGATGCTCCTTCTATCCCGACGCTGAACTATGAGCACTATGGTCTATAAAGTTCAGCAGTATCCTGTGCCAACATCTGAGATCCTTCGCTACGCTCAGGATGACAGGGGGAATAGGGTTCTGTAGTACAAACAGAGTCATCGGCCAACGATTATATGCGCTCCACTACGGCGGTGCGTTCGTTCTGCACGTTGCCTGTGTTCACCGTGCCCGCAGGCTCCAGGAGCAGTATGTGCGTCTCTTCTTCGGCGTAGGGCTGGTGCTCGACACCATGAGGTATGATGGCGAACTCGCCCTCGTTGAGCCAGAGGTCCCGGTCGCGCAGCCGTATGAGCAGCCGCCCCTTCACCACCAGGAACAATTCGTCCTCCACCTCGTGGTGGTGCCAGACGAACTCCCCCTGCACCTTCACCAGCTTCACATGGGAGTCGTTCAACTCCCCCACAATCTTAGGACTCCAGTGCTCGGTAAACTTGCTGAACTTCTCTGACAGGTTCACAACTTCCATATACTCCCCCCTCGGGTAATTACTAATTAGTAATTACTAATTACTAATTGCGTTATAGCCGCCCAGTGTAGAACCATTTCAAGAATGACAGCAAGAATGACAGCAAGAATGACAGAATGGAATATGAGCACATGGCCCATTCTTTGTCATTTCGAACGGAGTGAGAAATCTCGTCCTTCAGCACCCAAATATCACCTTTTAATACCACAGAGTTTCACGAGCAAAAAGCCACACCTGGGTGTAGGACGAGATTTCTCACTGCGTTCGAAATGACAAGTAGGGCCTTTGGTGCTCACGTTCGACAATGTTGTTTGTGAGATAATTAGTAATTAGTAATTAGTAATTTCCTCAACTCCTGTCGTCTGCCGCTTGGAGGCGGCGTAATGGCTCGTCTGTGGCGTCATAATGCTGGTGCTCGGCTATGAGGCGTACCAGTTCGGGTGATGCGCCGTGTTCGCGTGCGGTGTTCGCTCCTAGCCGTGGGTGGTGCTTGCTCAGGTAGAACGGGTAGAGCAGATAGCCTGTCACCCCCCTCGCTGGTCTCTTTCTTGATAGCCATTCAAGCGCGGGCCGCCCTGGGGGCACCGCTTCCAGCAGCACTACGGCTACCCGGTGGAGCACTGTTACGTACCTGCCGCTCGCCGGGTCGTACTTGCCGGAGTCGTGCAACAGCGCCGCCCGTAGCAGGGCCTCGTCGCTGCCGCCCGCCGACAGCACCTTCCTGTAAACGCTCAGGCCGTGGCGCTTATATGGTGCGGGCATAGCCGCGAATACGCCGTACAGGCCGGGGCCGAGCACGCGCCGGACCTCCGCCAGGTCCTCCCGGCTGAGTTTGGCCCCAACACCTAGCGCCGTGAAGAACTGCCGCGACCTGTAGAGCCACCTGCCTAACACACCGGAAGGCACAGGAACGTCACGCGAGGCCGAGCACCTGGAGGAGTCCGCGTGCTACAGGTCCAATTATCTCCGACACCGGGTCCAAGTCGATGCGAAGGAGCAGCCTACCAACGTACGGCACGAGAAAGACCGCGCCAATCAGGATGGGCAGGGCGTAACGCCGGATCGGTTCCAGTATGACGTTCCAGTAGTTGGGCAGGATGCCAACGAGGATGTTGAAGCCGTCGAGCGGGGGTATCGGTATCAGGTTGAAGCAGAAGAGCAGCACGTTGATGTAGATCATGTACTCAATCACGCCGCTCACCTGCGTGGAGAACACACCCTGCGTGAAGTGGTACAACGGTGTGAGCGCCGCGGCGAACACCAGGTTGGAGATAGGTCCCGCCACCGCCACGATAGCCATGCCACGCCTGCCACCCTTTAGGGCGTAGGGGTTCACCGGCACCGGGCGTCCCCAGGCTATCAGGCCCACGCCGAGGGCAAGCAGGATGCCCATGATGAAGCCGAAGGGGTCAAAGTGGGCGGCGGGGTTGAGCGTGATGCGGCCCTGGCGCTGGGCCGTATCGTCTCCGAGCAGGTAGGCGGAATAGGCGTGCATGAACTCGTGGAAGGTGGTGCCTATCACGAATCCCAGCATGAAGCCGAAGAACCTTACCTCATCGAACTGAAGTCCAAACATAAGCCTGCTCTCTTAGCTGCCGGGTATCTCAGTGTTGTGCGTCTCATCGATGCGCGTGTAGCCGCCCAGGTTGCCCTCCACGCCCGTCTCGCCCTCGTAGAGGATGGTCGGCTGGCCCACCTGGCTAAGCGCGCCGGTCACCGCCTGCACGACCTCCGTGCTCGGGTGCAGCAGCACCACCGTCTCGGCGCTGTTCAGCCCTTCCTGCGTGACTTCCGACTGGTTGACCGACTGCCCGGCGGCCACCTGCCCGGTAGTCGCGTCCACCACGTGGTCGGTGCCCCTCAGCCGGTAGTATACCGACACGTCATTCAAAGGATACCCCACCCTGCCGAGACTGTCCAATATGGCCGAGGCCTCATATCGTTGCGGGTAGATTGCCATCAGCGTCGGCTTGCCCACCATGCGGCTGCTATCCATGCGACCACTCTCCCATCTGCCGTCCTGAAGCGCCAGTGACATCCTCGCTCCCCGGCCATCCTGGATCCCCTCTGTCATCCTGAGCGCAGCGAAGGATCAGCTACCCGTTCTTGACTCTTGGTGTGATGCACCAGTGTTCCTACTGCCAACAACATCCTGTAAGTTGAGGACTCTCGCTTACCCACCTGATCCTTCGCTGCGCTCAGGATGACAAAGGGGGAGCGGGGTTCTAATATCCTACAGTGGCGCAGCCGTAAGGTGACGCCACTTTATGCGTCCTGAGCCTTGCTTTGCACTTCGACCAGCGCGGCGGCTACGGCACCTAGCGCGCCCACGTCGCCACCGAGGGCGGCGGGCACTATCTGGTAGGTGCCTTTGTAGGCGGGCATGATGCGGTCCTCGACGGTGGCGCGCACGGGGTCAAACAGCAACTCCTTGGCGTTGGTGACACCCCCGCCCAGCACGATAAGCTGCGGGTTGAAGGCGTGTATGCAGTTCACCACGCCCACGCCCACGAGCATGCCCTCTCGCTCCATCAGCATCACGGCTTCGTGGTCTCCCTGCCGCGCGGCCTTCACCACGATCTCGGCGGTCACGTCCTCGGCCACACCGTCGACCAACTGAGCCATCTTGGTAGGGCGGCGCGACTTGACTATCAAGTAGCCCTCCCGGGCCAGGGCCGGACCGGCGGCGCACGCCTCCAGGCAACCAAGATTGCCGCAGCCGCACCTGGGGCCGCCCGCGTCTATCACAATGTGCCCAAGCTCGGCGGCCATGCCCGTGCTGCCCACCAGCAGCTTGCCGTCCGTAATTACCCCGCCGCCTATGCCGGTGCTGATGGTGAGGTAAACCAGGTGCTTCAGCGGCATCTCGCCCTTGTAGTGGGTGCCCGCGCCGAAGTGGTACTCGGCCAGGGCCGCCGCGTTGGCGTCGTTCACCAGCACCACTGGCACGTCACGCAAAGTATCCAGCTTCTTGCGCAACAGGCTGACAAGCGGCACGTCGTCCCAACCGGGCAAGTTGGGCGGGTCGTACACGATGCCCTTCACCGGGTCGAGCGGCCCAGGCACCCCCAGGCCCACAGCCTCTATCGTCTCACCGGCCGCCAGCTTCTCTATCGAGCCTGCGATAAGCCCCACAACGTGGTCCAGCCCCCGGTCCGCCTCGGTGGCGCAAAGCTCGCGTGCCTGGATGTTGCCCTTCTCGTCGGCGCGGACGCTGAGTATCTTCGTCCCGCCAACGTCCACTCCGATGATGTTCATGGTGGTTAGTAACACGTAATTCGTAACGCGTAACACGTAACTCCGAAAATGAAAGAGTTACGTGTTACGCGTTACGCGTTAATCGCTAAAGCGGTACTTGATCAGCGTCCTGATAACCGTAAACCCGTCCTTCCAGGAGATCTTCTTGCCCTCCCAGAACTCGCGGCCGGTGTAGGAGATCGGGACTTCGTAGATGCGGTTGCCCATCTTGAGGATTTTGGCGGTGATTTCGGGGTCGAAGCCCCAGCGGTTGGACTTGAGGTGTAGCTTGTGGGCTATGTCGGCGGTGAAGACCTTGTAGCAGGTCTCCATGTCGGTCAGCGTGGTGTCGAACAGGATGTTGGTGATGAGGGTGAGCAGCTTGTTGCCCAGCGTGTGCCAGAAGTACATCGCCTTGTGCGGGCCGAGGAAGCGCGAGCCGTACACTACTTTGCTGCGGTCCTTCTGTATGGGCGCAAGCAGGCTGGGGTAGTCCGCCGGGTCGTATTCGAGGTCGGCGTCCTGGATGATGACCACGTCACCCCGCACCTGCTTTATGCCCGTGCGGCAGGCCGCGCCCTTGCCCCGGTTCACCTTGTGCCGGAACAGGCGGATCGCACCTTCGCGGGCCAGGGTCTGTAACTGCTCGGGCGTGCCGTCGGTCGAGCAGTCGTCTACGACGATGATGTCCTTCTCTATCGCGCCCAGAGGCACGGCGCGCACCTGCTCGATGATCTGGCGAATCGTCCGTTCTTCGTTGTACACGGGGATGACGACCGACAGCTTATTGATCTTCAAACACGACCTCCGAGGTAAGTTGTGGGTGAGACATGTAATGCGTAGCCCATGCTGCATGCTGCTGGCGCGGCGCGTTATTGTACCACGAAGCGATTGGCTCCTACAACTGGGACGAGACATGCGGAGACACGCGGAGAGGGCAGGCTACCAATTCTGCAAGCCTGCCCTCTCTGTTCTCACGTCATGCGTGGCCCCCGCTTGACCACGACGAGCTATTTCCTTGAGCGGGAATCTACTTCAAGTGAGCGCCAAACTTGCTGTAGAGCCAGCCCAGGTCATCGGCCCTATCGACGCGGTACACACCGCCACTGCCCGCGCAGTTGCCGTTGATACCGAACGAGGTGACACCACCCACGACGTTGGAATCGCCGATGAAGTTGGGGCCGCCCGAATCACCAAAGCAGGTACCGCCCGTATTCGCGTTGTTCGAGAGCAGCACGGAGAAGTCGCCGGTAAATCCGGTGTTGATCTGGAGCAGGTGAGGGTGGGCGACCATGCGTATTTTCTGGTTGTTCTCCAGGAACGATGCCTGGTCGGGGAAGCTCTCCTGGAGTCCATAACCTACAGATGTAAAGGTGACATTCTGAAGTCCGCGCTGGGAAGCCATCTTGTCCAGCACATCCTGCTTGGGCAGAGCGCCATACTTGCTCATGCGCATCGGCTTATCCAGCACCACAACGCCCAGGTCATAGAGGTAGAAGGCATTAGGGTTATAGCTGGGGTGGGTGTACGCTCTTCCACCAACATCACCCTTGTAGGGATAGCCGTTGCCAGGGATGCCTGATTCGACATCAGCCGCGAACCATATCTGAGCGCGGACTGCCGGGGCCTCCGTGCAGTGTCCGGCGGTAAGGAACAGGGTAGCGGAGAGCAGGGTACCGCTGCAACGCCATAGTGGATTGCCCTTCGCATCCTGGGCGACCATTATTCCTACGTAGGGGTGACCGTTGCCATCCAGTTCACCATCGGTGACAGCCGCTACGGGGACCACAGCGACCGTGAGGATTGCGATTACCAAGAGAGCGACCGTCATTATCTTTCTACGCACAAGTTTTCTCCTTCTTCAAATTGGTTCCAGTTGCACGTTACATCTGGGTCGCCTTCGCGTGGATGTTTGCGCCCGTGAGGTCACGCCGGCTTCCATGACATAGCATGCTGAGCCGAGGCTGTATATAGCGATATACGAGCCGCAGATGAGACCTAATTATAAAGCCGTTCCATGTGGCTGTCAATACACATAAAATGCCCGGAAACCTGCATAATCTTTTGACTATTTTGCTGCGGATTATTTGCCCATCATTGTAAATAATCTGCTTACACACACCACACTTCAACTGCTGCCGGGCGTTGGGTGGTAAGCACCTGCATGGAGAGTAGCAAGCATCTTACGTTAGAGCTTTTGACAACGAACATCCGCGGACGTTAACTGCATGTAATAATGTATGATGGTATACATCTAGAAACGCGCCCACCAGCAGGGAGCTACTCACAACCGGCTCCCCACAATTAACTCCCCTCCCCTCAGTTACACACATAGACTGCTCCCGCGCATTCAAGGAGCGCAAGCCAATGAGTGAAGATGTCGAAGATGCCGTGCTAGTCCTGTCGCCTGTGATCATTGCTATCGGCAACATTATCCTCGTACTTCTGCTTGGTCGGAGGTCCATACCCATAGCTCGAAAGCTAATTTGGTTGGCAGGCTTGTGTGCAATCACGTTCGCAGCCTGGTTCCTCATAGCAATGCCCTATAACATAGGCTTGGCCGTAAGTCGCCCAAGCTGTTGGAGCCAGGTTGGGTACCCTAACTGCCGCAGGTTCGAGGAGTTGTCGGCCCTTTTTAGGCTGACGCTGGGGAATTTGAACTACCTGATGGTGTTGTTTCTTGTTGACCTGTGTATCATAATTATCGGCTGGTACATAAGTCGCCAAATGAGAAGAACGAAGTTGCATGCATAGTGCCTCATTCGCATAGATAGGTGACTTGCTAACAGTGCGTGACAACGAGTAGGCTCATTGGCCTGCTCGTTTTGCATCCTTGTCGTGATTTACGTTCCTACTACCAGGGTCTATCTGCAAACTACACACACTGGCGAATCGTCCGCTCTTCGTTGTACATGGGGATAATGACCGCCAGCTTATTGATCTTCAAACACGACCTCCGGGGTAAGTTGTGGGTGAGACATGTATTGTGTAGCGCATGCTGCATGCTGCTGATGCAGCACGTTATTGTACCGGGAAGGGAATAGCACTCACAACCGGGGATGGGTTAGCTCAACAAGCGCGGCTAATAGCTGTGCTATGCCAAGTTGCTGTGTAATTAGATGCTAGGAGGTGAAGACCTGCTCCCAAACAAGAACGTAGACTGTGCTGGAGCATTATCCAAGGAGATATCTGTGCCCTGTTCACCAGTTTCTGTCTGACCATCGACCTCAACGAGTTCGCAATTGGTAATTTGACAGCTCTGGAATTGAAGGCTAGCCTTAAACACCTTAAACAGGAAAGAGGCCCAGAGATGCGAGAGAACCCACCTTCTGAGCCTCTATTACCCTTTCTAAAGTTGCTCTAGCAGATTCATTGCTAGATGAATCACTCAAATTTGGTTCAATAAGAGCAACTACCAAACGAGGCATAAGGAGGAACCGTGCTGTTCCTCCTTATGCCTCGAAGATATCTACCGAAACTCAACACCATTGGTGCTTCTGTGCCCCTCTTCACGTCTGTTGCGAGCAATAGCTAACAGAGTTGTTTCGTAGTCGGGCTCGTACTCGCGTTCGCGCTTCTCGTATTCTTCCAGATCTATCTGGCCCCCGAGGTACTGCTCGCAATCGGCCCAGCTTTGAACCTGGTCATCAGTATTGGTTCTTCGGTTTGTGGGACTCATTGACATAAGCATACCCTCCTTAAACCCAATTATAGCATCCTTATTGGAGTAAGCAACCCCATCTTTAGTACTATTTCGTCTACTCCTTGAGTAATATTACTAATAGTCCGCCGAGACTACATGGTTGTACACAACTGCTGCTGAGGCCATGCGCTGCGCGAGGCTGGTTAAGAAGTTAGCAATCCCTGGGCCATCAAAAGTTGTTTGATCACTGCTATCTAGACACAAAACGCCGAGGCATCTTCCCTCTGGTGCTCGCATTGGGACAATCGCTACGGAGCGGTAACAGGGTTCAACCATATTCCCTTCATCCAGAACGAAGTCTGGGTCGTCAGATCTGTAGAGAGGTCCGTCCTCGATTATGTGTATGATCTTGTAGTCTTTTGTCTTGTAGCAAACTCCTGCAGCACCTCTACGTTCCTGGTTTCCGTCACCAATATAGAATCTGTTGTTACGTAGGCTTTCCTCTGGCATCTTGAAGTGTCCCCAAGGCTCCAAGTACTCGCTGGCGCTATCAGGCCGCCAGATGGAAGCCCGACACAGTTCAGGATCAAATACCTGCACCACTTGCTTTAGGAACTTGTCCAACAGACTGCGCATTTGTATTTCTCGATCTTCTGCACGGCTGTGAATGATAGTGGTAAGCATCTTTAGTAGATCAAAGTCCAATGTGGCTAGCTGTCCAGCACGTTGAAGGGCAGCTTTGCGGTCCTCTAGTTCTATAGAAAGGGGTTCTGTCTCGGATTGTAGCTGAGCGTATTCCCTTGTAAGTCGGCTCACCTGATCTCGTTGTGAATTGTAATTAGCACGTAATGCCGCAAGCTCATGAAGAGCAGCTGTACTTCGCTGCTTCTCCGAGGATAATTGAGTTTTCACTTCAGCATGCTGCTGCTGTAATTCAGCTAGTTCTCTAGCTAGTGTGCGATTCTTATCGCGCTGTCGGGTCGCGAACGTCTCCTTTTCATTTGCAATATCGTGCAATCTGTCAATCTCTTCTAAGAGCACATTCCGATGATGCCACCCGAAGTACACGATCGACCCAAACACTAATATAAAGCTAACGACCCACATACGTGAGTCGCCAACTTGTGGCTTACCCATATATTCCAAGAACCACAGTGCGCCAGCATCGAACCTGTTACCAATGAGGCCACCTATTCCCCAGCCGAGTAATACGGTAGTACCAGACAACGCCGCGAACTTAACTGGCCGAAGACGAAACCTGTCGCTATATTTCGGCTGCTGTACTGTTGTGTTTTGTTGGGTATTGCTTCCATTGTTCATTATACTTCCCTGGTACCTCCAGACGAACCGTGATGTTGCTCGTGGTATATCAAGGTGAAGGGAAGCTCTTAGTTATAGCAATGAGTTTTCCTTATAATTCTCGATGTGGAAAACACACTGTCGAACTACTTTACACGGGTAAGCGGATTTGCTAAATTAACATTGAAGGTAATGCTATAGTACACCCGCAACTTTGGTGCCCTTCACTTATAGAACCGCCCAGCCCTCACCCATGAGCCTGGGTGGTTCGTTTTAAGACGACTATGATCTTGTCTTATGTCCACTGTAAATTATACGACCCATCCACTATGGATGGGAAGCGCCCCTTTCCCAAGTGTTTTCCACAACCAAGAAGCTATAGGAAGGATTACCTAAGTATACGGGATGCAGGGACATGAATGAGTGTTCCTACCCAGGTCGAAATATCAATAAAAGAGTTTGGTACGCAGTCAGTTCTTTTCCGCTTTCTGAAAGTATAGCCTCAAGTGGTTAATACTGGAGCCACCTTCGATGAAACAGTTACCTATTGAGATATACCTCCTTCTAAGCTCCCTTGCCATCTAGTTCAATCAAGCTAAATGACTGTGACGACTATACTCCTGCTAAGTCATGCCTGATCACCCAATTGGTTAGACATCTTATATCGGTTCAGGATTTTTGACAGCACCCATCCACGGACATATACTGCATGTAATAATGTATGATGTAAGCAAACCACGAACGCACCCACGCGGAGGGAGCCAATGACGGCAAACGACCCCATCAACGACGAGCGGGAATTCTCATCTTCCGGCGACAATCGGCTGGACCACATCGAGCGCGAGGAGATACACCCCGCCTCCAAGCAGGATGTGGAGGTCTATATACGCACCTACTCCACCATGCTGCGCTCGTCCGGCGAGGTCAAGATCAAGGCGCTCGTGCAGGCCCACCTCAACGCCGACTCCGCCCTCCACGTCAACGCCCGCAGCAAGGCCCCCGATATGTCGGCCTTCTTCTACTGCGTGCAGCGCCTCCCGGCGGTCATAACGCAGGTGCGCCGGGTGTTCCTCGGCCAATCGTCCGAGGTGTTCACCAAGGCGGGGTACGACGTACAAAACTGGGAGCAGGTGAACGCGCCGGGCAGACGTCGCCGCTGGGCGTGGGACGGCAACGAGAACCTGGCCGTCTACGTATCCTCCGCTTCGGACGTGGACGACCTGATCCCCACGCTGACCGGCTTTCAGATAGAGTGGAACAAGTTCCACGTCCTGCTGAACAACGAGCCGAACACCCGCGAGTTGCTTTCGGCCATGCACACCGCCCCGCCCGCCCTGTACGACGAGGTGGTGAAGGTGATGCAACAGCGCCTCTTCATCACGCCCGATAGCTGGGAGAGGCTTGAGGCGATCTGGGGCCAGGGCATCTGGAACTACCTGCTCACTATGCTGGAGCACGAAAAGAGCTTCACGGTGCGCATGCTCGGCGGCTCCTACGTCCGCTACGCCCAGGCCACCGAGCAGTGGTGGCAGCCGGTCAACCAGGTTATGGTCGAGAAGGACCTGCACGACAGGCCGGTGTACTTCGTGTCGTCCAACATCCACGCGATGGTGAACATGCTCAGCGGCAGCATCTTACGCGCTACGCCTGAGATAGAGAAGTTCCTCCAACACGCAAACGACCATGAAATAATGGGCGAGTACCAGAAGATCAAGAGCGGTGAGACGCGGGCCAGCCTGGAGAACCTCCTCTATTACGCCTCCCGCCGCTACTACCACGAGACCGAGTCGGGCCGCAGAGCCCTGCTAAGTCGCGGCCAGGAAGAGGCGGAGCGTGGCATCTACTACGTCCACAGCACGCAGGGCATGCCGATTGACGCGCAGGTTATAGAGTTGGGCCGCCTCAATCATGAGGACTTCGATTCGCGCCTGCAACTGGACGATATAGCCCGCCTCAAGAAGAGCGACGCCATCATCCTGAACATAGACTACCCCCTCGGCCTGGCCGCGTACTACATATTCGTGCAGGTGGCGCAGAGCCTTGAGAACGTGCAGGGCGTGTACGTGCTGGGCAAGGCGGCCACGCTCAACGGGCGCATAGGCGACGTTATGATCCCCGACTCGGTGTTCGACGAGCACTCGCAGAACACATATTGGCTGAACAACTGCTTCACGGCGAGCATGGTGGCCCCGTTCCTGGTGTACGGCTCGGTGCTGGACAACCAGAAGGCGGTCACGGTGAAGGGCACCTATTTGCAGAACCGTCCGTACCTCGACTTCTACTACCGCGAAAACTACACGGTGGTCGAGATGGAGGCGGGGCCGTACCTCAACGGCCTGTACGAATACACCCACCCCACCCGCTACCCGGTGAACGAGCACATCAACTTCACCAGCCTGCCCTTCGACCTCGGCTTCCTCCACTACGCCTCCGACACCCCGTACACACGCGGCAAGAACCTGGGTGCAATCCGCCTAGCCTACCTGGGCATGGACTCGGCCTACGCCACATCAGTAGCCATCCTGCGTCACATGTTCGGCAGGGAGCTACAGCGCATCGCTGACCCCGACACTCCGTCCCCCAACGGGTACAAGGGCAAGAAGCAGGGCAAGAAGGCGAAGGAAGAGGGGCTGGCGGTAGGCGGCTGATGGCGGATGCTGAAGAGGGTGACCGTAAGCGTACCGAAACGCGCAAGGAGCACTCTTCCTCTATGCGCTACTGTCGGCGGCGCGTGAGGAGCGTTAGGTGTTCCTTGTGGGATTCAGGAGGGTAAGTGGCCGGTAGATTGAAGCTTGCAGATATCAGGGATCATGTAGTTGTAATCACCGATTCTGCACGGGCCAACTCCGGACGTGCAGCACAGATTGCACAGACTGGGCGGGTCCACCAAATGCTGTTGCGCCCTCTCCACAGCATGCTTGCTCGACTTGGGAGGCAATTACAAGAACCACGGACAACAGTACCTGATGCGCAGGATGGAAGATTATATAAGAGTGCAAGTATTAGCAGTATGAGCAGTATGAACGGTGCTGGCAATGATGCTAATGCCGCTATTGTAGAGCAGCCGTTCCTACCCGAAGCCGTAGCGTATTACGAGCGCCACTATCGCCGTCCTTTCGCTCATAGAATGTTCGACAGACCAGAAGACCTACCTGCTGCGCTTACGGCGCTTGACTATCTGTGCGAGTTATATAGCCAAGGCTCACCTGTGCAGCGTGCAATAATACGTGAAGGCATGGGAGAATGCCCAGATGCCCGTGACGTATTAGGCTTGTACAAGGGTATGGTCGGGTTCGCCTTTGATGCCTCAAAGGATCCAAAGTGGCTAGAACGGTACCTGTTGATGATCTCGATTCAGGATTTGAGGGAAGATTTCCGCGAGGTCTATTTCCAGTTGGGTGCAGCTTACATTGACTTGAAAGAGGTAGGATTAGACCCTCAAACCTACTTTCGACGTGCTGCAGAACTATCAAACCCGAGGCCAAACGCTTTTTTCAGGCAAAAGGGCCTGCCACGGGCATTGCGTATTGGTTCAACGAGAGATTTCCTGCTCAACTTTCACAAGTCTTCCTTCTTTGACGACTCTGTTCGTCCGAAATTAGCTCAGCTTCCCAAACTAAGCATCCAAGAAGATGAATTGCCTGGGCCACTTACCTAAAGAGAATAGTGCAGGGAGATTAGAAACTTTCTCTTAGGAAGGGGCGATTGTGAAGTCGCCCCTTCTTGTTCTGTGTCCACTCCCACGCGGCCCGAATCCTGCCTCATATCGGCAGAGGGCATATTACATCTTCCGGCTGATTGCTTTTGTGATTTATTTCACATATAATGAGGATGGAAGGCAAAGTATAAGCTACAGTACCAAACAGGCGAGGTGCATACTATGAAAACCCTTGAAGACAAAGCAAAGATTCCTGCCGAACAGGTAGACTTCCCCAGTGCCAATGGCGCGACCGAAACCAAAGCAGCCAAGCAGCAGCCAAAGAGCAAGCGCACCCGCAGGCCCCGCGTGGTAATTGTCGGGGCGGGCTTCGGCGGGCTGAACGCGGCGCGTGAGTTGGGCAACAAGAACGTAGACGTGCTGGTGCTCGACTGCAACAACTATCACGGCTTCTGGCCCCTGCTCTACCAGGTGGCGACCTCGGCTATCGAGTCGGAGGCCATTGCCTACCCGGTGCGGGCCATCCTGCTCAAGTACCGCAACATGAACTTCCGCATGAACGCGGTCACAAGCGTGGACCTGGAAAAGAAGGTGGTCCACACCGAGGGCCGCCCCGTGCGCTACGATTACCTCATACTGGCGGCGGGCAGCGCCAACAATTACTTCGGCAACAACGCCCTGGCGCGGCACACCTTCGGCCTCAAGGACATTGACGAGGCCGAGCACCTGCGCAACCGCCTCCTATTCTGCTTCGAGCAGGCGGCAGCCGAGACCGACCCCAGGAAGCGCCAGGAGCTAATGACCTTCGTGGTGGTGGGCGGCGGTCCCACAGGGGTAGAGCTTTCCGGGGCCTTCTCCGAGCTAATCAACTTCGTGCTCAAGAAGGACTACCCCCACCTGGACGTGACCCAGGCCCGCGTGATACTGGTGGAGGCCACCGACAAGGTGCTCTCCGCCTTCCCCGACAACCTGCAACGAAGCGCGATGAAGAAGCTCATGAGCATGGGCGTAGAGCTAAGGACGAACAGCAAGGTGCAGTCGGTGGAGAGCGGCCTGGTGACGTTCGAGGACGGCAGCACGATACAGGCGGGTGCCGTGGTGTGGGCGGCGGGCGTGAAAGGCTCGGAGCTAGGCAACACGCTCGGTGTGGAGCAGGGCAAGGGCGGGCGCTTGAAGATCGAACCCACGCTGCACCTGCCGGGCCACCCCGAAGTGTTCGCGGTGGGCGACATGGCCTACCTGGAGGGCTACAAGGAGGGGCAGGCTTACCCGATGGTGGCGCAGGTGGCGATCCAGCAGGGCAAGCACGCCGCGCACAACATCCTGGAGCACGCCGCCGGGCGCGAGATGACGCCATTCAAGTACTTCGACCAGGGCAGCATGGCTACGATAGGCCGCCGCTACGCCGTACTCGACGCCTTCGGGGTGCGCCTGAGCGGTCGCCTGGCGTGGTTCGGCTGGCTCTTCATACACATCATCTACCTGATAGGCTTCCGCAACCGGCTCATCGTGCTCACCAACTGGACCTACAACTACTTCTCCTACGAGCGTGCGGTGAGGCTTATCACGGGGAAGGACCTGGAGATGCAGCCGATAGGGGAGTAGGAGTAGAATATGCCCCTCTTGGCCCCGCCTGCTATAATGGTCCTAGTGATGATACGTGTGGCGTTAGGAAAGAGTAGGCACAACTATGGAAGTAATTCGCGTCACAGAATTAAGTGCCAACATCCTCAAAGCTGTCGATCTGGCACAACGTGGCGTCGTAGTCTCTATTGTAGATAGCCTTGGCAAGGTTGTTGCGCGAATTGTACCTGGTGATGGCACTGTAGACACATCACGAAATGATGCGTTTGAACGCACACAAACCGAACTTAATCGCCTGATTAGTGACATTGCTCCCTATCTGCCCGAGCAAGTTGACGCCGTAAAGACCGTACGCGAAATCAGAGAGTAAGACAGCATGGGGCGCGCTCGTCCTTCCGGTCCGCTAAGACATCCACAGGTAGTTGTGGATGCGAGTGTGTGGGTAAGCATTATCATGCAGCAGGACATCAACCACGCCGACAGCCTCGGTTGGTGGCAGAGGTATGTGGGCAGCGGCGGTCTCATAATTGCCCCTGAAATCCTGTTGGTCGAAGTGTCAGCGGCGGTAGGTCGCCGCACCCAACAGCCCCACTTAGCAACTCAAGCAGTAGAGTTCCTTCAACAGGCGGCGGGACTGCAACTAATACCTGTAGATACACCGCTTATTCTTGACGCTGCTGATTTAGCAGGGCGGCTACGTATTCGCGGTGCTGATGCCTTCTATGTTGCCACCGCTCATCAGAAGGCGATACCCTTGGTGAGTTGGGATAACGACCAACTTAACCGGGCCACAGTGTTGACGCAGACTATGCTGCCAAACCTCTTTCGTTTCTAGCAGCCGCTAGCACGAGTATTTTGTAGAAGGCGGGACAGTGTTAACCGATAGGCATAAGCACGACTACCTCCAGTTTTGCGACTTGCCAAGTTAGTCACCCCAGAGATCGCAGCATCTTCGCCGCCTCGATTTGCTGCTTAGGAGAACTATATGGAAGCAACAAAGACCCCGCGTGACACGCACCCCCGCAACGCTCCCATCAACATAGACCCAGAGGAGTTTCGCAGGCTCGGCCACATGCTTGTAGACCGCCTTGCGGGCTTCATGGAGAGCCTTCCTGGGCGGTCCGTGACCCCAGGCGAAAGCCCCAGCCAGGTCAGGCACGCGCTGGACGCACACCGGCCCTTGCCGCAACAGGGTGCCGACCCCGAAGCCCTGCTCAACCGCGCCACCGACCTGCTGCTGGACCACTCCCTCTTCATCGGGCACCCACGCTTCTACGGCTTCATCACCTCGGGACCAAGCCCCATAGGCATCCTGGGCGACCTGCTTGGCGCGGCGGTCAACCCCAACGTCGGCGGCTACGTGCTCTCTCCCATGGCGACCGAGATAGAGGCTCAGACGGTGCGCTGGATTGCTGAGATGTTGGACTACCCCACCGACTGCGGCGGCCTGCTCGTGAGCGGGGGTAACATGGCGAACTTCGTCGGCTTCCTGGCCGCGCGCCGCGCCAAGGCCACCTGGAACGTGCGCGCCGAAGGTATGGACGCGGCCCACGGCAAGATGCTGGTCTACACCTCGGCGGAGACCCATACCTGGGTGCAAAAAGCCGCCGACCTGTTCGGCCTGGGCACCGACGCCATACGCTGGGTACCCACCGATAGCAGGCAGCGCATGGACACTCACGCTCTACGCCGCCAGATAGAGGCGGACCGACACGGCGGTGACCTGCCATTCATGGTAGTGGGCACCGGCGGCTCGGTTAGCACGGGAGCGATTGATCCGCTGCCGGAGATTGCCGCCATATGTCGCGAGTACGACCTATGGTTCCACGTGGACGGCGCGTACGGGGGCTTTGCCGCTGCCGTGCCCGACGTAGACCCCGACCTGAAGGGCCTTTCCCTGGCCGACTCGGTGGCGATTGACCCGCACAAGTGGCTGTACGCGCCGTTGGAGGCGGGCTGCGCACTGGTCCGCGACAGGGAGGCCCTGCACAACACCTTTGTATTCCACCCGGCCTACTACCACATGATAGACATGGCCGAGGACCCGGCCATCAACTACCACGAGTATGGCATGCAGAACTCGCGGGGCTTCCGCGCGCTGAAGGTATGGCTGGCCCTGCAACACGTCGGCCTCGAAGGCTACAGGCGCATGCTCTCGGACGACATGGCCCTCTCAAGGGAGATGTTCCGCGCCGCCGCCGAGCACCCCGAATTGGAGGCGTGCACCCAGGGCCTCAGCATCGCCACCTTCCGCTACGTACCTCCCGGACTTCAACCCGGCACTGCGGAAACGGAAGCCTACCTCAACAGGCTCAACACCGAATTGCTGGACCGTCTACAGTCAGGGGGCGAGACTTTCATGTCGAACGCCGTCCTTGAGGGCAAGTTCCTGCTGCGCGCCTGCATAGTTAACTTCCGCACCTCCCTGGAAGACGTGCTGGCGATACCGGAGATAGTCGCCAGGGTGGGACGGCAGGTACATGAGGAGATGGAGCGGGTTGGCTGAAACGCAGTTCTGAAACGTGAAACGAGAAACGTGATGTGGCTTGCTCGATAGGATTCGTACAAACCATTCTATTGAGGTTGCAGGACCAGAGTTGCCCCTGTCATCCTGAACGCAGTGAAGGATCTAAAGAAGGTGAGTAGGGATGCTGTTGAACCTGAAGTAGCAAGTGCAGGTTACTGAAGGTTCAACGTAGGAGTAAAAGCAGCATCTGAGATCCTTCGCTACGCTCAGGATGACAGGGGGAGCAGGGTTCCGCACAAGAGACAAAGTCGCATTCACGTACCCTATAGAGCAAGCCGCATCACGTTTCTCGTTTCAGCCACCCGGTGCATAACCGGATTGACACACCCAGCCCATACAAGGTATACTCTACCCGAGCCGGAGGCACACAGCGTGTCGCGCTCGGCTCGGAACGACCTTTAATGCCGGTCCCGTGAGGCCGCCAAGGTTGGTGTATACCCATAGATGCTGTCCGTGTCAGCCACCACCAGCCTTGCCTAGCGCAAGGTTTTTTGTTGGGTATACGCCTCCGCAAGGAGGATACATAGTGGAGACCCCGCACCCCGCCTATAGCTACTTCCCGTCACCAGTAATGAGCGCCGTGCAGCCCACGTTGAGCAAGACCGCGCACGTAGCCAGGATCAAAGCCGCCATGTTGCGCGCCGCCCAGGACACCCTCGACCGCGAGGGCTTTACCCAGGTAGTGCCCTCGATGCTCACCACCACGTGTGGCGCTTGTGGCGACCCCGGCACCCTGCTGCCCGTGGAGGTGGGCGGCAAGCAAGCCTACCTCCGGCAGACCTCTCAACTCCACCTCGAACCGCTCATGCGAGAGCTTGGCAAGGTCTACTCCATCAGCCGCTCCTTCCGCGCCGAGCGCCGAATTGACGACCGGCATTTGGCCGAGTTCACCCTGGTGGAGGGAGAGGCAGCGGGCTGGGACCTTGAGCGCACGATGGGCTTGATGGAGCGCCTGGTCGTCAGCATGCTCCGCTGCGCGGCCACTACCGCAGGCCCACACCTGGCGGCCCTCGGTGCCACTGTCCGGGCACAGTCAGCGGCACAAGGCCCATACGCCCGCATGACCTACGACGAGGCTATCATCGCCTTGCAGAAGAGGGGCCACTTCGCTGAATGGGGCGAGGACCTCACAAACCGCCACGAAATCGCGCTCACCGAGATGGTAGGCGGCCCGTTATTCGTCACTCACTACCCTGTTGGCACCCGTTTCTTCACCATGAAGGTGCGCCGCGACGACCCCCGCGTGGTGGAGTGCTGCGACCTGCTTATGCCGGGCGTGGGCGAAATCATGGGTGCCTCCGAGACCGAGCACGACCCCGACCTCCTTCAAGCCAGACTCGAAGCCTCGGCCAGCGTGCGCCAATGGCTCGACCTCGGCGGCAACACAGACGACTACGCCTGGTACCTCGACATGCACCGCCGCGAGAGCCTGCAACAAGCCGGATTCGGCCTCGGCTTCGAGCGCCTGGTCCGCTACGCCTGCGGGCTGAAGTCGGTGGCTGAAGCGTGAAACGTGAAACGTGATGCGG
>JALZHI010000056.1 GCA_030913985.1 Chloroflexota bacterium | reverse complement strand
CTCTATCCGGTGCTACTTTTAGAACTCGCCTTCCTCTTCGTCCGAAGCGCCGTTCTTGCCCGCACCCACACCCACCGCTAGGGGCTGCGCGTTGCTGCCGCTGAGGGCGCTGCGGATCTGAGCTTCAATCTCGTCAGCTACTTCAGGGTTGTTGCGCAGGAACTCCTTCACGTTCTCGCGGCCCTGGCCCAGGCGCTGGTCACCAAACGAGTAGAAAGCGCCGCTCTTACGCAACACGTTCAGCTCGGTGCCCATGTCCACAAGGGAGCCTACGCGGCTGATGCCTTCGTTGAACATGATGTCGAACTCGGCGGTGCGGAAAGGCGGGGCTACCTTGTTCTTGACCACCTTCACGCGCACGCGGTTGCCGGTGATGTCCTGCCCCTGCTTGAGCGACTCCACGCGGCGGATCTCCATGCGGACCGAAGCGTAGAACTTGAGGGCGTTGCCGCCGGTGGTCGTCTCGGGGTTGCCGTACATGACGCCGATCTTCATGCGTATCTGGTTAGTGAAGATGAGGCAGCAGTGGCTCTTGCTCACCGCGCCCACCAGCTTGCGAAGCGCCTGCGACATGAGGCGGGCCTGCAAGCCTACGTGGCTGTCGCCCATCTCGCCCTCGATTTCGGCCCTGGGCACCAGCGCCGCCACCGAGTCGACCACCACTACGTCAATAGCGCCGGAGCGCACCAGCGTCTCGGCTATCTCAAGGGCCTGCTCGCCGTTGTCGGGCTGCGAAATCAGCAGGTTGTTCAGGTCGAGGCCCAGGTTGCCCGCGTACTGCGGGTCGAAAGCGTGCTCGGCGTCAATATAGGCCGCCACGCCGCCAACCTTCTGCGCCTCGGCCATGATGTGGTAGCAAACGGTCGTCTTACCGGAAGACTCCGGCCCGTAAATCTCGACCACGCGGCCCCGAGGCACACCGGCCCCACCCAACGCTATGTCGAGCGCCACAGAACCGGTGGGGATCGACTCGACCGCCAGCCTGGAGCCGAAGTCAACCATCTTCATGATCGAGCCTTTGCCGAACTGCCGATCGATCTGCGACATCGCGGCTTCTAAGGCCTTATCTCTGTCCTTGTCAGACATCTCTGTTCTCCTCTGGAAATCTCCGTGCTAATAATACAACAAATCGAAGCTCTAAAACTCACAAAACGGACGTGTGCACAGGGACCACAGAGCGCCGCAAGACAGGCCATGCAAATCGCTCATTTGTTCTACTGCACGCACTAATTGTATCTCAAAACGGCCATCTTGTCAATGTGGAAAACACCACTTCCTGCTCAGTCCAGCCCTAGAAAATTGCGGCTGCTAAGGCCACGAATACGTAGCACTCAGAGCCAGTCACACGAGCTAGCAGGCACGCTGAAGAGGCGCAATTTACGCCGTTGGTTCCGCCTCGGTCTCCGGCCAGGCCAGGCGGTGTAGCGCGCTCCTCATAGCCGATTGCCCTTCCTCGAAGCTGCCATATATCTTGCGCACGGCGGTGTCTACTTCCTCGGGGATGACGTGGCCGTGCTGAAACCGTAGCGGCGGGACCACCTCAAAAGTGTACTGCACCGGCTCTCCATCGGGTCTCTTTTCGTAGAGGCGGCCCACCCACCTGTTTTCTTCTTCTCTCAATACGCAATTCTGTTCGCGTGACATGCCAATCTCCTTTGCCCAGGACGGAACTAGCGACCATGTGCAGGCTTCAGAAGCTGCAAGGTCTGCGTCCACTTGTCCATTATACTTCTTGTTCTCTTTGTCTGGGACAGAGACCTGGAAGAGGCGACAAACTAGAGCCTAACTGCGAACCCAACACACAGCGCTTGATTAAGAATAACCAGTTAACGAGGTAATGGTCAGGGGTGAGATGTGCCTGTGTAGGGGCAGGCACAGGGGCCTGCCCTTGTTGGAGATTTGTAACATTGTACGCCTGGTACGCCTGCCACCGAGGGCAGGCACGGGGGCCTGCCCCTACACTGTAGCCCCTACACTGTAGTACCGCACTAAGCTGTTAATGTTCATTATCTGCCAGGGCTACAGTTTGTAGATATGCCCTAACGTTACACTCAACAAAAAAGGACCGGCCTAGGCCGGTCCTTTTCTCTGCTAACTGCGATTAGTCGTTCACGTTCATCGCGACGCCGGGCAGCAACACGCTCTCTCCTAGCTGGTCGTCTTCCGACAATTTGCGCTCTATGTACTCCCACAGCCCGCCCAGTGGCTCTGTCGGTGTGTGGGGTAACTCATCCATGTTCATGAACGCTTCCACGACACGCGGGTCGAAGTGGGTGCCCGACAGGTTCTGGATGTGGTCCCGAACTTTGTCTTCAGCCCAGGCCTTGCGGTAGGGGCGGTCCGAGCGGAGAGCATCGTATACGTCTATGACAGCGAAGATGCGGGCCGAGAGGGGTATCTGCTCGCCCTTGAGGCCCCTTGGATAACCCGTGCCATCCCACTTCTCGTGGTGGCAATATGGTATGTCCAGTGCAGGCCGCAGAAACGAGATGGGCGACAGCAACTCGTAAGCGTACACGGGATGGCGGCGCATAATCTCCCATTCTTCCTCGGTCAAAGGGCCGGGCTTCAGCAGGATGGAGTCGGGTATGCCCATCTTGCCGATGTCGTGCAGGAGAGCGCCACGTTGCACCTGCACTATCTCGGTCTCGTTGACGCCCATAGAACGAGCGAGTCGCACGGTCAAGGCGGTCACGCGTTGGGTATGGCCCTCGGTCTCTTCGTCGCGCAGGTCGAGCGCGTGCGACCAGCCTTCCAAGGTGGTGTCATAGGCCAGGGCAAGCTCGGTATTGGACCGCTGCAAGTCGTTGAACATGGTAGCGTTGTCAATCGCGATGGCGGCCTGGGAGGTAAGGGCCTCAAGGAAATCGCGCCATTCGAGCTGCGGGTTGAGGTGGGTGCGGTTGAATATCTCCAGGACGCCCTTGACCTGCCCCTTCACGAGCAGGGGCACCGCATAATAGGTGACAAACTCCTCGCCCGCCAGCAGAATCTCGCGGCTGGGGTCCTGCTCCAGGTGCAGGTTGGGCACGTTTATAGTCCGCCGTTCGAGCGCGGCCCTTCCGGCGTTGCCCTCACCAAGGCGCAGCCTGGTGCGCGTAATACCCTCGTATTTGAAGCCACGCCCTGCGGCGTATTCCAGCATCTGGGTGTGCGGGTTGTGGAGCAGCACGTCGGTGGCGTCCACGTGAAGCTGGCTCATCACCTGCTCCAGGATCACGTTCAGCGTCACCCTCAGGTCGAGGCTGGAGCTAATCGTCATGTCGATGTTGCGTAGCGCGGCGAGGCGCTCAAGCTGGCGCTTGACCTGCTCCTGGGTGTTCTTGCGCTCGGTGATGTTCTCCACCATCGCAATCACGAACTGGGGCTTGCGGCGGTTGCCTCTCACCAGCGACATGGTCAGGTTCGCCCAGGTGACGCTACCGTCGCGGCACACGAACCGCTGCTCGATGTGGTAGAAGTCCTTGTGCCCGCCGACCAGTTGGGTGAACGGCTCAACGCAACGCTGTAGGTCGTCGGTGTGGGTGATGTCGGCCAGCCGGATGTTGCGCAGTTCGTCGGAGCCGTAGCCGAGCATGCGCTCCAGGGCGGGGTTGGCTTTGATGTAATGGCCGTCCAGGTCCACCAGCGCCGTGCCGATGGCAGCGCCCTCGAACATGGCCCGGAACCGCTGCTCGCTCTCGCGCAGGGCCTCTTCTGCCTTCTTACGCTCGGTGATGTCCTCGGCCACGACCATAGCGGCGCGGTGCCCGGCGAACTCCATGCCATGCGACACGAGCTGCACGTCCATGATCCGCCCGTCCTTGCAGCGGTGCTTGATCTGAATCGAGTACTGGCCCTCGTTGACCTTGTTGCCGTTGCCGTTCTCCACCAGGCGCGGCATCTCCTCGTGCGCCTTGAGGTCGGTCATGCGCATGGCGATGAACTCGTTCCGGGAGTAACCGTAGCGCGCCTGCGCGGCGCTGTTTACTTCCAGGATGTACAGGGAATCGAGGTCGTACACCATCATGGGCAGCGGATTCTCGCTGAACATGGCGCGGAAACTGGCCTCGCCCGACTTCAGGTGCTCTTCAATGCGCCTGCGCTCGGTGATGTTGCGCATGACGACGGTGATGGTCTTGTCCGCCCCGCGCCCGTACTGCGAAATAGAGGTTTCAGCGAGAATGTGGGTGCCGTCCTTGCGACACACTAGCACCTCACCGAGGTTGCCCAGCTTGCCCGTGCGGTTGTCGGTGCCCGCGAAGTCGGTAAGCTGCCGCGCGTAGCCCTTCGCCTTGTCGGAAGGCCAGAGCACCGCCAGGTTCTTACCCAGCACATCGGCCTCCGAGTAGCCAAGCATCGTTTGCGCGCCCTGGTTGAACACAGTAACGGTGCCCATATGATCGGTGGAGATGATGGCTTCGCGAGCGGTGTCAACTATGCCCGCAAAGCGGTCAGCCCTTTGGTGCAGGTGCTGCCTGTCGCGGCGCTGCTCGGTCACGTCCATCAGCATGCCTAGCATGAACTGGCCGTTGCCGTCGCCGCCGTCGCTGCCCTCGTTATTCTGGGTAATCCTGGCCTCGTCCCGGAGCCACACCGTACGCCCGTCCTTGGTCAGGATTCGGTATTCGCAGGCAAATGTCTCGCCCCGCTCGCAAGCGGCCGTGTACTGCGCGAGCACGCGCGCCCGGTCGTCGTTGTGAAGCTGCTGGGACCAGAGGGTCGGGTCGTTCAGCCATTCGACCTGCGTGAAGCCGAGTAACTCCTGTATCTTGGGGCTGACGTACAGCACTTCAATTTCGCCATCCTGGCAGGCGTTGTAGATATAGGGCACGCCCGGAAGACAAGATAGTAGGGAGCGGAACTGCGCCTCGGTCTGTTCGAGCCTGCCGAGGCGGCCCTGAATCTGGGAGGCTGCCGTGTCTACGGCCCTCGAAAGGCTGCCGATCTCACCGGCCTCTGTGCCGGGCACGCTGCGGGGTGAGTAGCGGCCCTGAGAAAGGTCGTCCAGAACGTTGACCAGGGCCGAGGTCCAGCGGCGTGCTACCACCGCGCCTATAAAGAGGGCCACGCCGAGTGCCAGGGACAAGCAGAGGCTTACAATCGTGAGCGCGGTACCGGCTGCGCTCTCTCGCGGAATGAAGAGGGGAGAAACAGCGCCAATCCCCGCAACTACGAGCAGGAGAACGGCGCAGAGCAGCCGAGTGCGCACAAAGAGGGCAACAAGTGTGGCGAGGCCGTTATTCGGTTGTCGCTCACGCGTGGTTGTGGTTCCGCGTGACTTCTCGCCGCCTTTGGTGCGTACGGAAGCTATGGAACTGAACAGCAATTGACCCTCCAGGAATAGACAAAGCACATAAGGAACATAGGGTGACACAGGAACGATACGCTCCCGCCCCTATGCCTACTGTACCACGCGCCGACTCGTGCCACAATAGGCAGTATGTCCTAACACCTGCCTATCGGATGGGCTAATTAGGTCCCGATTGGCTACTACCAGGAGAGGGAATTTGGAAATTGGAATTTCGAATTGCGAACTTGCCGGGGTTCTGCAAATCGGGGGTGCGACAGGTGTACGGCGCTTAGCCACGTGCTGGAAGGCGGTATGCGATCCGTCGCAGATGCTCGCCCCTGGTTTAGGGCCTGAGGCTCAGGAGGTCGCCTAGCTCGGTGTGGGTGCGGTCTACGGTGCCTTCCGGCAGTTCTATGGCCCGCTTGGCACCCTTGACGATGCGGCCCATGCGCCAGGGCTTGATGCCCCGGTACAGAAACAGCACGCGCCCGCCCGCGTCGGTAAACACCACGTCGAGGGGGTAGCGCATGAAGAACATGTGGATCGAGTTGCAGGGCTCGATCACCAACCCGCCACCTTGGGGGAGCGGCGGGCTAAACATCAGGCCGCGCCCTCTTGATAAGAAGTTCGCGGCCTGATGCGCTTTGTCGGCCAGTATCTGGTTTCTGGTGAGGTTTTCTACGATCATAGTGTGTGGAGTCGTGCTACCGCGCCATGAGGGCTTACGCGCCCGCTAGACGCCGAGACCGTTTATTACCTTCGGTACTGCCGGACCAAGGATAACTATATAGGTAGCCGGGAAGATAAGGAACACCATCGGGATCATCATGAGGATGGGGGCCTTGTGAGCCTGCTCCTCGGCGCGCTGGCGGCGTCGGACGCGCATCTGCTCGCTCTGTATGCGCAGCACCTTGGCGATGGAAACGCCCAACTGGTCGGCCTGTATGATCGAGGCGACGAAAGTGCTCAGGTCGGACACGCCGGTGCGCGCCACCAGTTCGCGCAGGGCATCGCGCTTGGACTTGCCCACCCGCATCTCGGACAGGGCGCGGCCAAACTCGGCGGCCAGGGCGTTGTCCCACTTATCGGCCACGCGCTGCATGGCACCGTCGAAGGCGAGGCCCGCTTCTACGCTGATGGTCATCAGGTCTATCGCGTCGGGCAGGGTCTTCAGGATGACCTTCTGCCGCTTCTTGATACGCCCACGCAGCCAGAACACCGGGAGGATGTAGCCAACCACCAGGCCCAGCAGGGAGTACATCATCAGCATGGTCAGGGCAGCCTGCATGAGGAGCGACAGGCCAAGCGCGAGGGCACCCAGCATGATGCCGGTCATGAAACGCAGTCCCGTGAATTCGGCCACCTGCATGTTGAAGGGAGTACCGGCCAGGACGAGTTGCTGTCGCAGCTTCTCCATGCCCTTCGAGGGCGCAAGCTTGCCGAAGAACTTGGTTACGCCGCCGATGAGCGGCTTTATCACGCGGTCTTTGAACGGGGCCTCAAGCTCAAGCTCTTCCAACGACCGGGGCCGCTCGGCGAACGCCTGCAGGCGCGACTCGATGGTCACGGCGTTCTGCTTGGGCATAGACATCTTCAGGAAGACCCCAAAGATCCCCAGCGCCACCACCGCAGGCACCACAAACGTCAGCATCATTGTCAAGTTCATGATTTCCTCCATTTGGGATTTCGGAATTAGGATTTCGGATTTAGTAGGTATCGGAGCAAATCCGAAATCCTAATTCCCCATTCCTAAATCACACTTCTATGTTTACTATCTTCCTGATGATCAAGAAACCGACGAAGACCATTATGCCGCCGCAGATGGGCATGATCACCCAGGGGAACTCGAAGATCACGCTCATGTATGTGGGGTTGATTACCGATACCACCACCCCTATGAGGCCGGGCAGCGCCGTAATCAGGTAGCCCGACATGCGGCCCTGCGCCGTGAGCACTGAGATTTCGCCCTTGATGCGCACGCGCTCGCGAATGGTGTGCGATATAGTGTCGAGTATCTGCGCCAGGTTGCCGCCGACCTCGTACTGGATGTTGATGGCCGTGATGAGCAGGTCCAGGTCGTCCGAGGGCATGCGCCGTAGCAGGTTATTGAGCGAGTCCTGGGCGCTGAGGCCGAGGCCCACTTCGCGCACCACACGCTTGAACTCGGCACCGATGGGGTCCGGCGCTTCACGCGATACCAGTTCCATCGACTGCAAGAGCGAGTAGCCGGAGCGTAGCGAGTTCGCCATGAGGCTGATCGTGTCGCCTAGCTGGCCGTTGAAGTCCTTGAGGCGCTTGCTGACCCGGAACTTCACGTACCAATCGATGCCGAAGAAACCCACTACCATGCCCATGAGACCGAACAGGACGATCTGGAGGGCACCACCCCGCCCGAGGTACACCCCGACCGCAAGGCCCACTACCATCATCGCGACTTTGACCAGCATGAATTCCAGCAGCGTGAGCTTCAGGTCTGCCTGCGCCAGCTTCTTTTGAACGTTCTTGCCGAAGCCGCCCTTCCCGACGCTCTTCTCGACCTTGGCGGCCATCTCGCTGTCGCCGATGCCCAGGCTGAAGCCCTTCTTCTCCTGCTTCTTCTCTTCAGCCTTCTCGCCGCCCACAAAGCGGGACAGGCGGCCTTTCACGTCGGACGAGCCGGCCGATAGCCTGGCGAGCCCGAAGAACAGGGCCATGACCACGAGAGCGCCTAGTGATGCAGCTAGTAATGGGTCCACTCTACTTTACTCCTTGTTCTGAAACGTTACCGGTAACACGTAACGCGTAACTCGTAATGCGTAACTCGAAAGTTGTTTGAGGTCAATTACGTGTTACGTGTTACGTGTTACGTTCTAGAAAAATCTTTCGTTGAAGCCGAAGATGTTCGGCGGCAGGTATATGTTGGCAGCCTCGAACTTCTCGATGAACTTGGGGCGGATACCGGTGGGCTTCATGCGCCCGACTATCTTGCCGCCCTCAAGGCCGGTCTGCTCGAACAGGAAGATTTCCTGCATAACCACCACGTCGCCTTCCATGCCTTGCACTTCGGTGACGCTGGTGAGCTTGCGCGTGCCGTCCTTCATGCGCTCCTGCTGGACGAACACGTCCACGGCGGAAGCTATCTGCTCGCGAATAGCGCGCACGGGAAGCTCCATGCCCGCCATGAGACACATCGTCTCCAGGCGGCCCAGGGCGTCACGCGGCGAGTTGGCGTGCAATGTGGTGAGCGAACCGTCGTGCCCGGTGTTCATAGCCTGGAGCATGTCCAGCGCCTCGCCACCTCGGCACTCACCGACCACGATCCGGTCGGGGCGCATTCGGAGGCAGTTGATAACCAGGTCGCGGATTGAGACTTCGCCTTTACCTTCGATGTTGGCCGGGCGCGATTCGAGCGTCACTACGTGGTCCTGGCGAAGCTGAAGCTCCGCCGCGTTCTCTACCGTGACGATGCGCTCGTCGGCGGGTATCCAGTGAGACAAGACGTTCAACGTGGTGGTCTTACCGGAACCGGTACCACCCGACACGATGATGTTCAGCCGGGCCTCGACGCACGCCTTGAGGAAGGTAGCCATCTCAGGGGTGACGGAACCGAAGCGGATCAGGTCGTCCACCGTGAGGGGGTCCTTGGAGAACTTACGGATTGTGATAACCGGGCCGTTCAGGGCGAGCGGCGGGATGATGGCGTTCACGCGGGAGCCGTCAGGGAGGCGGGCGTCCACATAGGGCGAGGCCTCGTCGATGCGGCGTCCGAGGGGGGCCACAATCCTATCTATGACGCGCATCACGTGCTCGTCGTTCTGGAAGGTAATATTGGTCTTCTCCAGACGACCGTGCCGCTCGATGTACACGCTCTTGGGGCCGTTGACCATCACCTCACTGATGGAGGCGTCCTTCAGCAGCGGCTCTATCGGGCCGAAGCCAAGGATTTCAGCGGCCACCGCCTCGAACAGGCGGGCGCGGTCCACGCGGGTGAGTATTATGTTTTCGGAGTCGAGGATCTCGTTGAAGATCTCTTCTACCTGGCGGCGGACTTCCTCGGTCTTGCTCAGGTCGAGCTTGGGATCGAGTTCGGCGATGAGCTTCTGCTGCACGCGGTTCTTGAGGTCCACGAACTCGTTGCCGGTGGTCGCCTGGCGGTTGTTGGTGGGCACCTCGTTCGGAGCCAGCCGGCCCGTGGGCCTGGGCAGCACTGTGGAGGGATTGGACCCTATGTTGGGCTGCGTACCCGGCTTTGTGGCATGGTTTTGCATCCCGCCGTTCTGGCCCCCCATCGTGCCTGTAGTATTGTCATGCATTGGACCTGTTGTACCGATTCGCTTCAGAAGAGACATTTCAGTTACCTCTTGGGTAATTACGAATTACTAATTACGAATTACTAATTGCCGCTTATCGGAAGGCTGCTTTGAGCCTGGATACCAGCTTGGTGTTCACCGGGGCCTCATCGGCCTTCAAGTTGGCGGTGGCGGCTGACACGGCGTTCTCGTCGGCGGCGGTTGAAGTTAGCAACCTCGCCAGGCGGTACACGTCGCGGGAGTAGGCATGCTCGCGGGCGGAGATGACCAGTGGTACGCCCTGGTTCACTGCCATCATCATGGCCGCGCCGTCGTTGCTGAGGCCCACCATGACCTTGTAGCGCAACGTTTCCTCTACCGCCTCCACCTTGATGCCACCCGCGCTACCCGCACGGTTGAGGATCAGCTTGACTTTCTCCTGCGGGTAGTTCAGCTTCTCTACCACTTCGAGGTAGAGCTTCACGTCGCGGATGGTGGTCATTTCCATTGTCATGAGGAGCAGGATCGTGTCGGCCAGGTCCATCGCGGTAAGCACCACGTCGGCGAACGAAGGCCAGGTATCCACGATCACGTAATCGAAGTTAGCGGTCAGTTCCACCAGCACGCGGCGTATGTGCTCGGCGGTAACCAGTTCGGCCATTTCAGGCTGAGGAGGCGCTAGCAGCACCTTCACACCCGATGAGTGGGTAATCATGATGTCGTTGAGCAGGTCGGCATCCAGGTCGTCTATGTGCTCGACCACGTCTACCAGCGTCTTGTTCGACAGGAGGTTGAGCATCACGCCGCAATCTCCGAAGTAGAGCGATGCATCGACGAGGGCCACTTTCTTGTTCGTGGAGAGCTTTAGGGCTACAGCCAGGTTGCAGGCCACCGTGGTGCGGCCCACGCCGCCCTTGGGGCTTACGACGGTCATGAGCTTGCCCTGCCGCGGTTCGTCCGGGTGGTGCCCGTTGAGTTGCACCGTGCCGTACATCGGCATCTGGGCGGCCGCCGCTGCCATGGCCCTCTTGCCGCCTTCGAGCCTGTATACGTGGCGGATAGCGCGCACCAGGTCGTCGCCGGAGAAGGGCTTGATGAGGAACTCACGCGCCCCGGCAAGCATGGCACGGCGCAGGTAGTCTTGCTCGCCCTGTACCGACATCATGATTATGCCGATGCCCGGCAGCTCGGCGCTGAGTAGCTCTGCCGCCTTGATGCCGTCCATTTCCGGCATGTTGATGTCCATCAACACCACGTCGGGGAGCAGCTTGCGAGAAAGCTCGAGCGCCTCGGGGCCGCTACCTGCGGTGCCGACCACCTCTATGTCCCGCTCGAACATCAGCAGCTTGCTGAGGTTTTCGCGAGTATCGGCGATGTCGTCTACAATCATTACCCCGATTTTAGGCATCGCACCGTTCATGGCCTGGTCCATAACTAACTCCTAGTTGCAACTGTATCTGCTTGCACGCCGCACTCTTACGTGCTCTCTATATGCGGCATGGAGCGAATGTTTCCTCTCCATGCCGCCGGCCTTATCTTCTCGCTTGCCCCGGTCTTACCGCTGTGTCTGCGGGACGGGCATGACGCCGTACTGCTCAATCAGGGTGTTGATCGTTATGCCGGTGGTCTTTTCGATCTCCTGGTCGCCGCGAACGGGATTGCCGTCCGCCCCCATGATTTCCTTGCCCTCGGCATCCTTCTGCACCGCGGAGGACCGCAGGGTCAGGTCTATGATGCCGCCTTCCATGGCGAACTTGAGCACCTCGGCCTGCTGGTCGGTCACACCCAGGATCAGTACCTGCTGGTAACCCGTTTCGCCGTTATACATGGCGGAGGTCTGGACGGAGCCGGGCCGTGTCAAAACAGGCTCTACTTCCGAATCGCCCTGGCGTGCGGGTGCCGGCTGCTCAAGGTTGATGACGCGCAGGATCTTGATGTTCTGGAGCAGCGCCTTGGTGGTGCTCATCACATCGGTCGTCTCTTTGACCGTGCCGTCGGGAGCCACTTCGTACTTCAGCTTCAAAGCAGCGCTCCACAGGACGTCAATACGGTCGCCCTCGGTGAGTGCGCCGCCGAAGGCGTTACGCGGGAGAATGGGCAGAGCAAAGGCTTTCTCGCCCCTCGCCAGTATGTTCGAGAAGCCGGACTGGGTAAGCTGGTCCTGGCGCACCTGCTGGCCCGCGGTGAGGGGAGCGGTGGTCATCTTGCCGAACACGACTGAGGTTTCCGTGACGGAGTCGTCCGTCAGGGTAGTGGCCTCCACTTCCTTGAGCGCCACGTTGCTCTCGTCCAGGACCGTGTAAGCAGGTACGGCCTTGCTCACAACGACCACGTTCGCGACCGGCGGGGGGGTGGGTACCGCATTTGCCGATTCGCCTGGTGCCAGGAGGCTGCTCCTGGACATGAGAACATAGACAACTACGAACGACATGACGGCAAGCCCCGCGCCGAGAATGAGTAGGAAACGTCCTCCACGTGCTTTCATGTTCTTATATGCCTCCAACTAACAGTTGAATAATGCCGAATAGAATTCGCCTGGATAACATCAGGTGACCCGTACGCACAGTAGGACGCAGGGGTGGTCACTCTTTCAAGAAAACTATAACCCAGCGGTGCGGCGCGCTCTATAGCCCATAGTGGTGCTAGAGCCTAGCCCGTTTGTGCTACCGAGTACCTGGGGATGCATAGGACCGATACTAGGATGCGGCGCGCGTGCGCAAAAATGGCCCTTTACGCGCGTAAAGAGCTAGCTGGAAGGGGTAAGAATGGAGTCGATCCGGCGGCGGTATTTGAGCACCTGCCGGGGAGAGAGGGCCGGGGCCATGAGGCGGTCTAACTCGTCCGGGTGGAGGCGGGCGGAGGATAGCCCTTTGCGGCGGCTGTCGGTGAAGCGCCGCAGGCTGGAAAGCCCCTCCAGCCTGCCCTTCAGCGACGCGCGGTCGCCGGTAAGCAGGGCATTGAGCACGGCCAGGAGGTCGTAGCGGGCGATAAGAGGCGCGTGCCGCTGCATGAGGGCCGTGGGCATGTTCTTATATAGAAGCCAGACGCGGTTGCGGGCCAGCAGCCTGCGCTTGAAAGCCGAGTTGTGCCCGCCCGTGGCCGAGTACTCGTGCCTCACGCGAGCGTGGGGATTGTGGAGCGCCCGCCAGCCGCGAGACCGCGCCCGCCAGGCCAGGTCAGCATCTTCTAGATAGCTGAAGAATCGCTCGTCGAAGAGGCCCACGTCGCGCAGCATGGTCGCCGTATAGAGCGCAGCCCCGGCGCTCGGCCCGAACACGGGGCGGGTGCCTACGCGCTCTAGCTCCGTACTCAACATGCCCGGCGCGCGGTCCAGCGCAACGCCGTCAGCATGCACCGAAATGCCCGCTGAGGCGACAAGCTCCGGGCGGTGCGAAAAGAGCATCGTTGAAGCCACCATGCCGACGCTACGCCCGCCCGTACGTGCCGTCTCCACCAACTGCCCCAGCCAACCATCGTCAGCTATCGCGTCGTTGTTGAGCGCGACCACGTACCGGGCGGCGCATAACCTCATGCCCTGGTTGTTGCCCCCGGCGAAGCCTACGTTGTCGCTGTTGCGTATGATGCGAGCGGCGCGGGGAAGAGGGTGGGCCAGCCACTCCGGTTGAAGGGTGCGCTCCAAGTCGTCCAGCAGCGCGTGAGAGCCGTCAATAGAGCCGTTGTCCACCAGCCACAACTCGAAGTCCCTGTAAGCCTGCGCAGCGAGCGCGGAGAGGCACTCCGGCAGCAAACGAGCGCCGTTCCAGTTGAGGATGATTACTGCGGTCTCAGGCATGGGGCGGACGATGGACGATGGACGATGGACGATGGACGATGGTTGTTCTGCCATCGTCCATCGTCCATCGTCTATCGTCTACGTCTATCTTCCTCCTACCAGCAACTCTACCAAACGGGACATGGTGTGCATGTGGCGGCGCATGTCTTCGAGGCGGATGTTCTCGTCGGGGGCGTGGGCGCGGGAGTCGGGGTAGCCGGTGCCGATGCAAGCGGTCGGTAAGCCTAAACCTCTTGGCGCGGGCATGCTGAAGACGGACATGGGGCCGGAGCCTGAGTTGGAGGGGACCACCACCGGCTCCGTACCCGCCACGTCCCGGCACGACTGCACTACTTGCTGTATGAAGGGCGCGGAGGGGTCGCTGATGGCCGGGTAGAGGTCTCCCTCGTTGGGTATGCGTTCCACCTCAATGTCCGGGAACCCTTCATAGCGCAAGTACGCGCGCAACGATTGGAGCACCTCCTCCGGGTCCTGGTCCGGCACCAGGCGCAAGTCCAACTTGGCCCGCGCTTCGTTGGGGAGGATGGTCTTGGAGCCGGGGCCGTTGTAGCCCGCTTCTATGCCCTGGATGTTGGCGGTCGGATGGAACGCCGCCGCGTGGTGCACCTGGTGCCCGGTCATGCCCTCCAGGAAGCCGTTTATGCCCCAGTTCTCGCGGTCCTGGGCCGTTTCATCGGGCAGGCTCTGTATCAACGCCTCCTGCGAGGGCGTGGGCACCGTCACCGCCTCGTAGAAGCCGGGGATATGTACTTTGTGATCGGGCGTCTGTATCTTGCTCAAGGCCCACACCAGCCGCCACACCGCGCTTTCGACGTAAGCCGCCACGCCGGAATGCAGGTCGCGCTTGCCGTTGCGGGCGGTCAACTCGATGGAGAGCATGCCTTTCAGGCCGAGATGCACCACAGGCTGCCCGTCCCAGGTGTGGGTGCCGAACTCCCAGATGCAGCCGTCGGCGCGCAGCTCTTCCCCGTGCTCCAGCACGAACTTCTCCAGGTTGGGGCTGCCTATCTCCTCCTCCCCCTCCAGGACCCACACAACCCGCACGGGCAGTTCGCCTTGCACTGCTCGAATAGCGTCGAACGTTGCCAGCCGAGAGATGACGTTGCTCTTGGTGTCCGCCACACCCCGGCCGTACATCTTGCCCTCGCGGACCTGCGGTTCGAAAGGCGGTGAGGTCCAGGCTTGCGGGTCGCCTTCAGGCTGTACGTCGTAGTGGTTGTAAATGAGTATGGTGGGCGCGCGCTCCGGCCCCGCGGTGGCAAGCACGATAGGCTCGCCGTCCGTCTCGTGCACCTCCACAGCGAAGCCGCTACGCTCCAGGTCCTCCCGCACCAGCGCCGCCATCTCACGAACGCCCCGGCGCTCGGTGGAAATGCTGGGCTGGGCCGCCCACCGGGCAAGCCGCGCCAACGTCTCTTCAAAATGTGCGTCAATATAGTCCGTAACCGCCGACATATCGTTCCCCCTGCTCCTGGAATGACCAACTTAGTGTACTGCAAACGAGGAGAAGTGGCGAGTGGGACGATGGATGATGGACGATGGACGATGGACGATGGAGAAGTTGTGAGTTATGAGTTATGAGTTTTGAGTTGAAGGATAGTATCCAACCATCATCCTCTTTGCGCGTCCTTAGCGTTCTTTGCGTCTTTGCGTTTTCGTCTCCCATCGTCCATCGTCCATCGTCCCATGTGCAAAACCCGGCTTTTGTTCTAGCCCCGCTGCTATACTGGCCGCGTGTCGCTGGCTTAGACATGGTAGGGTGGCGAGCGCCACGCATCCCGCCGGGAGTGACTCGAAGAGAGGTCGATTATGGAGCGCATGGAGCGACTGCAACGCACGCAACGTCAGGAGCGGCTGGAAGTAACCTGCCGCCGTTTTGCCGTCTTGAGCGGCATTCGACAGGAGGCCGACGACTACATCGCCTGCCTGCAACCGAGGTCGGGCAGAAAGGGTACGTTGGCCCTGCTGACGGAGCCTGCCGGGGAGCACCCCGCTCTCTCTGCCGAGGTGTGCAGGCTGGCGCGCAAGATCATCGCCGACCAGTACCTGGCCGACACCTCCCTCAGCATGACCAGCGGCCTGACCGCCGCGCTCGATGCAGCCAACAACGCCGTCCTCCGCTACAACTACGCCAGCGCCCTGGGGGAGTCCAACCTCGACTCCAGCCCACTCGTGGCGGTACGGGCCGGGGGTGCGCGGGCTCGGCGCTTCAAGGTCGGCCTGTCAGCCGCCCTGCTCCGCTCCGACGGCACCGGCATCTACCTGGCCCAGATGGCACCCGCGCAGGCGTACATACGCCACAACGGGCTGCTCACCCCCGTACCGGAGACACCCTATTGGCGCTCACGCGGCAACAACAAGGCCAACAGGCCCCAACTCACCATCCTGCGCCGCGACCAAGACTCCTCCGACTTCGATGAGGCAGAGGAGTTCCCGCCCGATTTCAGCCAGGACCACCTGCTCAGCCCTTCTCTAGGCACCGCGCCAGGCGTGGAAAGCAACCCTATTTACAGGCGTATAGAGGACGGCGACCTGGTGGTGCTGGTTACTTCCAGCCTGGCGAGACTGCTCGACCGCGAGACCGCTGAGGAAGTCATGTCCGGCTTCGATGCCGACGCGGTGACAGAGGCGCTGCTGGAGCTTGCTATCTCCCACGGGCTGGCACAAGCCCACGCCTGCGTGCTCGCGTTCGGCGGCCCAACGTCGTCCGGCATCGACGTGCAGTGGAGCGGGCCTGAGATAGTCACGGTGGATGATGAGGCTGAGGCCAGCCTGGCCGAAGAGCCCCAAGCCATAAAGCTACAGGCGCAAGAGGCTGGTGAAGGCGCACAACCCTTGCAGGGTACGCCCGTGCGCCCTGCATTGACGCTCGTCGAGCCTGATCCGACCCGGCCCAGGTATGACGACCTTGACGAGGACGACTTCCGGCTGCCGTGGGAAACTCCCCCGCTTGAGGTGCTACGCTCCGAAGAATCTGCTGAGGTCGAAGAGGAGTCAGGGGAGCCTGAATCACCCGCCAGCCTGCACGCTGCCATGAGGCCGACACGCCTGCTCGTGCAACACCAGCTAGAGCGCCCGCCGTTCCAGGCCCCTATCCTCTGGGAAGATGACTTCGAAGAGGAGCTGGGGGAGCTAAACTTCGATGGCTGGGAGGACTCCCCTCCTGCCTTGAGTACGCTGATCGAGGGCGAAGAAGAGGTAGACCTGCCGGACCCGGAGCAGGTGGTGTTCCCCTGGCAGAGGGAGCCACGCTTCCAGCCCCTCGGTGTCGTCTCGCAAGACATGCAGATAGAGACAGCGGCCGACCCGCCGTTCCCACCACCCGACCTATTCGGCACAGGGCCGTTGCCCTACGGTTCCTATATATACGAGCCTGCGGGGCAAGCAGAGGCCAGCAAACCTCGGTCGAAGTGGGTGCCTAAGTTGGCGCTACCTCGCATCTCTGTACCGCGCCTCTCGATGCCCACGCTGCCGCGCATCTCCATGCCGAAGGGGCCTGACCTGCTGAAGGTCGGGCGCAACGTAGCAACCTGGACCCGCAACACCGCCCAGAACATGCTGCCGGAGCGCACCTTCAGGCTTCCCAGGCCCGCAATGGCTGGTGGAGGCAATTTCGCCGTGCCGGTCCGGTTGCTTACGTTGGTGGCCCTCGTGGTGGTAGTGGGCATCCTCGCTTGGTCGGTATTCAAGGCGGTGGGCGACAACCAGCAAGCGCAGGTGAATACGCTGCTTGAACAGGCTAAACAAGAGGAGTTATTAGCCAATCAGCCAGGCACGAACGAAACTGAGCGCATAGCACTGCTGCAAAGCGCCCTTCAACACGCACAACAGGCCGCCGCTGCCGAGCCGGGGTCGCCGGAAGCCCAGGTGTTTGCCGACAAAGTGCGGGTACAACTCGACAGAGCGCAGGGCATAACCCGCCTGAGCCTGGCCCTGCTCTTCCAGTTCGGCCAGGAGGGTGCAGCGGGCGAAGTAGCGGGCGATATGCAGTCGGGCACATCCTCCACCGACATCGCCACGACAACACCGGCGGACCTGATCGTCGCGGGCAACGAGGCATTCGTACTAGATAGGGCCGCGGGAGCCGTTTACAAGTGCAACGTCTCGGCAAAGGCGTGCGTGAAGGCCCTCGGGGCGGGCGACGTAGCGGGTGGGCAGAGCGCCGGGAAGCCGGTAGCCATAACGACGCGGCAGGGCAGCATCCTGGTCCTGGACGACAAGCTATCAGTGTACGTCTACAATGGGGAGAATGGAAGCTGGTCTGCCGAGCAACTGGGAGACGCGGGCAAGCTGGGAGTGCCTAAAGACATAGCCACCTACGACGGCAACCTCTACCTGCTCGCCTCCAAGCCCGGACAGGTATCGAAGTACTTCGCGGGCAAGTATGGCGAACCGCCCGCCGACTGGATCACGGACCCTGCTACGGTCGAACAACTGTCGAACCCCGTCGCGGTTGCCATTGACGGCTCGATATACGTGCTCCTGGCCGACGGCAAGATACTGGCGATGCAAGGGGGCAACGTCATGGGCAGCATTACGCCCAAGCCCGGCCCCTCAGCCGCGCCCGCGACAGACATCTTTACCAGCCCTGACACCCGCGACCTGTACGTGCTCAAGAGCACGGGGGGCGCGGTTACCCGCCTCGGTAAGGACGGCCAGACCGTAGCGACCTTCATGGGTCCGGCGGGCGGCAACCCTATCACCTTCAACGGCTTCACAGTCGATGAAGCGAAGGGTGAGATGTACCTTGTGAGCGGCAACCGAGTTTATCACGCCTCGTTGAGCGGAGGAACGCCCCCGGCCCAGGATACCACTCCAGGTTCAGCGGGGTCCGAGTCGACGGATGGTGCAACTACGCAGGGTACAGGTGGCGAGCAGCCCGGCTTGCGCCCCACCGCCGAGCCTTAGACAAGACTGAAGCCGGAAAGAGGGAGTTGGGTGCGGCCAACTCCCTCTTTCTATTTAAGCTCCCATACGTCCACTACATCGGAGGGGTACGAATAGTCGGGCGGCCTCGCCAGCAGGTTATCGAGTTTCACCTGCATAGCTTGCCTCTGCTCCGGCGTGAAGGCCCACCAGCGGATTATCACGTACTTCACACCCAGGTTCTTCAGCGCCGCGACACCCCTCCCACCAGTGACCTGTGCCGATATGGGGTCGTCTGCGGCTACGGTGTCCTCCAGGTAGTGCAGCGCGGGGGTCTGCGCGAGAGTGGCATATGGCGGCTGCCTCGCCAGGTATCCACCCACGATTGGCTTGCCGTGCACCGTCTGGTAAGCCATGTAGTCGCCAAACGGCCTGATAGGGAGTTCGAGCAAGGCGAATTCGCCCTGCTCGGCGGCTATCTGCCGGTAAATGGGCACGTTCCAGCCTGGAGGCACGGTGGGGAGCGGCACCGCCAGGAACTCGAACACGATAATCGCCGGAAGCAAGAGGCCCCATACGGCATTGCGGAAGGAGAAAATGCGGCCGCGCTCAAGGTAACGCCGCCCCAGCAAAGCAGCCAGCGCGAACGCCACCAGCACCCCCAGCGCCAGCATAGTGAGCACCGTGAGCCGCGCGGGCGTGCGCATGATGCTGAGTAGGGGCAGGCGGTATAGTAACAGGTAAGGCAAAGGCACGTTCACCTCGAACAGGGTGAAGGTCGTCTTGCCCATGTATTGCAGTACAGGCCCCAGGCTCAACAGCCAGGTCGTAAAGGCCGAGAAGGCCCAAAAGCGCACCTGCATGGAGCGCCACCCTCGCCACAGCCCCAGGGCCGCCAGCACGAGCACCGAGAAGCCCAGGAACAGGACTCGCTCGCTGGGGTTCTTGATGGGGAGGTAAGGGCCGGTGTTGTTCACCTGCTCCTTGATGGCCGCGCCCCACATCGGGTGTAGCTCCGAGGGCGTGACCGCTGAAGTCAAGTCGGCAGAATAGACTAGTACCTCAAAAGGGGGCTGCTGTGCGTAGCCACGGGTCGCCTCGGCCAGCGCGGGGAAGAATATGGGCGCACTCAGCACCAGGAACACCAGGCCCACGACGGCGAAGCGCGTGCCCGCCTCCACCCAGGACCACACGCCCACGCCCAGGCTACGGCGCTCCGAAGGCACCAACAGCTTCCAGGCGGCGAACAATCCCGTAAACAGCACCAGGAAGATGAGGTAGAGCCAGTCGGTGTAAGCGTTCAGCGCGAGCAGCGCACCGGCAACGACCGACCAAAGCAGCCGCGCCTTTGCAGTGCCGCGCACTTGCCTGCCGGCAGGTGGCTCCCCCTCCTGCTCGGTCGGACGGCGGTCCCACACCGCCCCAGGCTCGAACGCTTTGAGGAGGGCGAGCACGTAGAAAGGAAGCCACTGCAACGAGGCCAGGTTCATGTGGCCGGAGGTGTGGGCCAGGTGGTAGGGCGAGAACGCAAACACGATCCCGCCCACAAACGAGGCCCAGGGGTGCCGGGTCAGGTACATGCACAGCAGGTACATGCCATAACCGGCCAGCACGAAGGTGCTCAACAACACGAGGTTGTAGGTGGCGATCAGGTTGAACCCGAGCAACTGGAGGGGGATGCCTATCAGCCCTGCGGTGAGCACGAGCGTGTGAAAGTAGAGGCTCACGCCATCGGGGTAGAAAAGGAGGTCAGTGTGGTAGGGGTTGGTGTGCTCCACCAGCAGCGCCTGCTTCACCCACCAGAGGTTCCAGATATTCTGCCAGGCGTCCCCGCCCCCCGGCACCTCGGTAAAGAGTCGCGATGCTACGGGCCAGGTGAGGGCTACCGTGAGGAGGGCATAGCCACCGAGCACCAGTAGATGCTGCCAGGTGGCGCGAGGCTTACGGGGAGTAGCGTCTGCGCCGGGCGCGCGCACCGCATGGGTGACATGTCGGGTAGGTTGAACGGCCATTACTGGCGATGCAACCTCGCCTCCGCCCGCTTACCGGCCCAGGTCCTCGCCTTGCCCGCCACCGAGAAGATGAACCGCCACACGCGCATGCTGAACGTGGGCGTTCGCGGCACCATGTAGAGGTCTTCTACGTCAGGCGCAGGTGGGGAGAGCGTGTTGGTTCTGCCGAGGCCGCCGGTGGTCTGTGGATCGATAGACGTGCGCTGCGTAGCCATGCCCGGTGTGAGCGGTCCGCTGGTGCGAGGGCCGGTGCCGGCAGGGACTCCACTGGCAGGCGGCACCGATGGCCCGGAAGGCGGCGCGGAGAGGGCCTGGGCCGCTCCCATGAGCACTTCGTCGCTGCCCTGCTCAGGTGGCGCTCCGGGCGGCCTCACGGTCGGGTTGGTCTGCATCTGCACCATAGACAGCGCCAGCGGCCCCGTAAGGAAGGCGCTCGTCGGCAGCGTGGGCATTTCAGGGTCTTTGTAGAGGTTCGTCTGGTAGCGAATGCGCCGCATGACCGGGCGACCTATCAGGTTGATGGCACCCGCTATGGGTATGCCGAAGAGCGCGCCCCACAGCCCCGCCACCTGCCCGCCGATCAGCATAGCAGCCACCACGTACAGCGGGTGTATGCCTATCGCGCTAGACATGATGCGCGGGCCGAGCACGTTCATCATGAAGGACTGCATGATGAACTCCACAAGCAGCAGCCACAGCCAGATGTCGGTCCGGCCCGTGACGAGGGCCACCATGATAGCCGGGAGGAACGCCAGGAAGTTGCCTATAAGGGGGATGATCATGCACAGCCCGGCTACGATGGACGCGATAATCACGAAGTCGAGTTGGAAAGGCGGCATAATCATTATTATGGCCGTGAAGATAGCGTACACCAGGGCGAAGACCAGTTGCCCGCGTATGAAGCCGCCGAAGCTCTTTTCGATGCTCATGCCGACCAGCCGAGCCTCGTCCTGCCACCGGGTCGGCAACAGTTCGACTATGCCGCTGAACAGCCGGTCGCTGTCGTTCATGAAGTAGAAGGACAGGATCAGCACCAGGATAAATTGCAGGGCGAAGGTAGCTATACCCTGCAACATATTGAACGTGTTGGAGACTAAGTTGAGGAGTACGTTCTGGGCCTGCGCGGTGATCTCGTTGTATATCTGGTCGAGGTCGGCATTTTCGAGACCGAAGCCCCTCAGGGCATTCACCACGTCCTGGTAAAACGTGTTGAAAGTCGCCATGTAGCTACCGTTCTGTATGCCCGTCTGCAACTGGCCCACCTGGGCCGTTATGGGCGGCACCAGCCACCACACGGCAAGCACCGCCAGAACGGCAAGCACCAGGTATACGATACCGACGGCGAGCGTTTTCGGCACGCCCCGCCTCTGTAGCGCCCTCGCTATGGGGCTGAGCACGAACGCCAGCAGCCACGCCAGGAAGAACAGGAGCAGGATGCTGGAGAACTGCATGAGGAAGGTCCACACCTGCCCGGCCAGCCACGCAGACGCAATAATCACCAGCAGCACTATGAGTGTCTGTAACCAGCGATTACTTTGCATTTACTCCCTCTCGTGCCCTCTAGGCAGAACTAAGCTCTCGCAACGGGCGTGCCGCATTCCGTACAAAACCGGGCGCTACTGAGCATGGTGGCCCCACAATTGGCGCAGGTCACGTCAGTAGGTGTGTACGGGGTACCGGCGGCCGCAGCTACTGGTGCTTCGTCCTCGTCATCGCGCGTCTCGTCGCCCACCGCTGAGGCAACCGGCTCGGTCTCGCGCATTTCAGGCTCGCGGTCTGCCTGTCCGCCATCCTGCTCGGCAGCCGTAGGCTCTTCGACTCCTTCGGGTGCGGTTGCGGGCGCGCTCTCCGGCTGGGTCGCAACTGTGGAGGTCGCTAGCCAGTCTGATGAGGGTCGTAGCGCCTCAGGTGCGGCGGTTGCGGGCTGTTGGGATGTCTCGTTGTCGGTGTCGGCGGCTGAAGCGGTGCTCCCCGTGCCGAGTGTATCACCTATGCCGGACCTGTAGATGGGTGCCTGCCGCACAGGGCTGCCCTGGTGGCTATCGGCCAGCACGCCTGTGGAGGGTGCTACGCCTTCATGGCTCGTAACGGGTGAGAAATTGCGCGTGCTTGTGTCGTACGGAGTGGGATTGTATGGGTTGGGACTATACGGGTCGCGGGCGGGAGCGGGGGGTGGAACGTCCAGGCCGCCGAAAGCCTGTGTGCGCGGGGCGTCATACGGAGGCTGCGGGCGGGCTTCGGGTGTAGCGTAGGGGCTGAGATTAGCGACGGTGCGGTCGTAGGGTGTGGCAGCGCCTACAGGCCCCGACATCCTGCTCGGTGGAGGCGCACCATAGGCGGGAGCACCATAGGCGGGAGCACCATAGGCAGGTGGGCCGTAGGCTGTGTTTGTAGTAGTGGTGGTCGTGGCCCCATAGGCTGGGGCGGGCGGGGGCGGCGTCCACACAGGAGCGGGTGTTGGAGTAGCCACAGGGGTCTGGGTTACTTCGACCTCCGACCTGCGGAACGGGGCTATCAGCGCCACCAGGGCACCGACTACAGCCAGCGCCACGGGGAACCACCCGGCCCAGATCATAAAGGACTGGGTAACCACATTCTGGTACAGACTGCTCGATGGCTGAGCGCCATCCAGGCTGGTATAAATGTAGCGCAACAGCCAGCCGCCTATGGCCGAGCCGTTCGCCAGCCCCAGCAACAGGCCACCCACTCGCGAGCCGCTGGGCACCCGGCCCCGTGGCACGAGGCTACCCAGCCCGTAGCCGATCACCAGCACAATCAGGGACATCAGCACCTGGCTCAACGCGACCTGCTGCATCTCACGCGAGACGCCGGTGTACATGTCGTACAGGTCGGTGGCCCACAGGGAGGCCCACTGCTGCACGATGAGCGCGCCAAGCACTATCGAGCCGGATACGATTGCCTCGCGCCGGAAGCCCCGCGCCGCGCCGAGAATGCCCATCACTATGGCGAGCACAACCGGCAGGGCCATAGCCAGAATATCAGAAGTAGAGCCGCCTATCATAGAGCTAACCCCAACTACGTCATAAAATACGGGACCGCTAGGTACATACAACGCCGCCGCAACATTATAGCACGACGTTCGTGCTATGTCACCGGGATGGCAGAGTGTATAATATCCTATGGAACGCAAACGCCTTTTCTCCGTCCTCGCCTCCACTTTCCTGCTCGTAGTAGCTTTGTTGGCGCTCTCCTCCGGCCAGCCCCAGGCCACCGCAGCCGCGCCTACTTACACCACCATTGGCTCTCAGTCACCTACTCTTCTGGAAAAGACGGCGGCGGCCCTGGCGGGCACCTATGCACCGCCCCGGGACCTGGTGGCGCTCACCCTGCGCTTGAGGTTGGGCGGCAACGGCAGCGTACCCGAGATGGTGAACAGCACCACGCCCAATTACCCGGTGGGCACGCGGCATGAGTTCAACGTCGCCAACGTGAGCAACCGCAGCTATTTCACCGTGACCGCCACCGTGCGATATGTCACTCCGCATGCTTACTGGTACGTGCGCGACGGGATGACTGTGAATATGGCGAGCTTGCGGGCCTCCGCAGACCTGTTCGAGAGCAAGATTTACCCGAAGAACCGGCAGGTGTTCGGCCAGGAAATCTCCCCCGGCGTGGACAACGACGAGCACATCACGGTGCTAATCACGCAGGTACCGGGGGTGGGTGGCTACTTCTCGGCTGCCGATGCGTTCCCCAGGGTCGTAAACCCGGTCAGCAACCAGCGCGATATGATCTATATGTCAACGCTGCCCGGCGGCAAGAGCGGCGGCGCGGACAACTACTTCGAGGCTACCCTGGCTCACGAGTTCCAGCACATGATCCAGTGGAACGTGCATCGCAACCGCGACATCTGGCTGGACGAAGGAGCCTCGGTGATTGCCCAGTGGGTGAACGGCTACAGCCCCGGAGGCGTAGACTACTCTTTCACCACCAACCCCGACACGCAACTTAACGCCTGGGACGAGGCCGGCAGCAGTTCGGCGCACTACGGGGCTTCGTACATGTTCCTGCGCTACCTGATGGACCGCTACGGCGGCGAGGCATTCATGGCTGAATTGCTGTCACATGACCTGCCCGGCACGGGAGGGCTGGACGCGGCGATCAGGGAGTCGGGCAACGCGTCAGGCTTCGAAGGCGCGTTCCAGGACTGGACGATAGCGAACGTGCTCAACGATAAGAGGCTGGAAGGGGGCCGCTACAGCTACAGCCAGGGCGGCAGGGTGAAGCCGGGCCGCACGTTGAGCCGCTACCCCGCCACCCGCAGCGAGTCGGTGCACCAGTACGCCGCCGACTACATCTCCCTCACCGGCAACAGCGGCGCGCTCACCGTGTCGTTCAAGGGCAACGCGACCGCGCCCGTGGTGGCAGCCAGTCCGCACAGCGGGCAATATCACTGGTACGCCAACCGGCAGGACTCAGCGGACGCCACGCTGACCCGTGAGTTCGACCTGACCAAAGCGACCAGGGCCACCTTGCAGTTCTGGACGTGGTACGACATCGAGCGTTTCTTCGACTACGCATACGTCGAGGCGTCGCTCGATGGCGGGAAATCGTGGGCGGTGCTCAAAGGCAAGTACTCCACCGGAGAGAACCCGAACGGCAACAGCTACGGTCAAGCCTGGACGGCCAGGAGCGGCCTTGCCGCCACCTCCAAGGCCACGCCCAAGTGGGTGCAGGAGTCGGTGGACCTCAGCGCCTACGCGGGACAGAAGGTGCTAATCCGCTTCGAGTACGTCACCGACGAGGGCCTCAACCGCCCCGGCTTCCTGGTGGACGATATAAGCATCCCCGAAATCGGCTACTCCGACAACGCCGAGGCCGACAACGGCTGGACCGCCGAAGGCTTCGTGCGCATCGGCAGCCACGTACCGCAGAAGTGGTTCGTCGCCCTCATCGAGCGGGGCAGCACCAACCGAGTGCGTGTGATACCCGTGGACGCAAACGGCAGCGGCACCATCACCCTCTCCGGCCTCGGAAGCGGCACCCAGACTCGTGACGCCATCCTGGTAATCTCCCCCCAGGCCCCGAAGACGACGGAGCAGGCGAGCTATACGGTAACGGTGAAGAAGAGGTAGTTCTGAAACGTGAAACGTGAAACGTGATGCGGCTTACTGTTCCTGGTTCGTGAATACAACTTTGTTTCTTAAGTGGAACCCTGCCCCCCTGTCATCCTGAGCGTAGCGAAGGATCTCAAATGCTGGATGTGGCGAGGTGCCGGATATTCAGCAACTTTGTCGCTGTGCTCAACCTCATCCCTACTCACCTTCTTGAGATCCTTCGCTACGCTCAGGATGACAGGGGGGAGCAGGGTGCTATAATAGAGACTGTTGTCATCCACGAACCCTGTTTAGCAAGCCGCATCACGTTTCGCGTTTCGCGTTTCACGTCCCAGACCCCACCCTTTGCAGATCACTTTCGGTCACGTTGTAGCCGGGCCAGCTTTTGCCGAGGAGGTGACACAGCACGTAGTGAGCATCCTTCTGGATGCGGGCGTTCCCCGTTTGGCGGTAGAGGGTCACCAGTTCAGCGCGGTGGGTGGTGTCGCCCAGTAGGGAGAGGGCCAGCACCGAGTAGGAATAGCGGCCAAGCTCGCCCTCCATGCGCCACCAGGCGGACCAGTCGCTCGCCTTCAGGGAAGCACCCTGGTCGCCTTCCAGCAGGCGCAGGGGGTTCTCGCCCTCGGGGGCCGTCGCCATCTCCCGCAACTGCGAAAGCAGGGTCTCGTCCCGCTTGCTGCCCTCTATCGTGGAGTAGCGCGCGGAGCCTGCCACGCCCAGGATAGCCAGGAAGTTGCCCAGCCAGGCTTCGGGGCTGCGCTCGTCCATCATTGCCAGGGGGCTGATTTGGAGGTCGTCCTCTAAGACTTCTTCATTGTCGTCAGCCGAGGAGGAGCTCGACGATTCGCCGGAGCCGCTCGGCCGGAAGATCTGCATCAGTTTTGATAACGCCTGTTTCGGGGTCCAACTCGACATCAAGTATCTCCTCAAATAGCTCTTGCTTGCGATAAAGCACGTCCAGCACGCGCTGCTCGATGGTGTTCTGCGCGATCATGTTGATTACGTTCACAGGCTGGGTCTGCCCTATGCGGTGGGCGCGGCCTATGCGCTGCTCGACGCGGGCGGGGTTCCACGGCAGGTCCAGGTTGATTACGAAGGACGCCGCTTGCAGGTTCAAGCCCAGCCCCCCCGCGTCGGTGGAGATGAACACGGCCGTCTGCGGGTCGGTCATGAACTGCTCTATTATCCGCTGTCGCGCCCGCATGCCCAGGCCACCGTAGAGCCGCACCGTCTTCACGTCGAGGCCCTGCAATGCTTGCTCGGCCAGCCGGGTCATGCGCTCCCACTGCGTAAAGATGAGCATCTTGTGCCCTTCCAGCGCGATTTCCTCCACCAGGGCCGGTAGCTCCTTCAGCTTGCGCGACGAATGCACCTCCGGGTTGACCAGTTGCGCCGCCGTGGCCGCCTCGCGCAGCAGCGTGATGAGGCGCAGGGCCATCGCGCTGGCGGCGGCGTCCCACTCAGGCAGGCGAAGCAGGGCGGTCAACTGCTTCTCCAACGGGCGGTATAGTCGCTCCTGCTCCGGTTCAAGCTCCAGCCAAAAGTCGTTGTCGATGCGCGCAGGAAGGTCTTGCAGCACGTCGGCCTTGCGCCGCCTGAGCAGGATGGGGGCGATTGCCCGCCGCACGCCGGCAAGGTCTTTATAACCGATGATGCCGCCCCACTCGTCCTTGACGACGTGCTGCGCCATGAACTGCCAGGGCGGGCCGAGCAGCTTCTCGTCCAGGAACTCCACTATACTGTAAAGCTCCTCCAGCTTGTTCTCAAGCGGCGTGCCCGTGAGCACGAAGGCGAAGGGGTGGGGCAGCTCCTTTATCGCCTGGCTGGTCTTGGCCCGCCAGTTCTTGATGCGCTGGGCCTCATCGAGGATGACGAGGTCGGCGTTGAGGGCGCGGATGTGGTCTAGGTCGCGTAGCACTAGCTCGTAGTTGATGATGGTGAAGGTGGCACCGGTAGCGTATTGCTGCTCACGCTTCTGCTTGCTGCCGGTGACCACCACGTAGCTTTCATCGGAGAAGCGTTCTATCTCACGGCCCCACTGGTACTTCACCGAGGCGGGGGTGATGACCAGCACCTTCTTGATGCCGTGCCACTCCCTTAGCAACTTTGTGGCGGCAATGGCCTGAGGCGTCTTCCCCAAACCGAGGTCGTCCGCTAATAGTGCCTTCTCGGTGAACGCCAGGAAGAGGGTGCCCACCGCCTGGTAGGGGTAAAGGGGCAGCTTCAGCAGGTCCAGCCGCGCCTCCCCTGCCTCCACGCGGTCCATCAGCTCGCGGCGGCGGGCGTCGCGGGCGTTGCGGGTCTTCACCTGCTCGGCGTAGTCGTACACCTCCGGCTCCACTATCACCTTGCCGCCGAAGTCGTCCACTTCCTCGATGAAGCGTTGCATGCGCTTGAGGAAGGCGTCGGGGTCGTCTTCCAGCACGGCGAGGTACGGCAGCAGGTAGTGGTTGATGAGGCGCAACATGCCGGGATCGAGCGCGTGGTCGTACACGGGGGCTGCCGTCCAGGTGCCGTCGCCCACGTAGCGCAGGGTGACGTAGACGGTCAGCCGGTTGATTTCAAGCAGCTTCGGCTTGGCGGCCCGGAGCTGCGAGGGGTGCTTGCGGCGGATGTAGCCAAGCACCGCCTCGATATGCTTGCAGGTGCCCAGGTTGTTCGATTCGTAGTCGAGGCAGACGCAGCGATTGACGTGGTGCTCCGGGTTGGGGTCGCGCACCAGCACGTCGTACTCGCGCCCGCTCTCCCCGGTCACACGGTACATGCCCAGCACCTTGCTCTCCGGTTCGCCCTTGCGCGAGGGGCTGACGTGCTCGATGCGGAAGAACTCGCGGCGGGCGCGCGCCCTCCTGGCCTCCACCGCCATCTCGCGCGCGATCATCGTGCCGAGGCCGCCGTAGTCGTACTCCGGCCGGTCCTCCGGCAGGTCAGCGACCTCTTCTGCGTCTGTGCGTCTGCGTCCAGTCATGTCTGGTAGCCTGGTAGTTTGCCCACTTTAATCTAATTCACCAAAGGCACTACTCACGTCGGGCTGCAACAGGTAGTAAACAACCCAGGCAGCAATAGCAAGGCGGACGAGCATCGAGATGGTCAGCGCTTCATTGAAATTCGCACACAGGGTAAGCCCTGCGCCGCCAGCGTATACGACTAATGCCATTACTCTCGCCCAAGGCCGCAACCTCCACAGGCCGATTGCCAGCGGCAGGCTGATAGCCGCACCGATTATGCCCGTAGCTACAGTAGCCGATATCTGACTAGCCCTGGATTGCTCCCTGATTTCGCTGAGGAAATCACTCCCCAAGTCCTGGTTGTTACCTGACATCATCAACGTCACCGCAACCAGGACCAACATTAATCCGGCTGCGATGAAGTTTAGCACAGCAAGGACGGTAACCCCGGTAGGGCGCTCTTTTGGGTACGGCGGGATAGGTGGCAAGCCTGTTGGACGTAGAGTCTCCTCGATGGGAGGTAATGGGGAGCCAGGGGGCAGATTATAGGACATCACGTTCTCCGATGTTGTGCTAACGAGTCCTCAGAGGAGTTTTCCTTAGCCATTGGCTATTCGGTGAAGGCTGCGCGCACTTTCGAGCGACACAAGTAGGAAAAGGCAGCACCGCTCAGTAATATGGTGGCAATTGCGGAGCCGGACAGATGGCGCGAGCTCGCCATTGCGAGCATGGTCACCGAAATAACCAGGCCAAGGAGTACAAGCGCCGTATCCCTCCCCCAACTCTTCAGCCTCCAGAGTCCAATCCCCACGATGAGAGTCGAGGCTATTCCAAGCTGGAGCGGGAACATCCTCATTGTCCGTTCCTCTTCTATCCAGCTTTGTACGCCCCCAGACCCCCCTCTATAGTCAGGCTCCAGCGGATAATAGATGAGAAAATACACCGACAGCAACAGCAATCCAGTACATATAAAGTGGAGTACGGCCAGGATGGTGACACCTGGCGGCCGCACCCTCTTGGATCGCGTTTCGACCGGAGCGGGAAGGCCGTAGCTCAGTTGGCCTCCGGATGTTTGTGATGAGCTAGGATTCGTCATTGGCCCCTCCTTCTCAGTGGCAAACCCCTACTACGCAACTATTCCCACGCTGGTTTATAATGGTACTTCTATTATCCCATAACTTGCACAAGATAGTACGAGAACATGCAGGAGGCGTACCTTTGGCGGAGCCTAGATACAACTTAGCCATCCACAATACCCTCAGCCGCGAAAAAGAGACGTTCGTGCCGATGCGGCCGGGCGAGGTGGGGCTTTACACCTGCGGCCCCACCGTGTACAACTTCGCCCACATCGGCAACCTGCGCACCTATGTCTTTGAAGACGTACTCACCCGCGTGCTCAGGTACGACGGCTATGACGTCAACCATGTCATGAACGTCACCGACGTGGGCCACCTCACCTCAGACGCCGACGAGGGCGAGGACAAGATGATCAAGGCAATGCGTCGCGAAGGCAAGAGCGCCTGGGACATAGCCGAGTTCTACACCGACGCCTTCTTCAACGACACCGAGCGGCTCAACATCGTGCGCCCCACCATCGTGTGCAAGGCCACCGACCACATCCAGGAGATGATCGACCTGATCGAGTGCCTGTTCGACAAGGGGCACGCCTACGTGATCGACGACGGCGTGTACTTCGACGTGTCTACCCTCCCCTCCTACGGCAGGCTGTCGGGACAGACGCTTGAGGAGCTGGTGGCGGGGGCACGCATCGAGGTGAACACGGAGAAGCGCAACCCCGCCGACTTCGCCCTCTGGAAGAAGGCCGACCCCAACCACGTTATGCACTGGCCGTCGCCGTGGGGTGAGGGCTTCCCCGGCTGGCACATCGAGTGCTCGGCCATGTCGATGAAGTACCTGGGCAAGACGTTCGATATGCACTGCGGCGGGGTGGACCACATCCCGATACACCACGAGAACGAGATAGCGCAGTCGGAGGGGTGCACGGGCGAGCAGTTCGTGCGCTACTGGCTGCACGCCGAGTTCCTGCTGATAAACGCGGGCAAGATGAGCAAGAGTTCCGGGGCCGCGGGTGAGG
>JALZHI010000055.1 GCA_030913985.1 Chloroflexota bacterium | reverse complement strand
GGGTCCGACCCCGGTGCTTATTTTTGTTACTGCTGTTATTGTGATTGCTTCACGTGACCTGCCTACATTAAGACGCTGTATGCTCGCTGCCGGATTGCCTGGTGCAAGCTTCAGGCCACAAAAAAGCAGGCCGCACCAACAGCCTGCCAGACAATTACGAATTACGAATTACGAATTACGTGTTACGTGTTACGTGTTACCCCTCACGTTTCAGCACCCTATGCCGCCTGCAACATCACCAGTCTGCCCGGCCCTGACAGCTTGGCGGCTCGGAGGGCACGCTCGGCCAGGGCGATCAGTTGCGGCTCCCAGGTGCCTTCGCCGGGTTTGTTGACAGGCTCCCAGTAGGCGACGCCCACCGACGCGGTGAGAGTTATCGGCTCGCCGTCGGGGGTGACCGCGTACTTGTAGGCGGCCACGGCGTCCCGCAGGCGGTTGGCGGCTACCTGCGCGCCACTCGAATCGGTGTCGGTGAGGAGCGAAATGAACTCGTCGTCGCGGTAGCGTGCCACGATGTCGGTCGCGCGCAACGTGCGGGTGATTATGTGGGCCATGTCGCGCAAGATGGCATCGCCCACGTGGTTGCCATATTGGTCGTTCACGTCGTCCAGCTTGTCGATGTCGAGCAGGAGACAGGAGAGTGGGTAGGCGTGGCGGGCAGAGCGTTTAATCTCTTCCTCCACACGTATCATGACGTAACGGCGGTTGAAGAGGCCGGTGATGGGGTCGTACAGACGCTCGGCGGCCAGGCGGGTGTTTTCGGCCACCAGCGCGTCCTGCAACTTCCTGGAGCGCAGGGCCTCGCGGATGCGCTCGCGCAGGTCGCCGTCCTCAAGCCCCGGTGCCGCAGCGGAAGGCATATCAGCTTCTTCGAGCGTGATGTAAGGGATGCCCCAGTTGCCCAGGTTGATTTGCAGGGCGGGCCAGTCTTCGGCCTGGGTCGAGCTATAGGTAGCAATCACCACGTCGGGCGGGGTAGACTCCACGATTGCCTGCGCGGAGTCCGCATCGTCGGCGGAGCGCGCGGTGTAGCCCAGGCGCACCAGCCTGTCGCGCAACGCCCGCTGGTTGATCGGATCGGGGTCAACCACGAGTACGACCGCCGAGTTTGAGCCTTGAGAATAGGTTCCCGCCATATGGCCCCTTCGGAAACGTGAAATGTGGGACGGAGACGCAGTGTAGACAGTGCTGCTGGTCTAGATAGTAAGTGGCCCCAGCATCCAGGCGCATCGCGTTCGCAGCCCTGCGGCCCGCGCCACTCTCGCTGCTATTGTAGAGCATACAGCGGCCAAAAGCCAATATGGTGCATTTCCTACTGCTTCACCGCCTTTAGTACTAACTCACTTGCAACAACTGGAAGCTATCTCAAAAACAACACTGTCGAACATCCTCATCAAAGCCCCGCCCTCGTCATTTCGAACGCAGTGAGAAATCTCGTCCTCAACCGGGAAGTTGCCCTTTTCTTACGGTACAGAGTGGCTAAAAGAAAGGTGGCACTCGGGTGGTGAGGGACGAGATTTCTCACTGCGTTCGAAATGACGAGGGCGGGGCCATGTGCTCATATTCCATGCTGTCACTTTACTGCCATTTCCGGGATGAGTCCTAGTCACGCTATAGAAAACTTGGTTGCGGTGGTAGACCCGGTTCATCTAAGATAGGAGCTATGCGCGTCACCAGAACTCAGATGCATGCTGGCGAGATAGAGACCAACGTGGCTTTAGTGCGACGTTTGTTGGCAGGGCAGTTCCCGCAGTGGGCGGGTCTGCGGATCGAGCCGGTCGCGTCGTACGGTACCGACCACGACATCTACCGGCTTGGCGACCACCTGGCAGCCCGGCTGCCGCGCATCAAGTGGGCCACCAGGCAAGCGGCTATGGAGGCGGAGTGGCTGCCGAAGCTCGCGCCCCACCTGCCGCTGGCCCTGCCGGTGCAATTGGCGATGGGTCGTCCGGCTGAGGGCTATCCCTTCGACTGGTCGGTGTGCGAGTGGCTGCCCGGTGAGAACGCCAACGGCACGCTCGCTGACCTGGAGCAGGCGGCGGTCGATCTCGCCGCGTTCGTGGCAGCGCTGCGCCAGATTGATACTACGGGAGCACATCCGCGTGTCCCGCACGGTCGCGGCGGACCACTTGCCGAGGGCGACGAGCAGGTCCGTCGCTCGATTGCTCAGCTAGGTGACCAGATTGACGGCGAGGCCACCCTCCGCTCGTGGGAGGAGTCGCTCAACGCACCGACATGGGACGGTGAAGAGGTCTGGGTGCACGGTGACTTGCTGCCGGGCAACCTGCTCGTCGTTGACGGTCGGCTGTCGGCGGTCATCGACTGGGGTGGCCTCAACGTGGGCGATCCCGCGTGTGACCTGCAACCCGCTTGGAACGTCTTCATAGGCGATAGTCGCGCGCGGTTCCGAGCCGAACTAGATGTAGACGTTGCGTCATGGTTGCGTGGCCGAGGTTGGGCGCTCTACCAGGCCGTGTCGGCGCTCCCGTACTACTGGGATACCAACCCAGGCATTGTCCGCCAGGCTACACACGCGCTGGCGCAAGTGCTCGCCGATAGCTCCCCCTGACCGACTCGGCTGTTCCTTGCCGAGACCTTCAATAGGATGAAGGGCACCTGATACGGCACAAGTTTTATCTAGGTGGGCGCAGACCGGATATGGGGCACTCGTAGCAGCGGCGTGCCTGGCAATACAGGCGATAGAGGTGGAGCAGGCCCTGTTGGCGGCGCGCCCCATTGATCGATTTGCCCGCGCGCTGGCCGAGAGCCTCTTCCGTCATAGCGCGGGTGATTTCATTGTCGGACAGCCTCGGGAAGGCGGCGTAGGCAGCCAGCACCTTCTCTCGTAGCGCTCTATCACCTTCGCGGTCCGCTACGGCCAGCAAGAGCGGCATGGCGACGTTTACCGCTAGGTCCGCCGCCCGCGAGCTTCCTACCAGCGCCACCCCTTCTTTGCTACCGGGCGCGGGCAATACGTGGCCGAAGCCGTGATGTGTGGCCCAATAGCCGTCTGCCGTCACCGCGAGCAAACTGGTCCATTGCTTCGCCAGGGCGGCAGGTTTGTGCAAAGCCGTAGCGTCCGCGAAGGGGCCGAGCATGCCGCCTTGCGCCCACAGTAGCCGGGCCAGCAAACGGGCCGCCGCTGCTAGCCTGCGGGGTGGCGAGTTGGCGGGGCGTACACGGTCCGTTACCCAGCTCTCTGTCAGGGGGCGTTCAAGCGGCACGTCCAGCAGCGGCGCGTAAGTGGACCACAGCCGCTCTACGTCCTCTGCGTACTGCGACGAGAGCCAATCGAGCGGCTCGGTTGCGGGGTTTTGCGAGGGGAGAAAACCTGCCGCGCCGAGGAAGAGGGCTTCCAGCAGGGTAGCCCGTTCCCCTTCATCGCGGCTGAGAGGCAGGGTGAGTAGCTGGCTGACCGGCAGGGCCTCCGCCAGCCTGCGCATTGGCCCGCGATTGGCCGAGTAGCCGAGCGCCTCCATTATGCCCCGGTAGAAGACCTCTTCATGCCCAAGCTCGCTCAGCCCCGCCTCCATCTGCGCGGCTTTGTTCAGCAAACGGGTGTCGCCTGCCTCGTCTATCCGTGCCAGCAATTTCTCCAGGGGCCAGTCCTGCGTGCGCTGCCAGCACGGCTCTTCCGAGAGCGCCCCAAGGTTGGCGATGAGGGGTGTGACGCTAGCCAGCAGGTCGGGTGTGGGCAGGGTGATGTAGTCGGCCAGCACCAGGGTGGGCACGGTCTCGCCGTCCGCCCTGGTGATGGGACGAGCGCCGAGGGGCCACAGGACGACATGCAGGGCCACCGAGTTGTACCGGGGATCGGCGTGGTGCCCGTGCGCCCACCAGTCGCCGCAACGCAGGTGCATCTCGACGGAGCCGCTCGCCAGGGTGCCGCTCTCACCCATCGCCAGCATCGCGCCCTCGAAGTCGGGTCCGCTCCCCGCCGTCCACCGCCCTCGGTAGACCACCGCCACCGGGTTGCCCTCGCAGTCCCACATAGGGCCTCGAAGGGGTGCCTGCTCGTTCCAGATGGCAGCCAGCACCGCCTCGGTAATCTCTTTGACTATGGGTACGTCAGCAGTTTGCGCGGGCATGCACATAGAAGGGCCTCCCATGTAGTCGTAATTGCTCGTCAGCACGAACGATGGCTACATAAGGAGTTCCAGCCGAAGCCGGCATGTTCGACAAATCAGCTACGGATTAGTTGGGCGTACTCTGGAGACGCGAAGAATTGAGGCAGCACTCGACCGGCGGCAGTATTGGCTAAGTTCAGGGTCAGGGTCGCCTCTGGTGACTGGAACACCATCGCTTGACCCTCGCCAAGCACGATCTCCTCTTGTCGTGCCTCGGTGCCCGCGTAGAAGATATACGCTTCCTGGAGCCTGGTAGGGTTGGCAGCGTACGCCTCCTCAAGAGAACCGGTATCGTGCCAGAGGTTGTTGCTGTCGGCGTAGTAAACGCAGTAGGAGAATAGCTTGAGCGGTCCGCTGATAACCAGGCCGGTTTCCTCCAGCATCTCGCGCCGGGCCGCCTCCTCAGGGGTTTCGCCTGCCTCGATAGTACCGCCCGGCAGCGCCCAGTTGCCCGGTACGAAGTCTGCGTGATCGTCCCGGTGTTGCAGCAACACGCACCCTCCAGCTTCTACCAGCAGGACCAGGGCAATGGGAGGCGATACCTGCGGCTGGGGCCTGGAGAGCATCGGTTAGGGGTGCCTAGACAAGATGCACGGCCTTCAACTCGTCCATCTCACGCCTGAACGCCTGCTCCATCTCCTGCTTGCGCTCCGGGGGCAAGAAGCTGTGGTGGATGCCGTTGAGCAGCAGGCTGTCAATCGCGGGGATGTCGAAATTGAAGGCGCTGGCGAGCAGCGCCACCTCGTCGTTGAGGGTGGTGTTGAAGAGGGGCGGGTCGTCTGAGTTGACGGTAAGAGGCACCCCGGCCTCATGGAGGCGTCGGAAGGGGTGGGCCTGCAAGTTGGGGAAGACGCCCAGGCAGATGTTGCTGGTGGGGTTCACCTCCAGCGGCACCCGATGCTCTGCCAGGTACGCCACCAGCTCAGGGTCCTCAATCGAGCGCACGCCATGCCCGATCCGCTCGGCACCCAGCAGCCGCAGCGCGCCCCACACGCTCTCCGGCCCGGACACTTCGCCCGCGTGTGGGTCGCTGTGCAACCCTGCCTTCCGCGCCCGCTCGAAGTAGCTCACAAACATCTCCGGCGGGTAGCCCACCTCGCCGCCTCCCAGGCCAAGTGCCACCACGCCGTTGCTCATGTTGTCTATTGCGATGCTGGTGGTGTAGTCGGCCAACTTCGGTCGCCAGGTCGGGTCGGTGACGCTGCGGATGATGTCGAACACCCAGTTGATATGCACCCCGTAGTCGTTGCGGGCGCGCTCCCGGCCCCGAAGCAAGCCGCCCAGGTATGCTTCTTCCGTTACGCCCTGGCGATGGTGGAAGCTGCAACTGAAGGTCACTTCCGCGTAGCGCACGTTCTGCCGGGCCATCTCGGTGCCGAACTCATACGCTATCAACTCGAAGTCGGCCTCGGTCTGGAGGCAGCGTGAGATCACCCCGTATACCTGGATAAAATGGTCGAAGTCGCGGAACTTGAAGTACTCCCGCAGCCCCTCCACCGTATGGGAGGGCAGGGTAATCCCGTTCCGTTCCGCCAGCACCAGTAGCGTGGCGGGCGATATGGACCCCTCCAGGTGTACGTGCAACTCCGCCTTGGGCACGGCGGCGAGGTAGCTCTGTAGCGACATAGTTGGTCAGGTGTCTGAAACGTGAAACGTGAAACGTGATGCGGCTTGCTCATGTTGGTTCGTGGATGCGAGGCTGCTCCCGTTACGGGAACCCTGCTTCTCCCCTGTCATCCTGAGCGCAACGAAGGATCAGTCGCCCGTGTTTGACTCTTCCTACTGAGGGGCCAATGCTCCTCTTGCCAACAGCATCCCCAATGTTGAGGACTCTAACTACCCACCTGATCCTTCGCTACGCTCAGGATGACAGGGGGAAGTTGGTCCCACAGCGGGAGCCAAGTAGCACTCACGTACCCTATTGAGCAAGCCGCATCACGTTTCACGTTTCACGTTTCAGAAACTCCGTTTCAGCTACGGTGTGTATTTGTAGGTCTTGACGAACTGCTCCACGCCCAGCAGGCCCAACAGCACCTCGAACTGGGTGCCCTGGTACTCAGGGTGGTATTCGAGACGGTTGCGCTCGAAGTACTGCACCGTGTAGGTCTTGCCGTCTATGGAGCTTTTTTCCTGGAACGCCTCAGAGCGTGGCAGGCCAAACACCGGCATGCCTCCCCTGCTCTCCCATAGCGCCAGGAAGGGCGGGCCGATGTTATGCCCAGTCTGCGGGAAGTAGCGGGAGCCGGGCGCGTTACTGGGCTGGGCCGGCTTGAAGGGGTCTTCACCGAGGCGAGGCTCGACCAGCGTATTGCCCAGCAGACCTAGCTGCACGTCGTGCGGAGGCCGGTTCTCCGGGTGGTACTCCAGGCGGGCACGCTGGGTGTACTGCACGATGTAGGTCTGGTCTCCGATCCTCTCGATCACTTCAGGGGTGATGGGGAAGCCGAACTGCGTCACGCCACCGTTGGCCTGCCAGTAGCGGGCGAAGGCTCCGCGTATGCAGTACTTCGACTCCTGGAAGCAGAAGCCGGGACCAGGCATCACGCGTGCGGGAGGTGGCACCGACGGGACCCACGGCTCGCTCACCTCGAACAGGCTGAGGAACCTCTGGTGCTCCGAGGCTGCCAGCCAGGTATGGCTGCCGTCCGGTGTAATCGCGAGTGGGAAAAGCCCCAGCCAAATCGGCTCCTCGGCACTCGGCGCGATTCCCAGTCTGCCGGTAGATACCTCCTGGAACGTGTTACCAACGATCCTCACCACCACAGGACGAGTTTCAATGCCGCCACTCGCCGTCTGCACCCGGGCGGCCCCCGAGATCCAGCCGTTGCCGACGGCGTTCACCGCAACGTCGTGCAGGTAGGCCGAAATGATGGCTCGCGATTCCTGGGTGGTGACCGGCAGGTCTACTCGTATCTGCTCGGGGCCAGCGTTGGTGAGGCGCGTGATGTATACATTCTGGGCCTGCGGACCCGCACCCCCGCCGCTGATGAGCCAACCGTTTCCGTTGTCGTCCACCGTCAGGCCGTTGACCGCCACCACCTGGGGTATGGCGGCGGGCCTGCCCTGGAAAGTAGTGCGCCGTTCCCAGGTGCCGTTCACCCACTGGTACGCGGCGCTATCGGAGCCTCTCCCGCCCATGTTGCCGACCGCCCACGCATGCCTGCCGTTAGGGCTGATCGCTACGTTTCGCAATTCGCTCCCTGGGGTTTGCGCCTGCTCCACCCACTGCCCGTCACGCAGGCGCAGGAGCACGCCACTCAGGTCGGCCCTGGAGCCAACGATCCAGCCGTCGGTGCCGTCGTTGTTCACCGCGAGGTCTCTAAGGAGCACATCGCGTCCGAGCCTGTGTGGGAAGTTCCTCCACACGCCACCCTGGAGACGCCATATGCGCGGCCCACCACCCGTACCGATAGCCCAACCTTCGCCCACCCGAGAGGTGAGCACTATATCATCGAGGGCCCCAGAGGTGGTGGCGCGTACTAGCTCCGCGGCTGCACGGTCTCTTACTGTCTGAACCTGGTATTCGCCCGGCGTTATGCGAACGAACCTGGGGTTCTCGGTGGGGGAAGGGGGACCTGTCCAAGCCCAGCCGGAGCCGGTATCGTCAATTGCCATCGTGACGATAGGCCCCGGACGGGAGGCCCGGGCCCGGTCCGGGTCTTGCGTCTGTGCGCCAGCCCCACTCCCCACGAAGGAAAGCGTCAGGCTCACGAGCAACATAATAAGGGCGGCGCGGCGCATTGCACGTTTAGTCATTTTTGAGATAGCTAACATCAGGCGTACTCCTAAAGCTGGTGGACGCATTTTGGGATACTAGTTTTGTAGCACAGATAAGACCAGGAGTCAATATGCTTTTTTGCTGATACGGTGATTCTCCCTCAACTATCGCAACGCCCCAGACTGCCCGAGATGGAGTGGCTCGACTATGTGAGGCGTAACTACTTGACTTTCTTGGCTACGGCGTCTCGGCCACACTCCTGACCGTGGCGATTAGCTGCTGTAGCGGCGCGGGGACATCATCCCCGGAGCCTACGTCGGCTACCATGACGGTTACGGGCGTGCCGTTCCGCTCGAACGTGATGGTCCTGTAGATGTCGTCGGACACGTTACCCTCGTCGTATTCCGCTTTCAGGTCAGAGAGGCCGCGCACCGCGTCAAGCTGCTGCTTAACCTTGTTCAGGAGCGTGTCTTCCAGCTTGCCACTCGTGGGCTGCCCACCTCTTTCCGTCACCGTGTAGTCGCCCGACTCTTCCAGCACGAGTGTGGTGTTGAAGCCGGCGATGCCCCCGCTCATGTTGTAGGTCAGCAGCGTGCCGGGGGCCACCGTGACGTTTGGCTGTGGGGTAGCCGTGCCGGTGTTAGACACGCCTGTCGGTGTGGGGGAGGCAGTCTGGCCGTCGCAGGCGGCAAGCACCGTCAAGAGGGCTGCCACTGCGACCAGGGTGGTAAGTTTCTTGGCTATCATGCGGGTTCTCCATATTGTTCGTCAGATATTGCCAGCCCTCGTTCAGCAATAATGAGACCTGTTAAGGGGTTTTACTGCTACAAACAGGCAAGACACCGATATAGGGTGCAGGCTCTCATTGTACATCATATCCAGGCGAACAAGGCTCTCGATGTTGCTTGCACAACCAAAGCACCGTGTAGTCCTTATTGTCGCCCAAACAAGTACGAGCCGGGAGGGGTGACTCATAAGAACCACCCCTCAACTCAAAACCCAACACTCAAAACTCACAACTTCCTAAAGCGTTGCCAGCCGCTCATTGAGCTTCGACAGCCTCTCGTGGGCGGCTGCGAGCTTGGCCCGCTCGCGCTCCACCACTTGCGCCGGGGCGCGGGAGGTGAACTGCTCATTGGATAGCAGCGCCTCGGTGCGCTCGATTTCGGCCCGCGTAGACTCGGCCTCCGATTGCAGCCGCTTCCGCTCGGCCCCGGTGTCCACCAGGCCGGACATCGGCAGCACCACCTCGATTTCACCTATTACCAGCGTGGCGGCTTGTTCGGGCCGCTGCTCGTCGCTTACCCGCTCGGTGATCGTGAGTTTGCCCGCGTCGAGTTGAGCCAGGCGGGCCAGCGTGTCGGACTCCTGCTGCAACATCGCCGTGCGCGAGCCTCCACCTACGATCGCCTCTATCCTGCGCCGGGCCATCTCGCCCTTGAGGTTGTCGGGCGCGTCCTTGATAGTCTCGGCGCGTGCGTTGCGTATCTGGCGGATGATCTCTATCACCGTGTCGAAGTCTCGCTCGGCCTCGTCGTCAGCAGATAGCGGCGCGGGCCACTCCGCCACGATAATGCTCTGCTCCCGCCTGTCCAGCGACCCGTCGCGCGAGGGCCAGCCGTGCAGGTTCTGCCATAGCTCCTCGGTGACGAAGGGCATGTAGGGGTGCAACAGCCGCAGTATGCCGTCGAGCACCGTGCGCGCCACCGCCAGCGTGGTCTGCCGCGTCTCGGCGTCCTCGCTGCGCAGGGCACCCTTCGCCGCCTCTATGTACCAGTCGCAGTACTCGCTCCACACGAACTCCTGCAACACCTTGCCCGCCTCGCCAAGCTGGTAGTCCTCAAGCATCTGCGTCACCTGGGACACGGTGCGGCTGTACCGGCTCAGTATCCAGCGGTCGGGGAGGGATTTGGGAATTGGGATTTCGGATTGCGGATTTTCTTCGATTCCATCTAAATCCGAAATCCCAATTCCCAAATTCGAAATCACGAACCTCGTCGCGTTCCACAGCTTGTTGGCGAAGTGTCCGGCCTGCTCGGTGCGTTGGTCGCTGAACTTCTGGTCGTTGCCAGGCGATGAGTTGGTGATGAGCGACATGCGCACGGCGTCGGAGCCGAATCTGTTAGCTAGCTCGATAGGGTCTACCGCGTTGTTCCACTTGGACTTGCTCATCTTCCGGCCCGACTCGTCTCTGACAAGGCCGTGCAGGTACACCGTGTGGAAGGGTATCCTGCCGGTGTGCTCCAGCCCCTGGAAGATCATGCGGGCCACCCAGAAGAAGAGTATGTCGTAGCCGGTCTCCATCACGTCGGTTGGGTAGAAGTACTTGAAGTCCTCCGTCTCCTCCGGCCAACCGAGCGTGCTGAAGGGCCACAGGCCGCTGGAGAACCAGGTGTCGAGCACGTCCTCGTCCTGCCGCAGGTTGGTGCTGCCGCAGGTCTCGCAGGAGGCTGGCTTCTCCTCCGTCGAGGCGAATTCGTGCCCGTTGTCGCAGTAGAACACCGGGACACGGTGCCCCCACCAAAGCTGGCGGGAGATCGGCCAGTCGCGGATGTTTTCCATCCAGTGGTAGTACACCTTCGTGAAGCGCTCCGGCACGATGCGGATTTCGCCCCGGCGCACCACCTCTATGGCGGGCGCGGCAAGGGGCTGCATCTTCACGAACCACTGGTCCGACACGATAGGCTCAAGCACCGTGCCGCAACGCTCACAGTGGGGCACGCTGTGGGTGTGCGGGTCGGTCCTGAGCAGGTAACCCTCGTCCTCAAGCTGCCTCAACACCCCGGCCCGCGCCTCTTCGACGCCCAGCCCGGCGTACAGGCCCGCGTTGTCGTTGAGCGTGCCGTCCAGGTTGATGATGTTGATTACGGGCAGGCTGTGCCGCTGGCCTATCTCGAAGTCGAGCGGGTCGTGGCCGGGGGTGATCTTCACCGCGCCGGTGCCGAACTCCTTGTCCACGCCGCTGTCGGCCACAACGGGGATGGGACGCTCCATGATGGGCAGTATCACCTCTTTGCCGATGAGGTGCTGCCATCGCTCGTCGTCGGGGTGCACGGCCACTGCGGTGTCGCCCAACATCGTCTCCGGGCGCGTGGTTGCCACTTCTATGCCCTGCGTAGGGTCGCCCGCCAGGGGATAACGTATCGTCCAGAGGTGGCCTTGCTCCTCCTCCGGCTCCACTTCGAGGTCGGAGAGGGTGGTCATGCAGCGGGGGCACCAGTTCACGATGCGCTCGCCCTTGTAGATGAGGCCCTTGTCATACAGCCGCTTGAACACGGTGCGCACGGCGTTCACGGGATCGGGGTCCAGCGTGAAACGCTCACGGGTCCAGTCGCACGAAGCCCCCAGGCGGCGAAGCTGGTAGCGTATGCGGGGGCGGTACTCGTTCATCCACTCCCAGGCCCGCTCCAGGAACTTCTCGCGGCCGATGTCATGCCGGGAAAGCTCCTCTTTGGCAAGCTCCTTTTCCACCACGTACTGCCCCGATATACCGGCGTGGTCCTCGCCCGGCAGGTATAGCGCCTCGTAGCCTTGCATGCGCCGCCAGCGGATGAGGATGTCCTCCACCGCGTTGGTGAGAGCGTGGCCCATGTGCAGCTCGCCCGTCACGTTCGGCGGGGGCATGATGATGGTGAAGGGCTTACGGTTGGGATCGCGCTGGGCCGTGAAGTAGCCCTGCTGCTCCCACCAATCGTACCAACGCCCCTCCACCGCCTCGTGGCTGTAGGCCTTCGCCATTCCGGCTTGCTGCTCTTCGTTTGTGGGTTTGTCTTGTATGTCTGTCATCTTGATTTCCTCCCTCTTGTGCTTACGGCCTATGCCGGGTTCTCAAACCTGTACACGTCGGCGTCGCAGACCGCTTCGTATCCCATTACCTGGTAGATGTGGTTCGCGGTGGGGTTCGCTAGATCGGTATAAAGAAAGCAGTACTTGCGACCCTGGTCCAGCAGCATCTGGCTCAGGGTCGCCACGCAGGCGCTTGCGTAACCCTTTCCCCGGTGCTCCGGTGGAGTGTACACCAGGACTATCACTACGCCGTTCGGTGTGGGCCTGCTGTACCCGGCCATAGATACAGGCTGCCCGTCCTCCCAGATGAACAAGCCCTGCGCGCCGGAATCCAGAAAGTGGTCTATGATGCCATCAACGATAGACGGATCCGTTTCTCCCAACGCTTCCTCGTTGAACTGGGGTAGCCAGTTACGAAGTACCTCTCTGTCTTGCTCGACAGCCTTACGCATGCGACCCGGTACTTTCGCCACCGGCTTAACCCTTTCAAGCCGATATATCCGTTCGGCCATGCTGAGTTCGTAGGTTTGGCCGCTCAACCTCTGCCACTCCTCCGCAAAAGCCTTGCTAAACGGCACCGAGCTTATCACCCCCGGCAGCGTCTTGTACTCACTGTAAATGTCCCTCGCTATGACTGGGATTACCTCCGTAGTCGTCATGTGCGACAAAATGAGGTTGTTGGGCGGCCCCATAAAAGCGACGGCCACTACATTGCCGGCCTGTTCCACGCAGGCCATGTAGGGAGGGTGCTCGACTCGCTCAGGGTAGCGCATCAGCAGGGTGCAGATGCCCAGGACCAGGTTGTGCTCGGCCTCGCGCTCCAAGAGGAACGGCTCCGCCCTCCTGTAGAACTCTTCAATTGTCCTGTAGTGCCTGAGTTCCATAGCCTTCCCACCGGACCGTACCTTGCGCCAAATAAAAAATCCCTCCGCCCCGCCAAGGACGAAAGGACATACTTTCGTGGTACCACCTTGTTTCAGTGACTTCACGTTTCACGTTTCAGAAGCCACCCTCATCGTGCGCTGTATCGGGCGCGTCCCGCATGGGCTGAGAGGCAGCAAGCCTGTTCACCCACGTGCTCCGGAGCGACGTTCGGGCCTTATTCCGCGAGGGGCTTTCAGCCGGTGACCCCTCCTCTCTGCCGCGGTATTATGCTCCTACTCTTCTCCATCTTAGCCTTGTTGCGTATGCGGTTGTGGGGGTATTATACGGTGGCTGTATGGGGGTGTCAATACTGCTCTGGGTGGAGCTAGAGGGGTGTGTAGAGATGCATCCGCAGGCTAAGTTGGCATTGGTAAGAAGAATCCTTCAACTTGTAAGCAATACCCTATCTGAGGAAGAGTATGCAACAGCGCGTGAAAAGCTTTACGAGCAGCTTCTGCGAAGTCGCATATGGAACCCCTGGTTTTCTAAGAGATTGCTGCATACTGAGATCGACAAATTTCTTGACCAACTGCAAGGTGTAACGGACCCCGAATCAGCGTCAGACCGACTCGACCAGTTCGTCGCCTATCTTGATAGTATTCCCCGTGAGGCTTTCAGTCCAGAGATACAGGAACATGACTATTCTGCACTAGAGAGCTTCCCCCTCAAGTGGCGCTGGACAGATGCTAGATGGAATTTGCTTCCTCCTGATGTTCTTGCTAATATCCGCCCGATTTCCAAGAATAAGGCACTTGAAGTCGATGAGCACTCCCGGCTCTTTCACCCCGACGAAGGGTTTGTACAAGGGACATTCGATCTTGTTGCCGAACTTCAGATCCTTCAGGTGCATAATGATGCTGAATATGTTAGAGATTGGTTACGGCAGCATATACCGGCTAGTGAAGAACGCCTTATCATATCCTGGGACTGTGACAATGCGGTTGTGACGACCGTAGCTATCTTTTGCGAGTACTGGGATGATTTCTGTTATCCAGGTTCGGATGACGTACTCGTTTCGCCTCTCCATGATGAGTGGATGCTATTCTACTGGCACGAAGAGGTTTTCTTTTTCGGGAGGCGGTGCGAAAGCTAGCTAATGATCTCCAACGTTCTCCTTCTCTTAGGTATTAACTACGAGAAAAGGGCTATAGCTAGGGGAGGGACTTATGATTCAGGTAGTTGGACTTGAACAAAAGAGGCACAATGGATAAGGGTTTGGTAATGCGCCCCGAGACAATCCACGATTACGCTGCTATTGCCGAGATAAACGTGCAGGCGTTCGACAACCGTGCCGCCGAGGCCCTCATCGTCACCTTGCTGCGCAACCGCCCGCAGTTCGACCCCGAACTGTCCTTGGTGGCCGAAATAGATGGGCGGCTCGTGGGCCACGTCCTCTTCTCACCCTACAATATCCAGGTGCTGGGAGAAAGCGTGCCCGTCGTAAGCCTTGCGCCTATTGCCGTGCATCCTTCGTACCAGAAGCAAGGCATCGGTGGCAGGCTCATTGAGGTGGGACATGAGGTAGCGCGGCAGAAGGGTTACAAGTTTAGCTTTCTCGTCGGCCACCCAACTTATTACCCGCGCCTGGGCTACAAAGTGCGTGCTTACGGCAATTGGACCCTCAAGCTGCCCACCGCAGGCGACACATTTGCCTCCCTGCTCGCCAATGCTGTGAGCCTCACGATGCGAGCGCCGGAGCCACAGGACGTGTCAGCGTTGTACAACCTATGGTCGCGGGAGGAGCGTCTTGTGGACTTCTCGCTCGACCCAGGCACGGCACTGCTGGACTGGCTCAGCCCCGTGCGCACCGTCGAGACGCTGGTGTTCCTCCGTGACGCGCAGGTGGTTGGCTACGTGAGAGTGCGTGCCGACAAGCCCGGTGATGTGCTGGTCTTCCTGGCCTCGGAGGCCGAGGTGGCGCGGGCGATGGTCGCGGCGCTATACAACAGGAGCGAGGAGAGTGATTTGACACCGGAGGAGATTAGCCTGCCCCTGCACCGGTTCTCCGGCAGCACGCCCGCCTTTACCGAGTTCGGCGCACCACAGGGCCACACGTACGACGCGGCTATGGCTTATCCCCTGGTGCCCAGCCCCTTTGACGAGTATTATGCACGCACGCAATCAGGCGAGCACCCGTGGGGACGCTTGATATGGCCGAGCATATTCGATATAGCCACTTAGGCAATCCAGCGCTTTCCGTCCAGGCCGCAGAGTAAGGCATAATACGGTCATGTCAGACAGCCCCATGCAACAATTTACCAACCTGCTAGAGCTTGAAGCCCTGGCCCGCGATGTCCTGGAGCCGTCGGCGTTCGACTTCATCTCCGGTGGGGCGGACGACGAGATCAGCCTGCGCCGCAACCGGGAGGACTTCGAGCGCATCATCCTGCGGCCCCGCGTGCTGGTGGACGTGAGCAACGTAGACTGCTCGACCACCGTGCTGGGCACGCCCGTCAGCATGCCGGTGCTGCTCGCGCCTGCCGCCGGGCACCGCCTCTGCTGCGACCTGGGAGAGACCGCCACCGCCCGCGCCGCCGCAGCCGCCCGCACGATCATGGTGCTCTCCACAGTGTCCACCACCAGCATGGAAGACGTGGCGGCGGTCGAGCCGGACGCTCCCAAGTGGTTCCAACTCTACGTCTACGCCGACCGCGAGGTGACCCGCAGCCTGGTGCAGCGCGCCGAGGCCGCCGGGTACAAAGCCCTCTGCCTCACCGTGGACGTGCCGATGATAGGCAACCGGGAGCGCGACGTGCGCAACGCCTTCACCTTCCCCTACCCGCTGGCGAACTTCGCCGCCACCAACCTGGACCACATGCCTACCGGTAAAGCGGGCGACGAATCGGGCCTCGGCAAGTACATTGCCTCCAAGTGGGACCCCTCGCTCACCTGGAACGACGTGGACTGGCTGGCGTCCCTCAGCAGCCTGCCGGTGGTCCTCAAAGGCATTCTTACTGCTGAGGACGCCCGCCTCGGTATCGAACACGGCGCGCAGGGCATAATCGTCAGCAACCACGGCGGGCGGCAACTCGACTCGGTGGACTCCGGCATCGCGGCCCTGCCTGAAGTGGTGGAGGCGGTGGATGGCAGGGCGGAGGTCATGCTGGACGGCGGCATCCGGCGCGGCACCGACGTGCTTAAAGCGCTGGCCCTCGGCGCGAAAGCCACGCTCATAGCCCGCCCCTACCTGTACGGCCTGGCAGTCGGCGGTGCGGAGGGCGCTACCCGCGTGCTGGAGCTACTCCGCCGCGAAATCCGCAACGCTATGGCCCTCTCAGGCCGCCCCAACATTGCGAGTATAGACCGGACGCTGGTGAAGCTGAAACGTGATGCGGTTTGCTAAATAAGGTCCGTGAATGCGGCTCTATTCCTTGAGCGGCACCCTACTCCCCCTGTCATCCTGAGCGTAACGAAGGATCAGGTGGGTAGTTAGAGTCCTCAACTTTGGGGATGATGGTGGTAAGAGGAACCATGCACCGTAATCGAAGGAGTCAGGCACGGGCTACTGATCCTTCGCTACGCTCAGGATGACAGGGTGGGGCTTTGGTCCTGCTATCCCAACGGAGTCATATTCACGCATCAAATACCACCAACCGCATCACGTTTCACGTTTCAGCAAATCTACCCCGTTTCACGTTTCTCTGCTATACTCTTGCAAACAAACTCACACAAGCACGAGGAGAGCGCATGGCAACTGATACGCGCAGGATTGACGAAGGTACGACGAGCGAGCAGCCGGTAGAGGTAGTGGAGCGCCCCGCCGGGCCGGGTGTGAGCTATGACACGCGCCTGGGTGCCGCTTGCATGCTCTGGGCGATGATAATCGGAATAGGCATGTTCGCCCTCGCCATGCTCCTATGGGGCGCGGCCCACCTCGGAGAGGTCTTCCAGAAGGGATTCGGGGCGTGAGATTTGGAATTTGGAATTTGGAATTGCGAATTTGAAAGGGTATTTTCTAAATTCGAATTTCGAAATTCCAATTTCCAAATCTACTACCTCCCATTAGCCCAACTGTGCTATGGACGGCTCATGCGCGCTGACGTAGAGTGAGTGTAGATGTGGCGGCCTGACGGGACCCTACTGGGACGGTTTTGGCGTGTGGCACTCCGCTGGAATGTAATCCCCGACAGGCCGTCACCCTCTATAATTGGGGTTTACAGTGCCTACTAGTCACAGCAGGTTGAAGACTGCGCGAAGGGTATTCGGGCTTATCCCGGTGCTCGTTTTCCTGGTGACCTTCATCACGTTCGCCCAGCAACTCAACTCCCCCACCGCCCAGGCAGGCGCTGCCCCCACTTTCTACATCTTCCTCGACATCCTGCTACGCTCCATAGCCGCCTGCGTTACATCAGGCGTGCTGTGCATAGGCGCGTATGGCTTCTATAGGTACCTCGTCGAACGCTCCCCCGGTTTGTAACAATACGAAAACCCCGCCGCCAAGTTTAAGAAGGTGTTCAACACATAATGAGGACCAGGGTACGTAATCCAGTACCTTGGTCCTCATTATTCGCGCTACGTTTTACTCCTTGATATAGCCTTATGCGGACCCAATTTGCTGGTATAAGTGGACGCTGAAACCATTCATTCTTCCGCACGTTTGTAAGGATGGGTTGCCGCGGGGGTGGCTGCCAACCGGGCGTGTGGAGGATTGATGGGGTTTAGATTCATGCAGTGGCAGCAGATGGTTCTGATTGTAGCCCCGTTCGTATTGCTACTTGCCTATATTGCCTGGGTATCCATACGCGTCAGGGGCAGGGGTTTTGTCTCCGCGTCGCTGAGGCTCGTAGCGGCGGCGGCTGCATTTAGCGGCATCTGGGCGATCTCGGCCTATTTTCTGTGGGGTGTCGCCTGGAGGGGCACGTCAGACGTAACGGCTGATTATAGCTTGCGCATTTCTACCTTCAACGCAAGCATAGGCTTACCATTTTCACTCTTCCGTGAACAGTTTTTGCGCTTGCAGGAACTGGGCTGGCCCTCTTTGCTGACGAGAATGCTGCCCACCTACGCAGGGCTTTTGCTGTTGGGTGGGGTCGTAGCTGTAACGCAGCGACTCCTGGCGAACACCCGGTTTGCCGTAGAGCAGCACGGCAGTCTCTACATGCGTTGGCTGGCGGGTATAGCAATGGGAGTGCTGGTTGTCCTGCTGTGGCCGCAGCCGGGTCGTAACCCTGTGATGCCTTCGGTCCCCATCCCGGACGACGCTGTGGGGGTAACATACACACGCACACCGGACGAGCACCAATGGCCCATGACCACTTTCACAGTTAATGGCGGCGTCGGCAGTATGCTAGCTTACTATCAAGAAGCATTGCAGGCCAGTGGGTGGACGCTGGAATATAGCGAGAGGGACTATCGGCCGAGTGGGCATGCATATGGCAAAGCTCTGTTATCGAGGGCAGGAGAAGTCCTGGAGGTGAGTCTCGCCTACGGTCATGAGACATACGTCCGCATCGTGAAGCACCCGGCGACCTCTGCCGAGTTGGCGGCGCTCGCTGCCTTACCTAAGCCTACCGCCACCCCTACTCGCGATCCTAATCCCGCACCTGCCGCGGCCCCGGTGCAGACCCGCCTCGTGATACGGCCTGTGCCCTCGCAGTACACGCTGCCGCCAATCCCCACGGCACAGGTGCGGCGCTAGGGCCGCCAGTAGCTGCCCACGAACCAGGCGGCTATGTAGCCCACGATTAGCAAGCTGCCGAACTGCATGTGCAGGCGGGCGGTCTGGCGCAAGAGGGGGTGGAGGGCCTTGGCCTCAGACTCCTGGCCCGCGAGTCGTATCAGCCGCCAGGCGGTGGGCAAGGTGGCTACTGTGATGAGGGCCAACCAAGGGGCGATGCCCAGCACCGCCAGCACGACCAGCGACAGGTACGTGCCGCCAATTAAGATGTAGTATTCGAGGCGAGCGCCTTCCCTGCCCAGGAGGGTCGCCAGGGTGCGCTTTCCTATCTGCTTGTCGCTGTCGAGGTCCCGCAGGTTGTTGGCGTGCAGGATGGCCGCCACCAGGAAGCCCACAGGCAGCGAGGCCAGCACCACGGGCAGGGTGACTTCCTGACGTTGCAGGTAGTACGAGCCGACCACCATCACCGGCCCCATGAAGATGAACACCGCCACCTCGCCCAACCCCACGTAGGCCAGCGCGAACGGTCCCGCCGTGTAAAAGAAGCCGGCCAGCACCGAGAACAGCCCCAGCCAGAGGATGAACTGCCCCGCCACGGTGACCAGGTAGAGGCCAATGCCAATACCAAGGCCAAACGACAGCATGCCGCCCGTGAACACCTGCCTTGGTGACAGTTCGCCCCGCAAGATGGAGCCGCCCAGGCTCAACGTGCCCGGCACGTCCGCGCCCTTGCGGTAGTCGTAGTAGTCGTTCATCAGGTTGGTGCCGAGTTGTATCGCAATCGAGCCGAGCAGGGCCAGGCCGAGCAGCACCAGGTCAATTGGGCCTTGCTGGGCCGCGATGATGCCGCCGAGCGCCACCGGGATAACAGCCGCCGTGTAGCTCCAGGGGCGGCTGGCCTTGAACCAGACGCGTGCCCTCTGCCGCATACGTGTCTCCTTCAACTGCACGCTGGTCGCCTGCCACGGCACCAGCGCGTACTCTATCTCGTCAAGCAGCACCGTGAGGAGCCAGCCCACCACGGCCACAGCCACCAGCCCGGCCAGCATCGTCTGCACCGCGTACAATTCGTAGGACCGCCAGATGAGGTAACCTATGCCTTCGTTCGCGCCCACGAACTCCACGCCGACGATGAGGGTGAGGGTGAAGCCCATGCCTATCTTGACGCTGTTCATGATGCCTGGCAGGCTGGCGGGCAGGGCCACGGTCCAGAAGAGGTCTCTGCTCTTCGCCCCGAAGGTGCGGGCCACCTCGAAGTACTGTGCCTCTATCTGCATCACGCTGGCGGCCACGTTGAGCACCACCAGGAAGAAGACACTCACCGCTATCGTGGCGACTTTGCTCTCCTCGCCTATACCCAGCACCACGATTATCAGGGGCAGCAGGGCGATCTTGGGGATTGGGTAGATGGCGGTGGCGATGGGCCGCACGATAGCGCGCACGATAGGGTTGATGCCCATGAGCAGGCCCAGCACGATGGCCGGCACGCCGCCGTAGAGGAACCCCAGTCCCACGCGCGTGAGGCTTACCCCCAGGTCGCGGAAAAGCTGCCCGCTCTGGATTAGCTCGCCCAGGGCCACGAAGACCTCTGAGGGGGGCGGGATGAACACCCGGTTGAGCCAGCCGACCTGCACGGCGAGTTCCCACAGCGCCACCAGCAGCAGCGGCGACAGGAGCGACAGCCAGCGGTTGCGCGCTACGCCGCTGCTCACATCGGCACCTCCACCTTCGTGCTCTCGAACCCGGTGCCGGTCAGGCTGCCCATCTCGGACAGCCGCGCCCGGTCCACTTCCTCTCGCAGCACCTCCCAGATGTCGGCAAAGAGGGTACTGAAGCGCGGGTCGGTGCGCAGAGCCACCGCGTCGCGGGGCCGCTCGAATGGCACCTGGAACTCGTTAAGTAGCTGTCCGGGCCGCGCCGACATCACGTACACCCGGTCGCCCAACGTGAGGGCCTCTTCGATGCTGTGCGTGACGAAAATGACCGTCTTGGCGTTGCGCTCCCACTGTTCGAGGAGGGTCTGCTGTAGGATGAGGCGGGTCTGCGCGTCGAGCGCGCCGAACGGCTCGTCCATGAGCAGCACCTCGGCGTCCACTGCCAGCGCGCGGGCGAGGCCGACACGCTGCCGCATGCCGCCCGAAAGCTGCGCGGGGTACGACCTGCTGAAGCGGTCCAGCCCCATCTCTCTAATCCAGTGCCTTGCGGTCTTCAGCCGCTCGTCCCGCTCTACTCCGCGAAGTTGCAGCCCGTACGCTACGTTCTGCTCCACGGTCAGCCAGGGGAAGATGCCCGCCCCCTGGAAGACCATCGACATGGCGGGGCGATTAGGGTCATCGTGGCGTATGCTGGCGGTGCCGCTTGCAGGCTGTTCCAGCCCCGCCAGCACGCGCAAGAGGGTAGTCTTGCCGCAGCCGGAAGGCCCCACAATGCAGATAAGCTCTCCCTCCGGCACGTGCAGCGTCACGCCCCGGAGCGCCTCCACCGGCCCGGTAGCTCCCCGCCCGGGGTAGACCACTTTCAGGTTATCAATCTGTATCTTCGGTGTTTCCATGTCTGTTTCTGAAACGTGAAACGTGAAACGTGATGCGGTTTGCTAAGGTTGGTTCGTGAATGCCAGGCTGTTTGTAGTACAGGATTCTATTCCTCTTGTCATCCTGAGCGTAGCGAAGGATCAGTAGCCCGTGTTTGACCCTCTCTGTTGCAGTATCAAGGCTTCTAATGCCGACATCATCCCCAACGTTGTAGACTCTCGCCTACCCACCTGATCCTTCGCTACGCTCAGGATGACAGAAGGGGCTAGGTCCTGTGAGGCCAAAAACGTGCTATTCACGAACCATAAACCACAAGCCGCATCACGTTTCACGTTTCACGTTTCAGCACCCCCTACTTCTGCGCGTCCAACTCCGACGCCGCATCTCGCGCTAGCTGGGAATTGATGAAGCGGGCTACATCCAGCTTGGTGGTGTAGTCGAGCAGGCCCCGGTCTGCGAAGTAGTCCTGCAAGGTGGTGATGTTATCCACCGGGATGCGGCCGTTTGGCTCGAACTGCGGCAAGGACGAACGCTTCACCACGTCGGCGGGCACCTGCGTGTACTTCTCGACTATCGCGGCAATATCGTCGTTCATGTAGTCGCCCTGCAAGTCGCGGCAGGCCCGCAGGTACGCCTTGAGAAAGCCCTTCGCCACCTCCGGCTTCTCCTTGAGCAGCGGGTCGCCAAAGTAGAGGTAGGTGGAGTAGAAGTTGTCGATGAAGTCCTCCGACAGCACTTTCACGATACCCTTGTCCTCGTTGATGGTGACCAGCGGCTCGCCCAGGATGGAGGCGTCGAGAGAGCCGTTTTCCAGCGCGGCGGGCACGTTGGAGAAAGGCACCGTCTGGACTTCCACTTCATCGAGCGTCACGCCCTCCCGGGCCAGCGCCTTAGCCAGCCAGTACTCAGTGGCCGCGCCCGTGGCGTTGACCGCTACCTTCTTGCCCCGCAGGTCGCTTATCTTGGTGATGTCGGTGCGCTTGGCCGAGATGACCAGCGGGCTGGTGACGGGCGGCCGCTCGCTGTGCATAGGCGCGACGATGGTGAACTTGACGCCCCGGTTGGCCGCGTTGAACAGCCCAGCCCCCGCGCCGCCTATGGCCGCGTCGAAGTTGCCCGCCGCAAGCTGCACCACTGCGTCGCTACCGCCCTGCAACGGAGTCAGCTCGACCTGTATGCCTTCGTCCGCAAAATACCCGCGCTCAATCGCCACAAACAACGGGGCGAAAATCATCACCGGAATGTAGCCGGTACGCACCGTCGTCAGGTCGCCCACCTGCGGGGTGTTGCCCGGAGTAGTGCCTACGGTGGCCGTGGGCGTTACAGCCCCACCGTCGCAAGCGACCAACATAATGGCCGCCAAAATCAGCAAGAACGCCTGGCGCGGACCCCTTCGCATAGCTTTCATGGCTTTGTCCTCCATTGGATACCCTTCTCTATTATACGCACCACCCATATTATACATGATTGTGCGAAAAATCACAAGCATCAATCATACGGATGATATGCAACTTAGGTTTTGGGAAAGAAGCTGCTGTTCAGGACTGGGTTGTTGAAGGATATTAGCACCCAAAACTCCACGCTGTCATTCTGAACGCAGTGAAGAATCTCGTCCTTTACCGGGATGTTCCCCTTTTACTTGTGGGACTCTCCGGTTGTAAGAAAGGTGGTATTTGGGTACTGAGGGACAAGATTCTTCACTGCGTTCAGAATGACAAGGCCCACCCTCTGGTGTTCATCTCCGCAGTCCCATTCGTGTGGTAACTTCTATCTATCGTCCATCGTCCGTCGTCCATCGTCCAGCGAAAGTGTTGCGCCAGCGCCCACCATGTGGTATAATCAAAATCGCGCCTAAAAACAGGTCGTATGTAATTGTCAAAGAATCCAGGAGATAATCCCGCAATGAAACCCACCCAGGCGTTAACAGTGCTCGCCGCCCAGAACATGAAAGAATCCGTGCCCGAGTTCGGCGTCGGCGACACGGTGCGCGTCAGCGTGAAGGTAGTTGAAGGCAACCGCGAGCGCACCCAGGTGTTCGAAGGTGTCGTAATGCGCCGCCGCAGTGGCAGCATCAACGAGAACTTCACCGTCCGCCGTATCGCCTCGCACGGTATCGGCGTCGAGCGCACATTCATGCTCCATTCGCCGCGTGTCGAGAAGATTGAAGTGATCCGCCGTGGCGTCGTGCGCCGCGCCCAGCTTTACTACCTGCGCGGTCTCACCGGCAAGGCTGCCCGCATCAAGGAGCGCCGCTACGTACCCGGTGCCAAGAACAAGGCCGCCGCTGCTACGATTGCTCCCACCGCTGCCGTCGAGGACGTGACCCCAGCCACGGCTGCGGACGAAGGTGCGATTGACGACGAGGCCACCGAGCTTGAGGCCGTCGAGGCTACCGACACCGTAGATACCGGCGACACCACCGAGGATACGGCGGCTGAGAACGACACCGAAGGCACCGAGACCGAACGTAACTCGTAACTCGTAAGATGTGAGGCACGATAGCCTGATTGTAAAGGGTTGTGGACGTGACAGTCCGCAGCCCTTTATGTGATTCTCCGGGAACTTTGCGGGCAGGCATGCTTGGGCACGGGTTCTGCTCCCACGTGGATGTCGATATCCTTCGGCACGGCGGGCCAACCTGCTAGAATTGCCGCATGAGAGCACACACCGCGGAAATGAGCACTTCCCCCAAGACGCCACCAGCCACCAAGCAGACTACCCCCACCTGGAACAACGAGCTTGAGCTACATGCCAAAGGCTACCGGCTCGTCGCGGGCGTGGACGAAGCAGGGCGCGGGGCCTGGGCGGGACCTCTTGTGGCGGGCGCGGTGATTTTCCGCCACCCTAATGAGGTGATTTCCAGCGGCACGGCGGACGATCTGCTGGAGGCGCTCTCCTATCTAAAGGACAGCAAGCTGCTCAGCGCGCTGATACGCGAGAAGCTGCTGCCCGCGATAGAGTCGCTGGCCCTGGCTACGGGCGTGGGTATCGTGTCACCGGGGCTGGTGGACGTGATAGGCGTGGGGCCTGCCAACCGGCTGGCGATGTCCAGGGCGGTGCGCGACCTCGGCGTCTGGCCCGATTTCCTGCTCCTCGACGCCTTCCGCGTGCCTTCGATGCCCATACCGCAGCGCCCCATCATCAAGGGTGACGCCACCTGCATGTCCATCGCCGCCGCCTCCATTGTCGCCAAGGTGGCCCGCGACCACATCATGTGCGGGCACGACACCGACTATCCAGGCTACAGCTTCGCACAGCACAAGGGCTACGGCACCCGCATGCACGTGAACGCCCTCTCCACGCTGGGTGTCTCGCCCCTGCACCGCCGCTCGTATGCGCCTATCAAAGCGATAATGCTCGGTCTGCCGTGGCCCCCGCCCAGAGAAGCGGCTGCCGAGGAGGAGACTGCGCAGGTTGAGCAAGCGGAATGATCCTCCCATGTAGTTGCGCTCCCTAGCTGTCGAGCTAACTCAAACCCGTACGTGTAGCAAAAAGAGGAGGTGGGTGAACCGATGAAGTCCTTGAGCCGCATGAGCAATTTAGCTGCAACTCATAGAACGCCCGTGAGCATGCTATTAATGAGCTTACTTGCGCTGGCTATGCTGGCATTCAATCGCCCCGCGCTCGCGGAGCAAGCTTCCCCGCAGGCACCGGAAGCGATGTGTCCTGTGGGAGGACAGTGCTTCGCGGATGTACCTCCCGGCAGTCCCTTCTACGAATATGCTAACAACCTGTACATGCAGGATATCATCAGCGGCTATCCCTGCGGCGGCCCCGGCGAGCCGTGTGACGACCAGAACAGACCTTACTACCGTCCCGGCAACAGTGTGACGCGCGCTCAGATGACCAAGTTCGTGGACCTGGCTCGCACGCTGCCCGGCATCAGCATTGACACCTCGACCCACACGCAGCCACTATTCTCACGTTCGACTGCCGCCGGTGGTGCTGGGGTTACAGGACAAAGTAACGCCGGTCGTGGCGTGGTAGGCATCAGTAGCAGCGGATACGGAGTATACGCCCAGAGCACCACCGGCACCGGCCTGATAGGCTACAGCTACACGGGCACCGGAGTGCACGGGAAGGTCGATTCCAATGTTAGCGGTGCCACAGGAGTCTTTGGGGAAGTGGACCACACAGGCGCAGGTGCGAACTCGGCGGGCGTGCTGGGGCGGAACAGAGGCACCGGGGGGAACGGTGACGGCGTCTGGGGCAGGCATGATGGGGCCGGCTCAGGGGTCAGGGGTACGAGCACCAATGGGTACGGTGGGGTGTTCACCTCGACTACCTACCGTGGCGCCTACGTTCAGGGCGCGTCAGACCGATACTCCCTGTATGTAGACGGCCAGGCGTATCTCGCCAACTCCCTCAGCGTGGCTACGAACGCCTACGTCTATGGCGACTTGATTGTGAGCGGCACGTGCCAGGGCTGCACCGGCGCGTATGCTGCGCGCAACGCCGGAGACGAGAGCATTTCGCGCGGCGACCTTGTGGCTGCGGCTGGTGTTGAGATGGACCCACAGACGGGGCAGCCGGTGCTGCTGGTACGCCGGGCGGGACACGCAGGCCCCGTCCTGGGTGTGGCCGGTAGCGTCCTGGTCCGCGACACAGCCGGCGAGCACGCCAGAGAGGCGAAGCAGCCCCTCGTGCCGGCGAAAGGTGCTGCCGCGCCGAACGCCCACCTGGAAGTCATAGTAAGTGGCCTTGCGCAGGTGCGCGTCAGCACGCCGGACCTGGCGATTGGCGAGTGGCTGGAAGCCGGTGCCGGTGGCCGCGCCGCTCGCTTGGATGCTACGGGCGTGATAGGCCGCGCGGTCAGCACCCCCGATGCTAACAGCCTGGTGTGGGCAATTGTCTCGGTGACCCCCTAGAGCGTTCCCATTCAGTGATGTATGGCAGACGAGAGCGGAAACAACAGTAGCGACCAGCGCAGGACCGTCGGCGGCAGGGGAGAGGACATAGCGGCCCTCTACCTCCGACGCCGGGGCTGCACCATCCTCGCCCGCCGCTGGTACGCCAACCCCGGTGAAATTGACATAATCGCTAGCTGCCCCTCCAGGCCGATGGGCACCGACGCGCTCTCGCTGGAACGGTCGCCCACGCTGGCCTTTGTTGAGGTACGCACGCGGCACGGGCATGAAGGGTTGGCGGAAGGCTCGATCTCACAGCGCAAAGCCAACAGCATGGTGTCGGCGGCCTACGCTTACATGGCGGCCCACAACCTCGACCCCGAAGCGGTCCCCTGGCGTATTGACCTGGTGGCTGTCACCATGCTGGGCGGTAAGGTGACGGATATCAACTGGGTGAAAGGGGCTATCGAGGAGTGACGCGGCTCCTGCATGGCTTGACGGGTCAGTGGATGTGCTATAAACTGACCATGCTGGTAACGTGGGCATACTTTGTGCGTTAATATAGTAGGCTGTGCGGAGGTGGCATACACCCCGCGCTAATTGTGACGCTATGCCGGTGTGCCACTAATGTCAGTAACGCCAGTAAGCCAATACGCGACGATGCGATAGCTTGGAGGAACCGTTGGTCCAGACCCTTGAGCGCCCAGAGACGGAAGAGCGCGCTCCCGCTAGTGAGAACCTCGTGCCGGGCAAGATTTCGCTGGTGCTGCCCGCCCACAACGAAGAGCCGAACATACGGACGGTCGTTGAAGAGGCCGCCGAAGTGCTCCCCACCGCTTTCTCGGACTACGAAGTGATTGTCGTCAACGACGGCTCGAAGGACCGTACCCTCGAAATCGCGGAGACCCTCACCCGCGAGAACCCCCACGTGCGCGTCGTGAACCACCCGGTGAATCGTGGCTATGGTGCCGCCCTCACCAGCGGCTTCAACGCCGCCACCGGCGACTACATCATGTTCATGGACTCGGACCGGCAGTTCGACATCAACGACATCCACCGCCTGACCCCTCACGTCCCGGACTACGATATCGTCGCGGGCTACCGCATCAAGCGCAACGACCCGGCCCACCGCCTGCTCAACGCCGCCATTTTCGGCATGGCCGTGCGCCTGATGTTCGACATACGGGTGCGCGACATAGATTGCGCCTTCAAGGTCATGCATGCCGACGTGCTCAAGGGCATCAACCTGGAGTCGCCGGGCGCGCTTATCAACACCGAGATACTGGCGAAGGCCAAGGTGCAGGGCTGCACGCTCACCCAGGTCGGTGTGTACCACTACCCCAGGCAGGCGGGCGAGCAGTCGGGCGCTAATCTCAAGGTGGTGCTCCGGGCCTTCCGCGAGATCATCCGCCTCTGGTGGCGCATGCGCACCTACTCCCCGCCCAGCGGTGAGGTGGTGGAGCCGCCGCCCACGTGGAGGGGCTTCGCCCTTTTCGGCAGCGCGGCCGCGGTTGGCCTGCTGTTCCTGCGTGGGCTGTTGCGGCTGTTCAGGAAGTAGCCCAGGGGTCAAAGCGTACAGTTGAGGCTTGTCACAATCCGGTGATAAGCCTTGCTTGCTTAAATGGCATGTACGAAGTCCTTCGGGTGTGATTTGACCCGTAGGGTCTGCCGTAAGTACTGGTGGTCTCGGCGATGCGCGACAGCCATATTTCACCCTGGATAGCGGGCACAACTGCCGGGTTTGCTTCGGGCGGGGCCGTTTGGTCGCTCATGCTGCTCCTCACCCAATATCTTCAATCTAACAATGAACTTCTGGCGTGGTCTATCTCCCTTGCCTCTATAACTGTCGCGGGCCTCGTTACAGGGTTGTCTCAGGGACTGTACTTACAGCGGCTGACCGGTAAGATACCATATCTCGGCTGGACCGGTGCTACTGTTGTAGGTGTAATAATGGGCCTGCTGGTAATAGGGTCTATCGGACGTGGGGGGACGGGGCCAAGCCTCACCCTGAACTTTTCCGTAGCGGGAGCTTACATTTCAATGCCTCTTGCCCACGCGACAGGCTCTGCTTACTCGTTGGAAATGATCGTTGGCGTATCATCAATATCTATCTTGTACTATGGGTGTATGGCCGCATTTATGTTTGCCGCCGTGGCGGGCATCATACCCAGCGTACTACAGTGGTTCCTCTTGCGCCGCCACTTCAGGAACTCATTCTTCTGGACCGTATTCTCCGTGCTTGCTTTTGACTTGTCCGGGGCCGCATGTGTATCAGTATCCTGGTTGGCAGGCTCCTTCATGGGCGGCGCACCTGTAGTACAGGATAACAGCGCGGTGGCTGCCCTCATAGGTCTGCTAGGCTGGTGCGCAACCGGCTTTACTATCGGCGCAGCTACAAGTCCGGTCCTGCCATGGTTACAAAGCCAGCCATTGGAAGAGGGCACTCTTTTCTAGCAGCCCAGCCGACCGTAGCTTCAGCATGTTTGGGCCATAAGGAGCATGACGAACCTGTACTATAATAGTGAGTAGCGCATTTAATCTAGGAGCACCCTACATGATATCCGACAACCGCGTGCAAACGGGGATTCATACCAACTCTCACGAATGGTACCGCCGCGCCCTTGACGTCTTTCCCAGTGGGGTGACGCACGACAACCGCTTCTTCGGTGAGGTCGAGCCTATCTACATAGACCGGGCGCACGGCTCGCGCAAATGTGATGTGGATGGCAACGAGTACATCGACTACTGGATGGGGCACGGCGCGCTCCTCCTGGGGCACAGCCACCCGGCTATCGTGGAGGCGGTGCAGGGGCAGATAACCAGGGGCACCCATTACGGCGGTTCGCACCCGCTGGAGGTCGAGTGGGGAGAGCTTATCAAGGCGATTGTGCCTTCGGCGGAGCGGGTGAAGTTTACCGGCTCGGGCACCGAAGCCACCATGATGGCCGTGCGGCTGGCCCGCGCCCACACCCGGCGGCAGAAGTTCCTCAAGTTCCAGGGCCACTTCCACGGCTGGTCCGACGCCATGACCGCAGGCTTCCAGGCCCCTTTCGACGTGCCCTCGTCCGTGGGCATAGCTGACTCGGTGCTGCAAAGCGTGATAGTGGCCCCTACAGACCTCGCGGAGGTGGAGCGCATCTTCCAGGCGCAAGGCGACCAGATTGCCTGTGTGATATTGGAGCCGACCGGGGCCTCCTACGGCACCATCCCGTTGCCCCCCGGCTTCCTCCAGGGCCTGCGCGACCTCACCAATAAGTACAACATCGTGCTCATCTTTGACGAGATTGTGACCGGCTTTCGCTACACCCCCGGCGGCGTGCAGCAGATGACGGGCGTGACCCCCGACGTGACGACCCTCGCCAAGGTGGTGGCGGGTGGCCTGCCGGGCGGGGCTGTGGTCGGGCGGGCCGAGGTGCTGTCGGCGTTCGAGTTCCGCCCCGGCGATGCCGAGTGGAACCGCTACCGCCGCATCAATCACCCAGGCACCTTCAACGCCAATCCCCTCAGCGCAAGCGCCGGTATCGCCATGCTCAAGATAGCGCAGACCGGCGAGCCTCAGCGCCAGATTGACGATATGGGACGCCGCCTGGTAGCGGAGATGAACAGCGGCCTGGCACAGCTTGGCATAGAGGGGAGTTGCGTCTACGGCGACGGCCCCATCTGGCACGTCCTCCTGGGCAAAGGCGCTTGCGCCAACAAGGACGGCACCCTCTTGGAAGGCTCGGCGGACGTGCTCACGCTGCGCAAAGCCAACGACGCGAGCGTAAAAGCCGCCTTCCAGTCCGGCATGCTCAATCGCGGAGTGGACCTGCTCTCCGGCCACGCCGGCATCATGTCCACCGCCCACACCGAGGACGATCTGGCCCTCACCGCCACTGCCTTCTACGAAACGCTACGCGAAATGAGAGACGCCAAGCTGGTCTAAGCACCCGTTTCCCGCCCCAACAGATGAAATCCCACAAGCCCCATCACGTTTCACGCTTCACGTTTCATCCCTCCGACCGTGAGGCACTGGCCCTCACCACGCTGGCACTCGCTTACAGCAACCTTCTACCCTGGTGGGCCACTAAGCGGGGGTTGAACCCGGAGCTGATGTTCCGGCGGGTGAACGCGGGCCTCGTGGCGCTGATGCTTGCTTATACCGCCCGTAGGCCCGGCGGCCTGGCGCGTGTGGGCTTGGCGAGGCGCGGCCTGGCAAAATCGGTCCTGGGTGGCACGCTGGTGGGTCTGGGTCTCTCCGTCCCGCCACTAATCTTCTTCTACCGGCCCATCCTGCTCGACACGCCCCTTGAGTACGGCCCCATACACGGTATGTCCCGCCGCCAGCTAGTGCAGGACCTGCTAGTGGGCGTGCCTGTGAACATCTCCCTGCTGGAGGAGTTGCTGTTCAGGGGCCTCATCTTTTCCGCCCTGCGAAGCAACCACTCGCTGGCCGTGTCGCTGGCCGGGGCCTCGGCTGCGTTCGCGGGCTGGCACTTCTCGGTGACCTACACCACAGCCGCCCAGACCAACCTAGCCACCGCCGCACGTCTCCCCGGCTTCCTCAAGCCCTTCGTGCAGCCGTTGGCCGTCATAGGTGGCATGCTCACGACGGGCCTGGCGGGTGTAGCATTCGGCCTCGTGCGACACCGCACCGGCAACCTGGCAGGCGCCATAGTGGCCCACTGGCTCGTGGACAGCATCATGATCTACGCCCTCTGGCGCGGCCGCCCCGACCAAACGCCGCTCTGAAAGGCATCATGCCCAGTACACAAACGTAGTGCTAAGGGATAGTTATTATTCACCGCAGAGACGCAGAGGACGCAGAGGTTACGCAGAGATTATGGTGGTTTAGCCCCGACAAGGGTTACATCGTGCTGTAC
>JALZHI010000247.1 GCA_030913985.1 Chloroflexota bacterium | reverse complement strand
TGCTCGTAGCCGCTACGGGAGGCAAAGGCGATGTGGTAGCCCCGGTAGACCAGCACCATGAAGAGGGCCACCACGCCTAGGGTGCCCGCCAGCCCAAGCTCCTCACCTATGGCCGAGATTATCATATCGGTCTGCACGGCAGGAATGATGCTGGCCGAGCCGAAGCCGATGCCTACGCCCAGCACGCCGCCCGAAGCCAGCGCGAAGAGCGATTGCACGATCTGGAAGCCTTCGTCGTGCCCCACGGGCCAGGGGTTGAGCCAGATGTTGACGCGTTTAGCGATGTGGGTGAACTGCGAGGAGAAAAAGACGCTCAAGGTATAGGCCGCCGCGAAGAATAGGGCCAGCCCGCCCACCACGAAGAAGACGCGGCCACTTGCCACGTAGAGCATCGCCAGGAATATGCCGAAGAAGAGCAGGGCGCTACCCAGGTCCCTCTGCACTACGAAGAGGACGAGCGCCAACGCCCACAGTACCAGCAACGGCGCGACATACGGTATCGGCAGCTTCTTCAACGGGCCGAGATGATGGGGAGGGGCCAGCAGGTAGCGCTTGTCGTCCAAGTAACCCGCGAGGAAGATGACGAGCAGCACTTTCAGCAGCTCGGACGGCTGGAAAAGGAAGAAGCCGAAGTTGAACCAGAGCTTGACCCCGCTGCCGCTCCCGGCGTCGGTGCCGAACACCAGCGTGGCGGCCACCAGCCCTATGCCCAGGATGGCGAAGGTGTACTTGTAGCGCCGCAGCCAGTTGAGGTCGCGCACCAGGGCCACCGTGGCCCACATCGCCACCATGCCGACCACTATCCACAGGACCTGCTTGCGCGCTATGCCCTCGAAGTCCTCGCTCTTGCTTACCAGGGCAGGCTCGAGGCGCTGTATCATCACGAGGCCGAGCACCATGATGGTGGCCGTTATGGGAAGCAGCACCTGGTCGGCGCGGGGCTTGGCGAAGTTGAGGAAGAGATGGAGTCCGGCGAGCAGGCCGAGGAATACGAAGCTCATCCAGAGGTCTTTCCACTGCCACTGCATCTCGCCGGTGGGCACCAGGATGACCATGAGCATGCCCACGATGCTGAGGAGCGAAGGGACTATCAGCAGGCGAAACTCGGTCCAACGCAGGGAGCGGACCGTACCCCAGAAGCGCCCGGCGCGTGATGAGCCTGGCTGTACCGCAGGCAAGCCCGGGGCCGGGGGTGTATGCGTGGTGGGAGGTGACGCTACGCTCATAAGCCTCTAATTAGTCAACGTACCTGCCGATGAGGGGTCGCATCTGCTCCTTTACGTCGGCAGAGATCGCTTCAGGCGCTGTCATGATAGCACTCTGCAAGGCGCTGCCACAACTGCATGCACGGCTCGCTCGAATTGTGGATATGACGGAGGCGACCGTGTTGCGCGCCAGGTGCACGTTCTTGTTGAGGGTCTGCACCACCATCTCGACCGTGACGCTGTCATGCCCAGGGTGCCAGGTGTCGTAGTCGGTGACCATAGCCAGGGTAGCGTAGCACATCTCGGCTTCGCGGGCCAGCCGGGCCTCCGGCAGGGCGGTCATGCCGATGATGGACATGCCCCATCTGCGGTAGGTCTCGGACTCGGCGCGGGTGGAGAACTGCGGCCCCTCCACGCACATGTACGTGCCGCCATCGTGCACGGTCCCACCTGCCTCCCTGGCGGCCGCAACCAGGCTCTTCCGCAAGTCGGGGCAGTAGGGCTTGTCGAAGGCGACGTGCACCACCACGCCATGCTCGAAGAAGGTGCGCGGGCGGTGCACGGTGCGGTCGAATAGCTGGTCGGGCACCACCATGTGCTCGGGGGCGAGTTCCTCCTTCATGCTGCCGACCGCGCTAACGGAGATGAGATGGGTGACTCCCAGCAGCTTCATGGCGAAGATGTTGGCGCGCACCGGCACGTGCGTGGGGTTGACTCGGTGCCCCTTGCCATGCCGCGAAATGAAGGCTACGTCCCGCCCGGCTATCCTGCCGAGCACCACAGGGTCGAGGGTCTTGCCGAACGGCGTGTCTATCTCCTCGGTACGCACGTCGGTAATCCCGGGCATGTCGTAAAACCCCGATCCGCCGATAATGCCAATGACTCCTGTTTGCATATTTCCTCCATTTGGGAATTGGGATTTCGGATTTCGGATTTACTAGGTACCGGGG
>JALZHI010000220.1 GCA_030913985.1 Chloroflexota bacterium | reverse complement strand
GGGTAGGCAGCTCTATTGGTCTCATAACCCACCTCCTACCTCAGTATATCACCCATCATTATTTATGTGCTTGCACTTAGTTCTATCAAAGGGGATGACATGAAACGGGTAACTTCAAGAGACGGCACCGTGATTACGTTTGACCAACTAGCGGAGGGGCCGGCAGTCATCCTGGTATCCGGCGGGTCAGTAGACAAGGGGTCCAATGCAGGCTTGGCGGAGCTACTGGCGTCAGACTTCACCGTGTACAACTACGACCGCCGTGGTCGGGGCGAAAGCGGAGACACACCACCATACGCCGTGGAGCGGGAAATCGAAGATATCGAAGCGTTATTAAACGAGGCAGGCGGCTCAGCGTTCGTATACGGCTCCTCCTCCGGCGCGGCCCTTGCCCTCGAAGCGGCTGCCAGTGGCCTCCCCATCACGAAGTTGGCGTTGTGGGAACCACCTTACATCCTGGATGGCAGCGGACCACGGCCACCCCTAGACGCAGCGTCCACCTACACCGAGCTTGTCTCAGCAGGGAGGCGGGGTGACGCGGTCGAGTACTTTATGACAAAGGTGGTGGGCCTTCCCGCCGAATTCGCGGCCCAGGCGCGGAACGCACCATGGTGGCCCGCCCAGGAAGCCCTGGCGCACACGCTCGCCTACGACGCTACTATCATGGGCGACTACTCGTTGCCCGCAGAGCGCGCGGCCTCCGTCACGGCACCCACGCTCGTCATGGTCGGCGGGTCCAGCGAGCCGTTTTTCCGGCATGGGACGCAGGCACTCGTGGAGGTATTGCCCAACGCGCGGCACTGCACACTGGAAGGTCAGAACCATAATGTAGACAGTGCGGTCCTCGCGCCGGTGCTGGTGGAGTTCTTCGCCGGGTAAGCGGGAACCCTGTTAACGCCTTATTACAGGGCACAAGAAACAATGCTAAAGGAGTCGAACGATGATCAACCAATTCGCGGGCGCATCTATCTGGAGCGAAGACGTGAACAACCTGCTGCCCTGCTACCGGGACGTGCTGGGCCTCAAGGTCAGCATGGAGTCGCCGGACTACGCCATGCTGGGCCAGGACTCGACGGAAGCACCGTCGCTGCTGTTGGGCACGCACAGCGAAGTACGGGGCCACAATACCGATCCCGCGAGACATATGGTCGCCTTCCTGAGCGACGACCTTACCGCGGACTGGCAGCGGCTCAAGGAGGCCGGGGTCGAGTTCGTTGAAGACCCAACGGACTACGGCGACATATCAATCGCGACGTTGAAAGACCCCGAAGGCAATCTGGTACAACTCTTTCACGTCCACGGCAGTTGAATAGTAGTCCCACCGGATGCACTGCCGCCGGCTCGCCTTAATGAGGACGCGCAATGAAGGTCATCGACATCAACAGCCTCAAGCCGCCCCGTGGGGGTGCCGCCAGGTTCGAGGGCATCAACTATGGAGCTACCGCCTCGTTCTTCGTCGTCACCAGCGCTCCCGGCCGGGGTGCCGACAAACACCGCCACCCCTACGAAGAAATCTTCGTCATCCTCGAAGGAGAGATTGAGGTCATAGTCGGCGGCGAGACCCGCATGATAAGTGGGGGCAACATCGCCATCATACCGCCGAACACCTGGCACGAATTCAAGAACCGCTCAGACCATGCCGCGCTCATGGTCAACATCCACCCGGTACCAGAGATGATTCAAGAGGACTGGGCTTAGGGACTACGCTGGACGCGCAAGGAGACTCCACCCTCTAGTGCTCCCATATCCGGTTCCACATCCAAAAGGAGAAATGGCTATGACATCGAGCACAGAGGACAGAAACGTGACAAGCCAGGCCAGCAACGGCATCTACGCGCCCGTAAATGGCCTCGAACTGTATTACGAGGTCTACGGCACCGGCCAGCCACTGGTGCTGTTACACGGCGGCTTCTGCGTAGCCGGCATGTTCGCACCACTTATCCCAACCCTTGCCGAAAACCGGCAGGTAATCGCCGTGGAGCTACAGGGGCATGGGCACACCGCCGACATCGACCGCCCGCTCAGTTACGAACTGATGGCGGACGACGTAGCCGCGCTGATAAAGCACCTGGGACACGAAAATGTCGACATCTTCGGCTATTCCCTGGGAGGTGGAGTCGCGCTGCAAACAGCCATCCGGCACCGGGAAGTGGTGCGCAAGCTGGTGCTGGCGGCAACCGCTTGTGCACGCGGCGGGTGGTACCCCGAGTCCCTGGTGGGCATGGCGGCTATTAGCACCGAGTTGTTGTCAGGCACCTTCATACACGATGCCTACCTGGGTGCCGCCCCCAGGCCGGAAGACTGGCCGGTGCTGATAGACAAAATGCGCCATATGCTAGCCGAGGACTACAATTGGACTGAGGACGTAGCGGCGATCAAGGCCCCAACCCTTATCATAGTCGGAGATGCCGACAGCGTGCGCCTCGATCATGCCGTGGAGATGTTCAAATTGCTGGGTGGCGGCATGTCGGACGGTGGCATGTCGGGGCGTCCGGCCTCCCAGTTCGCCGTGCTGCCGAATGCGGCGCACTGGGACGTGCTCTTCCGCGCCGACCTGCTCCTCCTGGTCATCCCGCCCTTCCTCGACGCGCCCATGCCCGAGGTAACCGCCTGACCTATGTGAGGTAAACCTATGTGTAGGAACATCAAGCCCCTTTTCAACTTCGCACCGCCCGCCACCGAAGACGAGGTGCGCGCCGCCGCGTTGCAGTTCGTGCGCAAGGTCAGCGGCTTCAACAAGCCCTCCAAAGCCAACGAAGCCGCCTTCGAGGCCGCCGTTGACGAAATAGCAGCCATCTGCCGCAACCTTCTCGCCACGCTCGAGACCAACGCCCCGCCAAAGGACCGCGTGGAAGAAGCTGCCAGGGCGCAGGCACGCTCGGCCCAGAGGTTCGCCAGGTGAGATTAGTAGCCGGGCTGCTTCCTGACCCGTAGCGAGGACGCAACAACCCAATCCCGTACTCGCTCAACCAAAGCTACCTCATAGAAAGCAGCCACGAACATAGGCAGCCGAGTCGGACCCTGTCATCACAGTGGAACCTTGTCATTCTGAACGCAGTGAAGAATCTCGTCCTCTACCTGGATGTTGCCCCTTTCTTACGGTACTCTGTGGCTGCAGGAAAGGGGTTATTACGTGCTGTGGGACGAGATTCTTCACTGCGTTCAGAATGACAAGGTGGGCTGATGCGCTCATATGCTCTTTCATATACTGTACGATAGCTTCTTACCAATGATACTCATCAGGATTAACTGAGCCTGTTGTAATATACTAGGAGCAGGTCGAATGAGGCACCTGCGACTAAGAAAGTCGCCGGACAACATCTCCAAAGAAGGAGAACCAAATGGAAACCATGACCAGCCTGCGCGCACCACGCGGTACCACTTTGCAGTGCAAGGGGTGGCTGCAAGAGGCGGCGCTCAGGATGCTGATGAACAACCTCGACCCCGAGGTGGCCGAGCGCCCGCAGGACCTGATAGTGTACGGCGGCAGGGGCAAAGCGGCCCGCGACTGGCCCTCCCTGCTAAAGATAATCGACTGCCTGCGCGACCTGGAGAACGACGAGACCCTGCTGGTGCAAAGCGGCAAGCCGGTGGGCATCTTCAAGACCCATACCGACGCGCCCCGCGTGCTGATAGCCAACTCCAACCTCGTGCCGCACTGGGCCACGCGGGAGGTCTTTTCCAGGCTGGAGGCGCAGGGCCTCACCATGTACGGCCAGATGACCGCCGGTAGCTGGATTTACATCGGCACGCAGGGCATCCTCCAGGGCACCTATGAGACATTCGGCGCGGCGGCCCGCAAGCACTGCGGCCCCGAAGCCGACCTGAGCGGCAAACTGGTGCTCACGGCTGGCCTGGGAGGCATGGGCGGCGCGCAGCCCCTGGCCGTCACCATGAACGGCGGCGTAGCCATCGTGGTGGAGGTGGACCAGACCCGCATCCAGCGCAGGCTCGACACCCGCTACCTCGATACCGCCACCGACAACCTGGACCAGGCGCTCCAACTGGCCGACGAGGCTACCAGGAAGCGGCGGCCCCTCTCCATTGGCCTGCTCGGCAACGCGGCGGCCATTTACCCGGAGATGGTGCGGCGCGGCAGAGTGCCCGACATGGTAACGGACCAGACCTCCGCCCACGACCCACTGAACGGCTACGTACCCCTCGGCTACGACGTTGACAGCGCGGCGGAGCTTCGGCATGCAAGCCCAGATGAGTACATGCGCCTCTCGCTGGAGTCCATGGCCGTCCATGTGCGGGCCATGCTCGACCTTCAGCGCATGGGTGCCACCGTGTTCGACTACGGCAACAATATCCGCCAGCAAGCCTTCGGACGGGGCGTGACCGACGCCTTCGACTTCCCCGGCTTCGTGCCCGCCTACATACGCCCGCTTTTCTGCGAGGGCAAAGGCCCGTTCAGGTGGGCGGCGCTATCCGGCGACCCCGAGGACATTTACAGGATAGACGAGATGGTGCTGCGCGAGTTCCCCGGCAACGCCTCCGTGCAGCGCTGGATACCGATGGCGCGTGAAAAGGTGGCCTTCCAGGGCCTTCCGGCGCGCATCTGCTGGCTAGGCTACGGCGAGCGCGCGCACTTCGGGCAGGTGGTGAACGAGATGGTGCGCACCGGCCAGGTA
>JALZHI010000054.1 GCA_030913985.1 Chloroflexota bacterium | reverse complement strand
GTGTTGAGTTTTGAGTTAGAAAAACAACTCAAAACTCAACACTCATAACTCATAACTCGACCGAAGGGAGGACAAAGTGGCTGATTACGTGCCGTTCAGAGGGAAGTACGTCGGGCCGCCGGAGGGGGTGGACCCGGAGCAGAACGTGGCGGTGATCGCGTTGCGGCAGAGCATGCCGGAGGCTATCGAGTCGGTTGGCTCGTTTCGGGACCAGGTGACGATACGGCTGCACAAGGAGCACTACGTAGAGGCTTGCCGCTTCCTGCGCGACACACCGGGCCTGGAGTTCGACTTCCTGACCGACCTTACGGCTGTGGACTACCCGGCCCGCCCCAAGCGGTTCGACGTGGTGTCTCACCTCTACAGCATGAGCCAGAACCACATGCTAAGGGTGAAGGTGGGCGTGGCCGACGGCGAGCCATGCCCGACGCTTGTGTCAGTGTGGAAGGCGGCCAACTGGGAAGAGCGCGAGTGCTACGACATGTTCGGGGTCGTATTTGAGGGACACCCCGACCTGCGCCGCATCCTCCTCCCCGAAGACTGGGAAGGCTTCCCACTCCGCAAAGACTACCCGCTGGCCGGCTACGGAACTTACACTTCGTGAGAATGAATTCTTAATTCTTAATTCTTAATTCTTAATTGAGTGGCACAAGAGGTGGTAAGGTCAATTAAGAATTAAGAATTAAGAATTAGGAATTCCCCGATAGGGGGAACTATGGCTATTGAAGAACGGGACCTGGACCGCGAGTTGGACCCGTTGACGGGGCAGAAGACGGACGGGACGGATGTAAACCAGGCGATTGTTACCACGGGGGTGGGGCCTCTTTCCAGGGAAGAGTCGGCGTACGGCGAGACCGAGAAGATGTCGCTCAACCTGGGGCCGCAGCACCCTTCGACGCATGGCGTGTTGCGCGTGCTGCTGGAGCTTGACGGTGAGGTGGTGCAGAAGTGCATCCCCGACCTCGGCTACCTGCACCGGGGTATCGAGAAGCTGGGCGAGTACCGCATGTACAACCAGTTCGTGCCCTGGACCGACCGCATGGATTACGTGGCGGCCTTTACCAGTAACCTGGCTTTCGTGCAAACGGTAGAGGGGTTGATGGGTATAGAGGTGCCGGAGCGGGCGCTCTACCTGCGCGTGATCTTCTCCGAGTTGCAGCGCATAGCCTCTCACTTGCTGTGGCTCGGCACGCACGTCATGGACCTGGGTGCCATCACGGTCTTCCTGTACGCCATGCGGGAGCGGGAACTGATCCTGGACATTCTGGAGGCCCAGACCGGCGCTAGATTGACGTTGAACGCACAGCGCGTGGGTGGCTTCCCCAAGGACATCCCGCCTGGTCTGCTGGACAAGGTAGCTGAATTCTGCAAGATCATGCCCCAGCGCCTGAAGGAGTACGACACCCTGCTGGCCGAGAACCCGATCTTCCTGCGCCGCGTGAAGGGCGTGGGTGTCATGTCGGCGGAAGACGCTATTCAGTGGGGCGCGACCGGCCCGACGTTGCGCGGCTCCGGTGTGGCCTATGACGTGCGCAAGGCCCGCCCCTACGCCGCCTACGACCGTCTCGACTTCGAGGTGCCGATTGGCACGCACGGCGACGTGTACGACCGCTTCCTGGTGCGCATGGAAGAGATGCGCCAGAGCGTGAAGCTGATACAGCAGGCGATGGACCAGCTACCCGGCGGCCCGGTAATGACCCAGGACATCCGCGTGGCCCTGCCCTCAAAAGAAGAGACCATGACCTCCATCGAGGCGATGCAGCGTCACTTCGTGCTGGTGATCCACGGCTTCCGTCCCCCGGTAGGCGAGTACTACTCGGCGGTGGAGTCGCCCAAGGGCGAGCTAGGCTGGTACATAGTGTCCAACGCCGAGAACCACCCGTACCGGGCACGCTCCCGCGCCGCCTCGTTCGTGAACCTGCAAGTGCTGCCGATCATGTCCGAGGGCGCGATGGTAGCCGACGTGGTAGCCAATATCGGTTCGATTGACATCGTAGTAGGCGAGGTAGATCGTTAGTTCCGAGTACCGAGTTCCGAGTTCCGAGTAGTTCTAAGTGCACTCGGAACTCGGAACTCGGTACTCGGTACTCACAGGAGCAGTAGATGAACGACGACCAGGGCGGCGTACCGCAAGATGCGTACGAGTTGACCGGCTCGAAGAGGCCCGGCGAGGCGAGGGATGTCACCGGGTACAATGACCCGAGCCAGCAGGACAAGCCTGGGCACATCGGGCAGGACCTCAGCAGCGTGCGTAGCGGCGACCTGGCCCCTTACGAGGAGCGCGCGCCTATCCAGCCGCTAGCCGACAGCACCGCGATTAGCCCTACTCGCGCCATCCCGCCGGACCAGATCAGCGCCATCATCGAGCGCTACAAGCACGTGGACCCGGTCGAGGCGATGATCCCGGTGTTGCAGGAGATGCAGGTCAAGTTCGGCTACATCACGCAGGATGCCGCCGAGCAGATGGCGGTGGAGCTAGGGCTGACCGCCGCCGAAGTCTACGGCGTGATTACCTTCTATTCGTTCTTCCGGTACACGCCTCGCGCTGGGCACGTTATCATGACGTGCGAGGGCACAAGCTGCTACGTGCGGGGAGCGGGGCAGATACGAGAGGCTATCGAAAACCGCCTGGACGTGGGCCCCGGCGACACCAGCGCGGACGGCTTCTTCACCTTCGAGCCACAGTCTATCTGCCTCGGCGCGTGCGACCTGGGACCCCTCGTTGATATAGAGGGCACCTTCTACACGCATGTGACCCCGGAGAAGATGGATGCCATCATAACGCAGTGGTACGAGGCGGGCGACGAAACGCCCGTAGGCGACAACCTGACCGGCAGGCACCTGCCCCACTACGACGACAACCACGGCTTCGGCCCCACGTCGGACGAGCTATACCAGGGCTACGAGGTGGCACAGTTCATGCCCGCAGGCGTTGGCAGCGCCGCCTCCAACACGTCGCCCCTTCCGGGCGTAGAGGAAGCCATACAGAACATGCCGCCCACACCCGGCACAGGTGGGCCAAGCGGAAGCGGTTCGGTTAGCCAGAGCTAGAAGGGATGATGGACTATAGACGATGGACGATAGGAAAAACATAGCCATCGTCCATCGTCTACCATCCATCGTCCAACACGGAGCAGATATGAGCGAAGTAGCACACTATTACCCAATAGACGTCAGGCAGCGCACGCAGGTCACGCGGGAGCAGTTTGAGGCCCGGCAGCAGGCGGCGAGGCGGCGCTGGCAAGCCACCATGACCCAGGCCGAGGTGCCGGTGATTATCGTGCCGTGGGGATCGTCGTCGGTGGCGCATGGGGTGGTCGCCACGTTCGAGGAGATACGGCGGTGGCTCGCGGCCAACGAGGTGAAGGCGATAGTGCGCCGGGCGGGGCCAATGGGCACGCACTACCTGGAGCCGCAGGTGGACATCATCCTGCCCGGTATGCCCCGTATCTCTTACGCTCACATCACCGCCGACAAGGTAGAAGACCTGCTCCACAGCGTGCTTGAGTTGAACGACCTGCGCCCCGACCTGGCGGTGTGTATCTACGGCACCGAGGAGTGGGACGGGGCCGAGCTGGGGGTGCGCGGCATACCGGTCGCCAAGGAGCTTGATTTTTGGAAGCTCCAGCAGCGCGTGGTGGGCCGCAACCTGGGCTACATCGACCCGGAGTCTATTGACGACTATATTGCTCGCGGAGGCTACGAGGCCCTGAAGCGGGTGCTGTCCGGCACCAACCCGGACGACCTGATTCAGATGATATCCGACTCCGGTTTAAGGGGTCGTGGAGGGGCTGGCTTCCCGACCGGCACCAAGTGGGCGGGTGGTCGCAAGGCGCGTAAGACGCCAAAGTATGTCATTTGCAACTCGCACGAGGGTGAGCCTAACGTGTTCAAGGACCGCGTTCTGCACGAAGGCGACCCGCACCAGATAGTCGAGGGCCTTATTATTCAGGCTTACGCGGTGGGCACGCCCTGGGCCTACATCTACGTGGGCGACGAATACCCGCTGGCTATCCACCGCACCAAGATAGCGGTGCAACAGGCGTACGCCGCCGGGCTGCTGGGCGAGAACATCATGGGGTCCGGCTTTTCGTGCCACATGGACGTGCAGATGGGCGGTGGAGCGTACATCTCAGGAGAGGCCTCGGCTCTCATGTTCGGCATCGAGGGCAAGCGCGCCATGCCCCGCACCAAGCCGCCCCGGTCAGTGGAGGCGGGCCTGTTCAACCTGCCCACCGTGGTGAACAACACCGAAACTATTAGCTGCGTGCCTCATATCGTGGTGAACGGGCCGCAGTGGTTCTCCGCCATCGGTACGGAGAAGAGCAAGGGCACCAAGCTGTTCACGCTGATGGGTTCGATCAACACGATTGGCGTGTACGAGCTACCGTTGGGCCGCACCATGCGTGAGCTTGTGGAGGTGTGCGGAGGTGGCTGTCTGGATGGCCGTCCCTTCAAGGCGATACAGACCGGCGGCCCGTCCGGCGGCTGCTTGCCCGACGAGCACCTCGACCTGATTATGGACTTCGACTCGCTCGATAAGTACGGCGGCACGATGGGTTCCGGCGGATACGTGGTGTACGACGACCGCACCTGCATCGTGGACATGAGCCGCTACTTTGGCCGCTTCAACCGCTACCAGTCGTGCGGCAAGTGCGTGCCGTGCCGCATCGGGACCAAGAACCTGCTTCACATGGTGGACCGCATAGCCCTGGGCGGCGGCAAGCCGGAGGACATCCCCATCATGATGAAGTGGAGCGACCATGTGGTGGAGATGTCGCTGTGCGGCCTCGGCCAGACGGCCCCGCTGCCGCTCCTAGGGGGCCTGCGCTACTTCCGCGAAGAGTTCGAGGAGCATATCAACCAGAAGTATTGCCGCACCGGCACCTGCCCCATCCATGCCATCACCGTGGAGGAACGGTTCTTGCCTGCCCGCATCGGGGAGCGTTACCGCCAGCAGCTAAGCGCCATCCCCTACGGCAACCAGTATACGAAGGGTAATGGCGCGGGTTCGGCCCCCGCCAACACGCAGGGTGCGGCGGTGAGGCGCTAGTACTTATATGGGTGCAACGCTGACCGCAGTATAAAGTTGCTGGGGCTTCGTGGAGTATAGTCGATGAGTATAACTCTAACCCTCTCAGATGATATATATCATTGGTTGCAGGAAGAAGCAGCCACCCGTGGGGTTGGCAGCGTGGAACTAGCACTTGAGCAAATCAGGCGCGAAGGACGAATTCGCCGTCGTCAGCAGGTAGGGAAACGTATAGATGAGCACCGGGAACAACTCTTTGCCAAGTACGGGGTGATGCCCGACAGTACGGAACTGGTCCGTGAAGATCGAGAGCGCTAGTCGATGGACCGGGTCGTAATTGATAGCAGTGTAGTAATAAAGTGGTTTGTAGTTGAGAATAACACTGCTGAGGCCCTACAGGTGCGTGCTAGATATGATGCTGACGACTTAGTGCTCTTAGCTCCGGACCTGATCAATGTTGAAGTTGGGAACATCATCTGGAAGAAGCAGAAGCTAGGTTTGCTGCTCGCCCCAGAAGCAGAGATCATCTTCAACGATTTCCTTACGATAGAATTGGAGCTAACGACGGCAACTGATCTTTTGGAGGATGCTTACCGCATAGCTGTAACTCATGGGCCAAGTGTCTACGACCCCTTGTATATTGCGCTGAGTTTACGAGAACAGTGTTCGTTTGTCACTGCGGATGAAAAGTTGCTGAACGCCGTCGGTGGGACATACCCTAACATAGTTTCGCTGTCAAACTGGTCGTAACTGGGAGGAGCACCAAGAAGAAAGACTCGCAGATAGTTCTTGCAGTGTATGAGAATGGGACGTTCCGCTTAGATAGCCAGCTTGAGGTGCCTTTAGAAGAGGGGCAGTGGGTCAGGCTCACTGTGGAATTGGTATCGCCCACAGACGAGATGATGGCTCTAATCATGCACTTCTATGATGGCTTATCCGAAGAGGAGATTGCTGGAATTGAGAAGATCGTCTTAGACCGGAGCAACTTCTTTCCTGAAAGGGACTGGAGCTGGCTAGATGACGAAGAGGCAAAACAATAGAACTAGGCATGTTCACGAACATAACTAGGAGCAGCTAATGGCAGACGCCAAGGAAGTAACGGTCATAATAGACGGGGTGCCGGTGAAGGTGCCCGCCAACACATACGTGTGGGACGCCTGCCGCATGGTCGGGCAGGAGATCCCCAACTTCTGCTACATACCGGGCTTACGGGCGTATGGCGCTTGCCGCATGTGCGTGGTCGAGGTGTCGGGCCGCAGGGGCTTCGACCTTGTGACCTCCTGCTCCACGCCCGTGACCGACGGCATGGAAGTGCGCACCATCAACGAGCGGATCTGGCAGCAGCGCAACATGATCATGGAGGCGCTGGATACCGACCACCCCGTTGACTGCCCCATCTGCGAGGCTAACGGTGACTGCCGCCTGCAAGACTACGGCTACGAATATGGCGTGACGGGCAACGACACGCGCCGCCCCAAGGTGGTGCGCCCCGCCGAGAGGCTCTCCCCTGCCATTGACATCGACCGCGACCGCTGCGTGATGTGCGGGCGCTGCGTGCGCGAGTGTGACGAGGTCATAGGCGCGACCGCCCTGGCGATTGTGGAGCGCGGCCTGGAGTCGCTGATTGACGCGCCGTTTGGCAAGTCGCTGCTTGAGACGCCCTGCGTGTCATGCGGGCAGTGCGTGGAGCTTTGCCCGGTGGGTGCCCTCTCCAGCCGCCTCTATAACGGCAGGATGACGTTGGAGCACCACTGGTGGCAGCGCAAGACCGAGACGACCTGCAACTCCTGCTCGGTGGGCTGCACGATCAAGCTAGGCTCTACCCGCAACCAGATCTGGGAAGTGCGCTCCGACGACGCGCTGGGCCTCAATGACGGTCGCACCTGCGTCAAGGGCCGCTTCGGACAGGACTACATCAACTCCAACAGCCGCCTGAGCACCCCGCTCATCCGGCGCGACGGCAAGCTGATGATGGCGACGTGGGATGAGGCCCTTGATTACGTGGCCTCGCGTCTGAACGAGCATAAAGGGCAGCTTGGCGTAATTGCCTCTCCCAAGATCACCAACGAGGAGAACTACGCGTTGCAGAAGGTGGCGCGGCTGGGTCTCGGCACCAACAACGTGGACTATGACGGACGCAGCCACGAAGCCCCCGCCCTGGAAGTGCTCCGGGAGATGCTGGGGTACGCCGCTCCGACCAACAACTTCCTCGACACGCGCCAGAAGGCCGGTTGCGTGGTCACGATTGGCGACAGCATCTATGAGACGCACCCTGTATACGCTTACCAGCTACAGCGCATGGTCCGGCTCATGGGGAAGAAGCTGATTGTAATTAATCCCCGCTGGACGAAGATGTGCGACTGGTCTACCCTCTGGCTGGCCCCGCACGCGGGCACCGAGGAACTGCTGGTCAACGGCATCGCACGCGTCATACTCGATGCAGGGCTGATCGACCAGGCAGCTATCGAGGACAAAGTAGATAACGTGGCAGGTTACTTGGAAGCCCTGGGTGGGGCCGAGTTCTCGCTGGACGCGGTAAGCAGCGCCACGGGCGTGCCCGCCAACGACATCAGGGCCGCCGCTTACCTGTACGCGACCGGTGGGCTGGAGACCGGACCCGAGCCGCTGGAGAGCCGCACCCACCCGAGCAACCTGCCCCTGATGATGTTGGCGGCGGGCGGCGAGGTGGCGAGCGGCGAGCGGCACGGCAGCACCACCGCCGATGCCAGCAGCAACGGCAGCGGGCAAGTGAATTACGTGGTGAACAAGCCGGAGCGCGGTTTCCCGCCCTCCACGATTGTCTTCCCGGCTGACGGCTCGTATACGATTACCCCGCGTGCGGTCGCGGCCCTCACCAACCTGGCGCTTGCTACGGGCAACGTCGGGCGCGAGGGCGCGGGCGTGAACCCGCTGGTGGCTGACACCAACTGCCTGGGCGCGAACGACATGGGCGCGCAACCCGGCTACTTCCCCGGCTATCGCCCGGTCAACGCCGACAACGCCCGCATCATGGAGGAGCTTTGGACGGCCAACATGGACCGCAAGGCCCCCGAAGTGCCCTCCGAGCCTGGCCTGGACCTGCTAGGCATGCTCAACGCCGCCGACACGGGTGACATCAAGGCGATGTGGGTGGTCGGCTCTAACCCGGTGCTCACGGTGGAGGAATGGGACAGCGCCCGCGTGCGTGCCGCCCTGGAGAAGCTTGACTTCCTGGTGGTACAGGACATCTTCATGAACGAGACCGGCGAGATTGCCGATGTGATACTGCCCGCCTCCTCCTACGCGGAGAAGGAAGGCACGTTCACCAACGCCGAGCGCCGGGTGCAGCGCGTCCGCCAGTCTATCGAGCCTGTGGGCGTGAGCAAGCCGGACCTGACGATTATCAACGGCATAGGCGAGCGGCTGGGCGTGCCGATGCCTGGTACCGAGCCTCTGAACGTCTTTGCCGAGATTACCAAAGTGGTGCCGCAGTACGCCGGTATGAGCTATTCGCGCCTCGACATGACGGAGTTCATAGACGACGCCATACCTATGCCCGCCGCCGTGTCGTACAAGCAGCTAAAGGTGAAGAGCCTCATGTGGCCCTGCACCGACCGCCTAAGCCCCGGCTCGCCCGTGCTCTACACAGAAGGGTTTGCCACCTCCAGCGGCAAGGCGAAGATGTGGACGGAGCGGCAGCAGGGCACGGTCGCAGGCTCGTATACTACGGCAGAGGCCGAAACTCAGGCCGCCGGGGGTGCGCTCCTTGCTACCCTCGGGTTCAGCCTATTCCCGTTCAGGACGGGCACGTTGAGCCGCCATAGCTACGGCTTGAGCCGCGTGGAACCAACCCCCCGCCTGCACATCAACACGGCTGACGCGGGGCCGCTTGGCATCGTGGACGAAATGCCGGTGCTGGTCACGGCTGATGGTATCGTCGGGGGCGAGCCTATCAACGCGGTGGCGCTCGTTTATGACCGGATACCGCAGGGCCGCGCCTTCCTGGCTTTCACGTTGGAGCAGTACGGCACCAACGCGACCGTGCGGCAGTGGCGGCACCAGATAGCCAGCGACACCACGGGGGGACGCAAGGCGGTGGCGTTGCGCGTGCAGCCCGCCCCCAACAGGACCGTTGACAGCATGCGCGAGTTCCAGCCCGTGGCTACGGCCAACGTGCTCGATACGAGGATACAACCGATATGAGCAGGAAGTGCTCTTGACTCTATAACTCGTACTTCTTGCTTCTAGAGGGGACGATATGGAATTCTGGTTAATCGTACTGAGAGCTATACTGGCCTTCGTCATCGTGAACGTGGGCATGGTGCTCGTCGCCTTCCTTGTCTACTTCGAGCGCAAGGTGGCGGCCCACATGCAGGCGCGGCAGGGGCCAAACAGGGCGGGACCTATCGGCTTGCTGCAAAGCTTTGCCGACCTGCTCAAGATGCTTGTCAAAGAAAACACCGTACCGTCGAAGGCCGATAAGATCGTGTTCTTCCTCGGCCCGGTGGTGGCTACTTTCGCCGCATTGGGCGCGCTCTCCGTGATACCGTGGGGTCCCAGCCGCGACCAGCCGGGCTATATCGGCCTGTTCGACCAGCAGGTAGGCTGGCCCATCGCGCAGGTGAACGTGGGTGCCCTGCTTATCCTGGCGATGTCTTCCCTCGGCGTGTACGGTCTCATCATGGGCGGGTGGGCCTCCAACAGCAAGTATTCGCTGCTGGGCGGCCTGCGTTCATCCTCCCAGGTAATCAGCTACGAGATCACGCTAGGTATCTCGCTCATCGGTGTGTTCATCATGTCGGGCACACTGGACCTTGTGGGCATCACCTCTGCGCAGCACCCGCTCTTCCACAGTCCGACGCAACCGGGCATCTGGTTCATCTTGCTGCAACCCGTGGCCTTCTTCATATTCCTCACGTCGGCAATAGCCGAGACCAACCGCACCCCGTTCGACCTACCCGAAGCCGAGTCGGAGCTAGTGGGCGGCTACCACACCGAGTACAGCGGCATCCGCTTCGGCCTCTACTTCCTGGGTGAGTACATAGGCATGCTCACGGTGTCGGCCATCACCTCGGTCGCCTTCCTGGGCGGATTTACCTCGCCCTTCGCCGCCTGGTTCGACCAGCCCGCTATTGGAGTGGCCCCCGCGATTGACCTGCCGTTCATAAGCGGCCTGCTCGGTTCGGGTCTGCACTGGCTGGTGCTCAAGATAGCGGCGTTCATATTCATGTACTACTGGCTGCGCTGGACCCTGCCGCGCTTCCGCTACGACCAGCTTATGGGCCTGTGCTGGAAGGTGTTCCTGCCTGCGGCTCTGGCGAACATCCTTATCATCTCTGTACTCAAGCTCATCATCTTCCCGCCGGGCATCAGCGTCGAAGAGTACGCCGCTCGCTGGTGGGGTTGGTGGATCATCGCGGCCATCCAGGTCGTGCTCGGTATACTGGCCTTGATGGGCGTTTCGCGCATGGCCGGCCATAGCTGGTTCGGCAGGGCCGAGCGCCCCGTGCTGGTGGACCGCCAGGTCATACTGGTGCGCAACGTCCACGGCGCTCGCGGCACAATCGAGGGCGATGCAAGACCGATAGAGGTAACACGTAACGCGTAACACGTAACGCGTAACACGTAACATATCGGGTACGCAGAGTTACGCGTTACGCGTTACGTGTTACTTGAAGGAGATGGAATGGGAGACTTAATCAACCAGGTCGGCGGGTTCTTCGTCACGCTGCGGCAGTTCTTCAGGCCCACCGTGACGGTGGAGTACCCCGACGCGATGCGGGAGCTTTCGCCACGGTTCCGTGGGGCCGTGGGCTTGCTGCCGCACCCTGAGACGGGACGCGAGAAGTGCGTGGGTTGCGGGCTGTGCCCCCAGGTCTGCCCGGTGGACTGCATCACGATTGGCGTGGTGGAGGACGAGAGGCCCGACGCCGACCACCGCGACGAGTGGCACCCGTTCGAGCACTACTACCTCAAGGGCATCGACCCCTTAGAGCCGCGCTCCAAGAAGATCTCCTACTACTATGAGATCAACGAGACGCGCTGCCTGTACTGCGGCCTGTGCGTGGAGGTCTGCCCGGTGGAGGCTATCGTAATGAGCCACCACTTCGAGATGGCGACCGACAACCGGGGCGCGACCATCTACGAGAAAGAGAAGCTGCTGAACCTGGGCAAGACCTACATGGCCGAGTTGAACGTGCGCCTCGACAAGCAGGCGCGTGAGGCGGGTCTAGCCGGTATCAACGACATCACGGGCGCGGGCGCGGGCACCCCTATTGGGGCTACCACCCGCCCAACCCAGCTAGCCCGCCCCGCCACCACGGAGAAGGCCGGGCAGGGGGCCGCCGCTTACGACGAGGAGAAGAACCGGCTGGAAACCGGGCAGTCTGAAACGTGAAACGTGAAACGTGATGCGGCTTCCTAAAGAGGGTACGTGGATAGGAAGCTGTTGGGCTTGTAGGACCATCTCCCACCCTGTCATCCTGAGCGTAGCGAAGGATCAGGTGGGTAGGCGAGAGTCCTCAACCTTGGGGATAGTATTGGTGGAAGGAACATTGGCACGGCAAAAGGGAGAGTCAAGAACGGGGAACTGATCCTTCGCTACGCTCAGGATGACAAGGGGTTATTAGGTCCAGTAGGACGTGGCGAGTACCAGACGTGAAATGAATAGTGGCGCAACGCATCACGTTTCACGTTTCACGTTTCAGAACCAGGAGGGAACTGTTAGCGATGCAAGTATTCGGGATAGACATACCATTAACACTGGGGCAGATGGTGTTCTTCCCGGTGGCCGGGCTGGCGGTGCTCGCCTCGGTGATGATGATCACCAGGCGCGATGCCGTGCACTCGGCGCTGTGGCTGGTGGTGACCTTCTTCCAGCTTGCCATCATGTACGTGATGCTGGGGGCCGAGTTCCTGGCCGTGCTGCAAGTGCTGGTCTACACAGGCGCGATCCTGGTGCTGTTCCTGTTCGTGGTCATGCTCCTCAACCTGCGGGAAGGCCCCAAGCTAGGCGGCGTGCACACCGCGCAACTGATAGCGGCCTGGCCCGTGGGCATCATCCTGGCGCTGGAGTTGAGCGCCGTCATCCTCTTCAGCCGGGTGCCGAGCGAAGCCCACATCGGGGACGTTATCGGCAACCAGACCATCATCTGGAGCGCGGAGCAGGTGCTGGCGGTGGGCGGTAACGTGCAGGCGCTGGGGCAGACGCTTTACACCCAGTTCCTCTTCCCGTTTGAAGTGGCCTCGCTCATCCTGCTCATGGCGGTGCTCGGGGCTATCGTGCTGGCCCGCAAGGAGGAGCCGCTGGAGGTAGAGGAAGTAATCCCTTCGGTGGGTATCTCGGTGGGCCGCCGCTCCGTATCCAACTCGCCGCAGGGAGACCAGGTAGAGAAGAAGTTGCTGCCCGCGCTGGGCCGGGGCCACATCACCGACATCTATAACGACGACATAGAGTACCCGCTCGTGCAGCAGCCAAGCGCCGAAGGTGAGGGCACCACGGCGGGCGTCGAGATGGAACCGACCGATCCCGACCAGCCGCGCAAATAATCGTGCTTTGGAGTAGCAGATAATGTCTACCGTATCAGAGACAACCGGGGTACCGCTGGCGTTCTTCCTGCTGATAAGCGCGCTGCTGTTCAGCATAGGCATGATAGGCGTGCTCACCCGCCGCAACATCCTGGTGATATTCATGTCGGCGGAACTGATGATGAACGCGGTGAACCTGGCGCTGATAGCGTTCGGCGTGCAGCTAAACTCGATGGCGGGCCAGAACTTCGTGGTCTTCGTGGTAACAGTAGCCGCCGCCGAAGCCGCCGTGGGCCTGGCAATCATCATCGCCCTGGTCCGCCAGAAGCCGACGGTGGACACCACCGATATAGACATAATGAAGGAATGATTTGGGAATTCGGATTTAGGAATTAGAATTTCGGATTTCGGAATTGTTGGATACCTACTAAATCCGCAATCCGAAATCCCAATTCCCAAATGGAGGAAGGGATGCATTTTCTTCAGAGCCTATTTACGATAGCGGCGCTGGCTGAGGAGACGGCGGAGGGGGCGGCGCACTCGCTGCCGGAGCCGTTTATCCTCAATTACATCTGGATTATTCCCGCGCTGCCGTTGTTGGGCTTCATCATCAACGGGTTGTTCGGCAGGCGGCTGGGCAAGACCGCCGGGCCTATCGCGGTGGGCCTGGTGGGGCTGTCGTTCCTGGCTGCCATCGTGGCGTTCATCGACATCGCCCTGCGGCACAACGCCGACCCTCACGCCGCGCCTTTCCAGTACAACCTCTACACCTGGATACCCTCCGGCGACTTCAGGGTGGACGTATCGTTCCTGGTAGACCCCCTCACCGCTATCATGCTGATGGTGGTACTGTCGGTCGGCTTGCTGGTGCACATCTACTCGCTGGAGTACATGGCCGACGACCCCGACTTCGCTCGCTTCTTCGCATACCTGCCCCTCTTCGTCTTCAGCATGTTGATGCTGGTCATGTCCAACAACTTCCTGCTGCTCTTCTTCGGCTGGGAAGCGGTGGGCCTCTCCTCCTACCTGCTCATCGGCTTCTGGTACCAGAAGAAGTCGGCAAGCGACGCGGCCAAGAAAGCCTTCATCGTCAACCGCATAGGCGACTTCGGCTTCGCGCTCGGCATATTGCTCATCTTCACCAACTTCTTCAACCACACGCCCGGCCTCAAGTACACCGACGTGTTCCAGGCTATCGAGCACGACCCGATGATCCTGGGCAACGCCACCATCATCTCGCTGCTCCTGTTCATGGGCGCGATGGGTAAGTCGGCGCAGTTCCCGCTGCACGTCTGGTTGCCCGACGCTATGGAAGGCCCCACCCCGGTGAGCGCGCTCATACACGCGGCCACGATGGTCACGGCGGGCATCTACATGGTGGCCCGCCTCAACCCGATCTTTTCGCTGTCGCCCGAAGCCCTGCTGGTGGTAGCCATCGTGGGCACGGTCACGGCGGTGCTGGGGGCCACGATAGCCATCGCCAACAACGACATCAAGCGCGTGGTGGCTTACTCCACGGTGTCGCAGTTAGGCTACATGTTCGCGGCGCTGGGAGTGGGGGCCTGGGCCACGGCCATCTTCCACCTGATGACGCACGCCTTCTTCAAGGGCCTGCTCTTCCTGGGTTCCGGCTCGGTAATCCACGGCATGCATGGCGAGCAGGACATCCGCAAGATGGGCCAGCTAGCGGGCAAGATGAAGATAACCTACCGGACGTTCCTGATAGGAGCGGCGGCCAACGCCGGTGTGATACCGCTGGCGGGTTTCTGGTCCAAAGACGAGATTATAGGCAACGCTATCCTGCGGGGTAACTTCGTGGTGGGCGCGCTGCTCACGGCGGGCAGCTTCCTGACGGCCTTCTACATGTTCCGGCTGGTGTTCAAGGTGTTCCACGGCGCCGACAACGTGCCGAAGGACGTGCACCCGCACGAGTCGAGGCCGCTAATGGCCGTGCCCCTCATCATACTGGCGATACCGGCGGCGCTTATAGGCTTCGTGGGAGTGCCGCCCGACGCGGGCATCTTCCACCATTTCATAGAGCCTGTGTTCGCGCCCGCGATGGAGCGCGGGGTGCACATCACGCCCGGCTTCACCGGTCCTACGATGATGATTATGCTCATTTCGACGCTGGTGGCGCTGGCGGGTATCTTCTTCGCCTGGCTGATGTACTTCAGGCCGAGCGGCATATCGGAGGCGCTGTCCCGCAACGTGCCCTGGCTGTATAACGCCCTGCTCAACCGCTGGTACTTCGACGAGTTTTACCACCGGGTCGTAGTCGACGGCGGCAAGGGCCTGGCCTACTTCCTGTGGCGCTTCGACCAGCGCGTGGTTGACGGCGCGGTAAACGGCATGGCAGGCCTCACGCGATGGGGCAGCGGCCGCCTGAAGCGCCTGCAAACCGGCTTCGTGCAAGGCTACGCCCTGGCGATAGGCATCGGCCTGATCGGGTTGGTAACGTACCTGGTCTTATTCCTACCAAAGTAGAGTAATGAGTGATGAGGACTGAGGACTGAGTTGGCTTCCAACTCTCGCTCGGCCTTCAGTCCTCAGTCCTCAGTCCTGAACCGGAGGAGCTAGTGGAAAACAACGTAATGGGGTTCCCGATACTGTCGGTAATCACATACCTGCCCTTGATCACGGCGCTGGCGATATTGTTCATGCGGCCCGGCAAGCGCATCGGGCAGTTCGCGGCGTTGGGCACGGCGGTCAACCTGGGGCTGTCCATCGTGGCGCTCATCTTCTACCTGATGTCTCCAGCCTCGGCGCAGGGCGGCGTCGCGTCGTTCGACTTGCAGGAGAAGTTTATCTGGCTCCAGGAACTGAATATCGGCTACCACTTCGGCGTTGACAACATCAGCATCCTGCTGGTGGTGCTTACCACGCTGCTGACGCTCATCTCCATCATGGTGTCGTGGAACCCGATCCAGAAGCGGGTGAAAGAGTACTACATCGCGCTGCTGGTGCTCCAGACGGGCATGCTGGGCGTGTTCGTGTCGCTCGACTTCTTCCTGTTTTACATCTTCTGGGAGCTGGTGCTGCTGCCGATGGCGCTCATCATCGGCATCTGGGGTTCGGCCAATCGCGTGTACGCGGCGATCAAGTTCTTCCTGTATACCCTGGCCGGGTCGCTGCTCATGCTGGTGGCTATCATCGCACTCTACCTGAACTCCAGTCCCCAGACCCTCGATGTGCTTGAACTGATGCGGCAGGGACCTACATTCGCCCGCGACTTCCAGAACTGGGTCTTCCTGGCGTTCGCGGCGGCGTTCGCGGTGAAGGTGCCGATGTGGCCTGTGCACACCTGGCTGCCCGACGCCCACGTTGAAGCGCCCACCGCAGGCTCGATCATCCTGGCGGGCGTGATGCTCAAGCTGGGGGCTTACGGCTTCATCCGGTTCGCCATGCCGATTACCCCCGCCGGGGCCGCCACGTTCGCGTGGGTCATGGTTGGGCTGTCGGTGATAGCGATTATCTACGGCGCGCTGGTGTCGCTGGTGCAGCCCGACCTGAAGAAGCTGGTGGCCTATTCGTCGGTGAGCCACATGGGCTTCGTGACGCTCGGCCTGTTTACGGGCGTGTGGCTGAACCAGCTCAACTATGGCGACGCCACCCAGGGCATCGACGGCGCTATCTTCGTGATGCTGTCCCACGGCGTGCTGACGGGCGGCCTCTTCCTCTGCGTGGGCGCGATCTACAACCGCCTGCACACCCGCCAGATAGCCGACATGGGCGGCCTCACCAAGCCGATGCCGCGCTTCTCGGTGTTGTTCATGATTATGATGATGGGGTCGGTGGGTCTGCCCGGCCTCAGCGGCTTCGTGGGCGAGTTCCTCACGATGGTGGGGGCCTTTCGTGCCGACTGGGTGGTGGGGGCCATAACCACGTTCGTGGTGATACTCGCGGCCTGGTACCTGCTCTGGATGTTCCAGCGCGTGATGTTCGGCAAGCTAACGCCTCTCGCGCAGGAGGGACACGGCCATGAAGAGGTCAAGGACGCCGATTGGATAGAGACTTCCACGCTCGGCGTGCTGGCGGCCTTGGCGATACTGATGGGCGTCTTCCCCGGCCCGCTGCTGGAGATGATACACCCCAATACTCAGGCCCTGCTCCACACCGTCACCGCCCAGATACCGAACGCGATGGCGCTGACCGACATGCTGCCGTTCTTCAAGTAGACGATGGACGATGGACGATAGTAACTCGTAACTCGTAACTCGTAACTCGTCACCCTAACAACTAACAGCTAACAACTAGCAACTAACAACTAACAACTGACCACTCCGACAGGAGCGCCGCATTTATGCAAATTGATTATGCCGGATTGAATACGGACCTCTGGACGATATTGCCTGAGTTGATCGTGACGATCACCGCCATCCTGGTGATTTTTGCCGACCTGTTCACCAGGGGGAGATCGAGCGACAAGGGCCGGGTGCTGTCGGGGTTGAGCATCGCGGGGTACGTGGCGGCGCTCGTCGTCTGCCTGCTGATGTTCGACAACAACTCGCAGTACTTCCTCGGCTTCACGCTCGTGCCGCCTGGGACCGAGAGTTTCGGGCGGATGGTGGTGGTGGACAACCTGGGCCTCTTCTTCAGGATGCTGGCGCTCGGCACCTCTATTGTGGCCGTGCTGCTCTCGACGCAGTTCATCCGCGATAGGGGTATGGCGCTGGGGGAATATTACGCGGTGCTGGCCCTCGTCACTGTGGGCATGATGGTCACGGCGGGCGCTTCGGACCTGACCACCATCTTCGTCGGCATCGAACTGTCGTCCATCGGCGTGTACATACTCACCGGCTTCAACCGCCGCGACAAGCTGTCGAACGAGGCGGCGGTCAAGTACTTCTTGCTCGGCATCTTCTCCACCGCGATACTCGTGTACGGCATGGCCTGGCTGTACGGCATGACCGGCTTCACCAACCTGCGCCAGATAGGCGGCGTTGTGGGCGCGGTGGAGGCCAACGCGGGCATCTTCTCCAGCGGCGGGCTGTTACTGGCGTTGTTCCTGCTGATTGCGGGCCTCGGCTTCAAGATAGCCGCCGTGCCGTTCCACATGTGGACGCCCGACGCCTACCAGGGCGCGCCCACGCCCGTCACCGCTATGATGTCGGTCGGGCCCAAGGCGGCGGGCTTCGCGGCCACCATACGCATCATGATAGAGGCGTTCGGCCCCGCCTGGGAGACCTGGGCGCCCACAATCGCCATCTTGAGCGTGCTCACCATGACGCTCGGCAACGTGGTAGGTACCGCGCAACGCTCGGTGAAGCGCATGCTGGCCTACTCCTCCATCGCGCACACCGGCTACATGATGATTGGCCTCGCGGCGTTCACCCCGCAGAACCAGCAGCAGGCTATTTCCTCGGTCAGCTTCTACCTCTTCTCCTACCTCTTTATGAACATGGGCGCGTTCGGCATCGTCATCTGGTTGCAACGGCAGGGCGTGACCGACAGCCTCGACAGCTTCCGGGGTCTCTCGACGTGGGCACCGGGGCAGGCGGCGTTGATGCTCTTCTTCCTGCTGTCGCTCACGGGCATACCGCCCACGATAGGCTTCCTGGGCAAGTACTACGTGTTCGTGGCGGCCCTGCAAAGCGACCTCACCTGGCTGGCGGTGGTCGGCGCGCTCAACTCGGCCATAGCCGCGTTCTACTACCTGCGCATCATCTGGTACATGTACTTCGAGGAGCCACGGGCCGCCCGCGAGCACCGGGCCTCGCCCACCCTGACGTACACGTTAGTCGGTGCAGCGATAGCGGTAATCCTGTTCTTCATCTTCTCCGGTCCGCTGATTGACGCAGCCCGCGTCTCGCTGCCGCAGATGGTGGCTACTCTGGCTAGCGGCGGGTGATGTTAGGAGACGGAACCGCAAAGTACGCAAAGAGCGCGAAGGACACGGAAAGGTTAGGATGGTTTAGAGGGCACAAACTGGGTACGGGGTTCTTGTATAATGGGGCGGACGGGGAGTCCGCCCTTTTGTTATTGTGTGAGGTGGGGTTATGACATCGGTGCTGCCGCCGTCGGCGTCTGAGGACGACGATGATTACGCTCTCACCAGGAAAGAGCATACGAGGCCAGGGTCCGAGCACGAGCATTACGTTGCCACGCAACGCAGGACGCCGCTCCCTGTTTTCGTGGCGGTCGGTGTCGCGGTGCTGGTGATACTCGGCACGGTGCTTATCGTGATGGTGGTGTGGGGAGGGAGGTTGTTGTAGATGTCACGTTCGAGTGGTGAAAGCCTCACCCTGCCTGGAGGCACAGGCCTTGAGACCGTCCTGTACCACGCCGCAGATGTGTGGATTACAGATACCCGTGTGGTGATTGGAGACCGCTCCTACAGGCTACAGGATATTCGCTCGACGGAGGTGGTTTCGGTATCTCCTGCCCAAAGGCTCCGCGCCCGGCTTCCGCTGATTGCTCCACTGCTACTTTATGTGGGCTTCCTGCTGTTCGGCAACTTCAATGACAGCTTCTTTGCTCCATATTGGACGGCTTTCTCCTGGATCGCGCTTCTAGCGCTGCCGTGCATGGCCCTCTTTACTTTTCTTCAACTACGCAATACCAGGCAAGCCGACCTGTATTCAATAAGGCTTACCGGCAGTGCGTTTGCTTACACCTCGACCGATGGTGAATATGTGCGTTGGTTAGCCAGGCAGATAGGGAGAGTGAAGGAAGGCGCGGACAGTGTGGAAGAGTTGCCTTACTCTGAGTCGTCCGAAGAAGACTCCGGTGAGTACGTATTCTACTCGGATGGCCGGGCAATGGTCACGAGTAAGTGGCTCATACTGGGTGGGCAACGAATACAGTTGGAGAATGTTAAGAAAGCCAGGGTGCAAGCTGTTCCATCGGATACGTTCACGCGGCGGCACAGTCTGGCCCTTACTTTTCTATTTCTCGCCCTGATCTTGAACAACTTCAAGTTCAATGCGCCCAACTATGGGCGGGACTTCCAATTTCTATTTCCCGATGACTACTATTTCTTTAGTCTGATCCTGTTGGTTGCGGCTTGCGCCACGCTGTTTTGGGCAGCCACTACAGTTGGGTCAGCTTATATAGTGAAGCTACGCGGTAGCTTTGGTGACGTAGCCTGGGTGGAGGTGTTCGCCACGTTCAACCAGGCCTACGCCAAGACACTCGCCAACAACATCAACAGCGCCATCAGCGCCCGCAAAGCGGATATCTACGCGAACAACGCTACTATGCCTTCATGAGCATTTCGTCGCGGCACATCCTGTCTCATATAGCCAGACACACCCGCCTAGCCAGCCTGCCTATAGCAGAGCTAGCCCTTTACGCGGACGGGTTGGTGCTGCTGACCAACAGGCGCGTGGTGTTCGGCAACCGGACCTACTGGCTGCACAACGTCAGGTCGGCTGACGTGGTGCTGGTTACGCCCCGCAAGCGATTGCTCAGCTTGCTCTTCTACGTGCCGCTTGTAATAGCTTACCTGGCCTTCCTCTACCTGCAAAGCGCCGGTAGGGCTAACGGCGACTGGCTGAGTGGCGTTGTCCTATACGGTGGGCTTGCGCTGGTCGTGGCAGGGGCCATTTTCACCGCTTTGCGCCTGCGCAAGTTCCGGTCGGTGACCGTCTGCTTCGTCCGGCTCAACAACAAGACGCGGGTGCTTGCCACGCTTGACCGTGGGTATGCTACCTGGCTGGCGGCGCGCATCGTCGGGGCGTGGGAGGGCGCGACCGAGACCTCTGAGGTGCCGTTTCCGAGGGCCTCGCAGGAGAGGGGGCCGGGCGAGTACCTCTACTATTCCGATGGGTACGCCTGGGTGACAGGCGAGCGGGTACGGTTGGGGAGCCGCGAGTACGGGGTAGGCGACATACGCGCGGTGTCGATGGGGCACATACCCTCGGACCGTTTCCAGTGGCAGTTGGTGCTGGCCGTATCGCTGCTGGTGTTGAGCAGCGTGCTGAACTATCTCTGGTTCACCTCCGCCGACTTCAGGCGACAGTTCTTCATATTCTATCCCGGCGACTATTGGATACTGTCTATCATCCTCTCGGCGGGCTTCCTGTTGCTGCTGGTGTGGACCATGTCGAGCGTCGAGGAGGCTACCGAGGTCCTCCAGCTAAAGGGCAGCCGGGGCGGGGTGGCGGCCTTCGCTACGATGGACAGCTACTACTGTAAGCGGCTCGCGGAACTAATCAGGTCTGTGCTGAAAGAGCGGTCGCTCGGCCCAGGAACAACGCGCAGCACGAGAGCCTCTAGTTCTAACTAGCGGCGGCCCTTCAGCAGCTTACTTGCTAGCGCGAACACGAGACCCAGGGCAGCACCGAAGGCGGCGGCCTGTGGCGTGCCCAGCAGCACCCTGGCCCCGCCCTGCAATTGCGTGCTGCCGGAGATGAGCACGCCCACGTAGCTGCGCCTCACACTGGCCCTTGTGGCGACCATGACCAGCCCGCCGCCCTGTTCCACCCTCATGTAACCGCCGGATACCATTAGCTGCCCGCCACCCTGCATCACCCTCATCTCTGAGCCTGCCGCCATGATTTGCGCGCCGCCCTGCATCACCTGCACGCTGCGGCCTCCCGCAACCACGCCCGCGCCGCCCTGCCGCAACGAGGCCTCGTTGCCAGCCGAGACCACGCCCACGCCGCTGTTGGAGACCTTTACGTTCTCGCCGTTCGCGCTCATCGCAAAGCTTCTCGATACTTCCACGCTCGTCGTCTCGTCCGGGGTCTTTTCTTCCACTGATTTGTTCTCCTCTCTGATAAGCCTTGTGCGAATGCCGAGTTCGTGCGGTAAACTATGTAACCGAGGTATTGTATCACCCAGGCTGTGTCATCTGCCATGTGGGATATCAGGAACCAAGCCCCACCCTTGTCATTCTGAACGCAGTGAAGAATCTCAGATGCTCCTATTACCCCTCTGTTGAACCTTCAGCACTATGGCCCAACATTGAGCACCATCCCATCCCCATGTTCTTGAGATTCTTCACTGCGTTCAGAATGACAGAAGGGAGCTTTGGCCGCTTAGATTGATAACCGGTCCATTTCGGCGGCAACGTGTGCGGCCGCCTGTTACCTGCTCGCGTATGTATAACGCGAAGGGGAACAAACATTAAGATGGCAGCTATAACATACTACAACGATAAAGACGTGCTGGTCACAAGCGAGGCTATCAACCTGGCGGGCAAGGTGTACCCGGTCAGCGAGGTGAAGTCGGTCAGGGTGTGGGAGGCTGAGCCGGGTCTGAAGCGGCAGTGGCCCTACCTGGCGCTCACCCTATTCGCGGTGCTGCTCCTGACCGTGCTCAATCTGCCCAACCTTTATCCCGACAACTGGCATAACATAATAGGGGTGGTCCTCACGCTCGACGTGCTCTTCGGGGTAGGCTCGGCGGGCCTGCTTCTCGTGCCGCTCTTCCTCAAGGGGGAGTGCGGCTACCTGGTGGGCCTGCGAGGCACCTTCGGCAGTTCTACACCCCTGCGCTGCACGGACGAGCAGCACGCACAGAGGCTGGTAGACGCCATCCGGATGGCTATCGTCAACCGCGAAACCGTCGAAGTCCGGTCGTTGGTGGCGTAGTATAGCTAAACGCCAAGACGCCAAGGCGCGGAGGACGCGCCAAGGTTAAGGGTTGTTACTCAAGTAAAAGGAGCAGGGTACGTAAAACAGTACCTTGCTCCTTTTTGTTCCTCTAAACCTTACCTAATCTTGGCGTGGTCCTTGGCGTCTTGGCGTCTTGGTGTTTACACGTCCTCTATCGCAGGCGGAACTTCTGGATGTTGTCTCCCCCTGAGTCGCTGACGTAGAGGTTGCCCTGCGCGTCTATGGCTAGGTCGTCAATGGAGGTAAATTGTCCCCTGCCTGTGCCTCTGCTGCCGAACTTCGACAGGAAACGGCCGCTGGAGTCGAACTTCTGGATGCGGGGGTTGCCTGCCTCACCTACGTACACGTTGCCCCGCGCGTCCACAGCTATGCCGAGTGGGTTGGTAAACTCTCCGTCGCCCTCGCCCATTTCGCCCCATTCGAGCACCAGCTTGCCCGTGCTATCGAACTTCCGCACCGCATGGGCCTCGAAATCGGTGATGTAGACATTGTCCTGGGCGTCCACGGCCATGAAGCCGGGGATGCCGAACGGCTCCAGGTCGCTGATCCAGGTACCGCTATCGTCAAACTTCATCCCCCGGTTGTTCTGGAAATCGCTGACGTAGATATTCCCCGCGCTGTCAACGGCGATACCATACGGGAGATTTAGCTTGCCTCCAACGCGGCCAAACTCGCCCCACTTGCCGAGGAACTGCCCGGTTGGGTCGAACTTCTGCACGCGAGCGTTGTTGAGATCGGTCACGTAGACGTTATTGTCCGCGTCCACTGCCACGCCGCCCAGCACCAGTTGGCCCAGGGGATGCTCCGATGTGAATCTAAACTGCCCATCCTCGATGCCTTGCTGGCCCCACATGGTGATGAAGTCGCCGTTGGGGTCGAACTTCTGGACGCGGTAATTAGCCGCGTCCACTACGTACAGGTTGCCTTCACGGTCCACGTCCAGGCCGGAGGGGTTGTCCAGGGGGTTGGGGTTGCCGGTGATCCTCCACACGAAGTCGGCGGTCACAGGGGTGGGTGTGGGCACCGGCGTGTCGGTAGGTTCGGGCGTGGGCGTGGGCACGGTGGGAGTAGGTGAGGGCACAGGCGTGGGGGTGGGTGGCGGCGGCTGGTCCTCGCACGCGGCAAGGGCCAACCCAATCAGCAAGGGTATCAGAAACGCTCCCAGTATCCGCTTCCGCATCGCTTATGCTCCTCGCCTGTTATGGAACCTCGAAATTAGCTCACAACATTGACGCTAGATGATGATATATTGTAGGGGCAGGCCCCCGTGCATACCTGGTGCTAATCTCCAACAAGGGCAGGCACGGGGGCCTGCCCCTACGAGGATTTTCGCTACCGCGACGGGGCGGCCTCTGTCAGCGCGTAGGCAACCACTTCCTCCAGCGACATCTCCCGCCCCAGGACCCAGGCGGTCTCGAATGCCCTCTCGCCCAGGCTATCGCGCACGCCCGCCACGGTTTGGGTGTACTCCGCGCGGTTAGCCACGGGCACCGCCTCGCCCGTAGCCCGAGTGATGGCGTCTGCCGCCCCGAAGAGCCGCGCGGCCTGTTCGGGCCTGCCTGCCGCCGCCGCTACCTGCGCCAGCCCGTCCAGGCACCCGGCAACGCCCGCCTTGTTGCCTATCTCCTTCAGTAACAGCATGGCGTCTTTGAAGTAGGCAGTGGCCTCGCTCAAATTGGCTTGGGCCAGGGCTATCTCCCCCAGGTTGTTCCGCATCATGGCGACACTTTGCCGGTCGCCAAACTCCTCGAACAGTTGTAGCGCCTCGGTGTAGGCGGTCATAGCCTCGGCGTGGTTGCCCTGGCTGTAGGCTATCGCACCCAGGCCGGTGAGGGAGCGTGCCATGCCGTGCTTGTCGCCAAGCTCCCGCAGTATCTCCAGGCTTTCCTTGTTGAGGGCATACGCTTGTTCGTAGTCCTCCAGGTTCCAGGCCACCAGCCCCAGGTTGCCCAACGCGCCCGCGATGCCGCGCATATCGCCTATGCCCCGCCCCAGTAGCTCGCGGCGGCCGTCCAGGCATTGCTGGTAAAAGCCGCGCGCCTGCGAGTAATCGCCCCTGAAGAGGGCAATCGTACCGGCGGCGTTCAGGGCCTTGGTGCGCACCAGCGTCGGCCCCTCCTCCTGTCGCCCCAGGACCCTCGCAAGCCAATCGCTCGCCTCGCTGAGGTAGTTGCGGGTCCACCAGAAGATGTGGAGCGCCGCCGCCATGCGCAGGCCCACATCGAGGTTGCCCTGCGGGGTCAGGCTCCACTCCAGCGCGGCGCGCAGGTTCGAGTGCTCCTGCTCCAGCCTCTCTACCCAGGCAAGCTGCTGTGGCCCCCTTAGCTCACTTTCCGCCTGCTCCGCGAGCGCCAGGTAATAGTTGGCGTGTCGCTGCTGGACCTCGGCGGCTTCACCACTCTCCACCAGCCGTTTCATAGCGTACTCGCGTAACGTCTCCAGCATGCTGAAGCGAGGCTCGTCGCCGGCCCCATTGTGGAGCAACAGGCTCTTGCCGGCAAGACGCTCAAGCTCCTCAAGTGTATTTGTTTGATTGCTCGTCCCAGCACGGACCGCTTCTACTGCCTCGACGCTGAAACCCCCTGCGAACACGCCCAGGCAGCGGAAGAGAGCCTGCTCTCTCTCATCCAGCAGGTCGTAGCTCCACGCGATAGCGCCTTCCAGGGTCTGCTGGCGGGCGGTCCTGTCCACCGGCCCACCCTTGAGCAGGTCGAGGCGGTTAGCCAGGCGGGCCAGCATCAGTCGCGGGGCGAACAACTTGCTCCTGGCGGCTGCTAGCTCGATGGCGAGGGGCAGCCCTTCCAGGCGCACGCAAATCTCGGCCACGAAGGGGGCATTCGCCGGGTCCAACTCGAAATCAGGCTGCACCGCCTGGGCGCGTTGCACGAATAGGGTTATCGCCGGGTTCTGCGCCAGTGCGGTCCGGTCGGTGCTCTCAAGATCGGGCAGGGGGAGCGGGGGCACCGGGAACTCGTGCTCCCCGTATAGGTGCACCGGGGTCCGGCTCGTAACCAGCACCTTCACGCCGGGGGACGCTGCCAGTATCTCGGCTATTGCGGGGGCCGCCTCGGCTACCTGCTCGAAGTTGTCGAGCAGAAGGAGCAGCCTCTTGTCCCGCAAGTATGCGTGCAGGGCGGCTTCTATCGTTGCGCCCGGCGTCTCCTCTACGTCGAGGGTCTGAGCGATTGTGGCGGCCACCAGCGCGGGGTCGCGCAGGGCGTCGAGGGGTACGAAGTGCGCGCCGTGCTCGTGGTCCTGGTGGAGGGAGGCCGCGACCGCCAGGCCCAGCCGAGTCTTGCCTATGCCCGGAGGCCCCGTGAGAGTTACGAGCCGCACGCCGGTGCGCCAGAGCATACTACGCACCCTGGCGACCTCGGTCTCGCGCCCGACGAACGGGGTGAGAGGCGCAGGTAAGTTTGTGGCGACGGGCAGGGCGGCCTGCTGGGGAGCTATGCCGGCTATGGATTGGGGTAGGGCCGGTTCGTACCGCGCCTGTAGCCCTCGCGCCCACGCCATGAACGCCTGTCGCTCATCGGGCGCGATGGAAAGCACTTCGGCTATGCGCTCGGCCACCTGCTGGGAAGGGCGGCGCACGCCTCGCTCGATCTTCTCTATCGCGGACATGGTGCAGCCTACCCGGTCGGCGAAGCGCTCCTGGGTAAGGTCCATCGCCTGTCGCTGCGCTTTGAGCCAGCGTCCAAAGGTCGTGACTTCCTGCATCGGGCCATCCATGTGGTATGAGGTACTGGCAATATACCACAACTTGTAGGGAGGGACATGCTGCCTTCACTCAGCGGTGGCAGGTGAGGTTAAGGCAAATGGGAGAGAAAGTATGCCTTATTTTGACCCCAGCCGTATTGAGTATTGTACTACGCCGGGGCCTGTGCTATCCTTGTCAACACGGAGCAGGCGGCAGGGCTTAACCTGCCTACGTCTGTTCGCATTTGGTCTGAGATGCATTCGGGGTCTTTCTCCCTAGGGAAGACTGCACGGGACATACGTGGTTCTCTTAGGAGGTACGGCTATGGCCGAAGTAAGAGCTGGCCCTGAAGTCGCCGGCACCTCCGGCGACATACCAGGAACTAGCGCCGAGATTAAGACCGCCGGTGGGCCGCAGACACAGGCAGTAGGTGCCGCCCCGTTGCCATACCCGCCTAGCTGGGTAGACAAGTTCACCGACTGGGTGCGCAGGTTGCCTATGCCCGCATGGGTCTTTTACTTGGCAGTCGTTATCCTCTCGGCTGTTGTACTCCTACCCCTGGATGCGCTCTCTCCCGAAATAGTATTATCTTCCGCCTCCGCCGTGTACGTCTTCGCGCTGGTGCACTATCTTGATGACTGGGCAACGGCTGCGCTCAAGCGATTTCGCTCGATCATGACGGTTGATGATGCTGAGTATGAAAGACTCTGTTACCGGTTCACCACCATGCCGCGTCGTCCGGTGCTCATCGCAACCGTAATAGGCGCAATCTATGCCACCATTGCATTTTTGACCTTCGGTGCGTCAGATCCAAGCGTGTCTGGCGAAACCGCTTCCACCTCTGTATTCGAGGCGATCCCGCTTATCTACTCTTACGCGTCCTACACAGTGGTGGGGCTGCTGATCTACCACACGATACACCAACTGCGATTGATGAACGAGATATACACTCATCACACGCGCATCAACCTATTTCAACGTGGCCCGATGTACGCTTTATCCCGGCTCGCGGCTCGTACCTCTATCGGAATCAGTATACCGACCTTCCTGTGGTTCCAGCTCGTTAGCTCGTCGGAGGAGGTAGATTATAGCGCAGCCTTCCTCGAGACGGCTTTCTTCGGCACGGTCATCCTGCTCACTTTTATTTGGCCTCTGCTAGGCGCTCACAGCTTGCTCGATAAGGAAAAAGAGCGTCTCAAAGACCAACTCGCCCGGCGCGTGGAAGCCACCATCATAGAGCTACAGAGCCGGGTGGATAGCGGCGACTATCAAGGCAGGGATGCGCTGAGAGACACGATGGAAGGCCTGGTGGCCTCACAAAGTGTGATAGACAAACTGCGCACCTGGCCCTGGCAGACGCAGACGATAAGCGGTGTAGGCGCGGCCTTCCTCCTGCCGCTGTTCATATGGTTCATCCAGCGCATGCTGGAACGACTGGGTGTTTAGAGAGGGTTTCAAAACTACCTCTAAATCGCAGATGTAGAATTGCGTTTGTACGCCAACAGGAGCACCCATGATAGACATAGATGGTCAGGTGAAGGCTACGTCTCGCAACTATCCGACGTGGGCCGCATGTTTGTTGTCATTGTGTGTGCTGCTCTTTGCAATCCAGGGTGTCTATCCCAACACGGCGCGCTCACAGCAACCCGGCGGACAGTTCTTCCCGCAGACCGGCTACTATGTTGGGGAGCGGTTCTATTCCTACTGGCTGGAACACGGTGGCTTAACCCAGCAAGGCTACCCCATCAGCAATGCGTTTCAGGAAGTCTCCAGCACCGACGGCAAGACCTACACCGTGCAGTACTTCGAGCGTGCGGTTTTCGAGTTGCACCCGGAACACGCTGGCACAGCCCACGAGGTTCTTCTTAGCTTGCTTGGCGTCCAACGATACCAAGACCTGTATGGCCCGAGTGGCGCGGCAAACCAACGAGCCAGCACCGATAATCCACGTCTGTTCCCACAAACCGGCTATACGGTTGGCGGCCTATTTCGTACCTACTGGGAACAACATGGCGGCCTAGCTCAACAGGGCTATCCGGTAAGCAACGAATTTGAGGAGATAAGTGCCCTGGACGGCAGGACGTACCTCGTTCAGTACTTTGAGCGTGCGGTCTTTGAGTTGCACCCGGAGAACGCAGGCAGCCCATTTGAAGTACTGCTGACGCAACTGGGGTCGCTTCAGCACCGGGCTAGATACAGCACGCTTACAATACCTGGCCCCTCGGCTCCTGGCCTCTTTCAGACTCAACCACGCGGCTCTGAGGCTTATCTGCTCTGGAACGAAGTAAATATAAAGGACGACTACCCCCACTACTTTCCTAGACAAGTTCTGATGGCAACATTCGCCCTCAACATCCACACAGGTAAGGTAATTACCGTAACGTCTGCGCCTAACATTACCATACGGAATGCCTCGATTTCCGGCTCTACTGTAGTTGGCCTGGGACCTCCGAAAGGCACGAACTGTAGTATCTGTGATGCAGACATTGTCAGCCTAGATCTGAATACGGGCGTTAGAAGCACATTAGTCGCCGCCACAGGCATAGTCTACAAGTACTCACCCGTGATTTCCGGCAAGTACGTCGCGTGGATCGAAGGTGGCGATGAAGTGCAACGAATTGTCCTGCTTGACATAGAAACGGGCGCGTCCCGTATTATTCCCACCGTTAGCGGCACATCGCCTGACAATGTGACCAGCGTGGGGCCACTCTTCATCAGCACGCACTACCTGGTATGGAACGTATCGAGCTTCGCCAACGGAGTGTCAACAGACATCGTAATGACTTACAAGCTTAGCACGGGTCAGCTCGAAGCCGTAGTACGTACCTCAAGCAGGGCGGAAAATAGTCCCTACATAGCCACATCAGGACGTTACCTGGTTTGGACTGACCCCTACCCACACTTGCTTGATCTTGAAACCTACCAGGCCAAAGTATTAGATGAGGAGCGTGTCCTTTGGCCGGTTATGCGCGGCGACTCGCTGCTGTGGATAGGGAAGGATTACGTCGCCCGAGGTATGAAGCTCTCCAGCGGTACAGTCCTGCCGCTTGCTAGCCCGAGTAGCGTTTCTTATGTGCCTGCCCTAGTCGGGGATTGGCTGGTCTGGGAAGACCGTACAGCGCATCTCAAAGCTGTATCACTATGGCAGGCGTTCTCTGCCCCTAAAGCTCCTACACCCACTCCTGCACCCTCGCCTCAACCCGCTGGAGCACGGTTGGTTGCGGATAACCTCCATCGTGCGCCTGTTGACGCCGGTAAGTACCTTTTCTGGCTGGGTCTTGGCTCGAACAATAGGCTTTATGGATACAGCTCGGATAAGGGCAAGCGCGTTATGGTGGGCGAGGATAGGGCACAAAAGCTAGCTCTCGCCTCAGATGGGAAAGACCTGGTCTGGATCGAGAGGCTGGTCAACGGCCTTTACCAGATCAGGCACCTGGACCTGCAAACCAGCCAGCTGTCAACAGTGGTGCGCGGCTCCAGCGATAGTGAAACCTATGGCGCAGCCCGATCAAACGTAGGCGATCACTTTCCGCCTACCCTTGCCGTGGATGCGGGTATTCTCTACTACCAGTCCACCGCGGCCGAGGGCATGGGCTTGCGTTCGCGAGTGCTGGCAACCGGGCAGGAGCAGTTGATCAGCCGGATCGGACGCTATCCAGTAGCCAGCAGCGGATATCTGCTCTGGTTAGATCAGCTGGAGTTTCCCGGAAGCTACTCTATTGAGTATAACGTTCACTTGCGTGTTATCGGTAACCCTGGTGAGTATACGCTGCTGCTGAGCCTGAGCCAGGGTGATGGACCACCATCTCGATATGGTGTGTCTGGGGATTACGCAGTATGGGGCGCACACAATAGAGGCATATATTTGTATGACATCCGCAATCGGACTTCTACCTTGCTGGCTATGGATCGCAGGAATCCTATCAGCGAAGTTTCCAACCCCATTATCAGGGCGGGCCGAGTTGTATGGATGGAGGCAACGGAAATGCCCAATTACATCGTCAACCGGCAACTCATAAGCTACAATATCGCTACAGGCACGAGGAGTTCAGTGCTTCAATTCGCACCGAGAGCAAACATAGGGTTCTACGGCATACTTGATGGTCAGTTGCTCGCCTATATGGCCGAGGATAAAGTGTACCTTGTAGACCTGCCATAACCGCACGAGTCGTAGATAGCTGCCCCTGGGCTTCCCCTCTGAGAGTGGACAGGAGAAAGACAAAGAGAGGTTTTGCGTAGCGCTCTCCTTGCTCGATCTTCTCTTTGGCGTGCATGGCTCTTGTAGCGCGTGTAACTTAGAACATATTTGCTGTTTTCATGTGTAAAACCTGGCAGTTCCAGCCCAAATCGGGTATAATAAAGGCTGAGGTATATTAATATAAGTAGGTGAGAGTCTGCTTTAGAGTATGTGTAGAAGACTTGAGTTTGGAGTTTTGGAGGCTTTGCACGCATGGAAATAGGCACAATTAGAACGGTCAACCTGGATACGGAGATGCGGTCGGCGTACCTCGATTACGCGATGAGCGTGATCGTGTCCCGCGCCCTCCCCGACGTACGGGACGGCCTCAAGCCGGTGCAGCGGCGCGTGCTGTACGCGATGAACCAGATGGGGTTGCGTCACAACGTGTCCTACCGCAAGAGCGCCGGTATCGTGGGTGAGGTGCTGAAGGAATACCACCCGCACGGTGACGCTTCTGTGTACGACGCCCTGGTGCGTATGGCGCAGGACTTCTCCCTCC
>JALZHI010000219.1 GCA_030913985.1 Chloroflexota bacterium | reverse complement strand
AATATAGCCGTTGGATGTTTGTCCAGGTTCGCACCGACATGCGTGAGGAAACGCTGCTGCGCTGCCTGATCGCCTGCTTTGTCGAACTCGGTGGCGTCCCCTGGGTGGTCACCACCGATAATATGAAGACCGTCACGCTCGGTCGGGATGCCCAGCAGCAGCCGATCTGGCATCCCGCCTTCCAGAAGTTCGCCGTCGAGTTTGCCTTTCACCCCTCCGCCTGTACGCCGGCGGCTGGTAATCAGAAAGGCGCCGTCGAGCGCCTGGTCAAGTTCGTCAAGGGCAACTTTCTGGCCGGCCGCACCTTCTACGACGACGCCGATCTTGACCAGGAGTGCGCGGGCTGGTTGCACCAGGTCAATGAGGTGCGGCCCTCCGACGCGACCGAACAGATCCCGGCTGTCCGCCTCGCCGAGGAACGGCTCGCCTTTGGGCCGCTGGCGGCAGTCGCCCACGACTATGGCATCTTTGACAGTGTAGTGGTCAACCGCGAAAGCCTGGTGACGATTGCGACCAACCGCTACTCGGTGCCGGCGCACCTGGTGGGCCTGGCGTTGACCGCCCGCCTCTACCCGGTGCGGATTGAGCTCTTCCATGGCGCCGAGCGCGTGGCGAGTCATGCGCGCCACTTCGGGCGCAACGCGCGCATCATCATCCCGGAGCACTTTGAGGCCGTCTTTGCGCTCAAGCCGCGCGCCCGCATCATGGTCTACCGCGACTGGTTGGTGGCCTTGGCGCCGCAGGTGGCCGACTACATCAGTCAGGTCTGCCGCAAACGCTACGCCGAGATGGATGGCCAGATCACGACGCTGTATGAGCTGGCCCAACGCGTGGGCCGCGAGGAGTTCCTGGCGGCCGTGGAGCTCGCCGCCGAGCAGCACACCCTTGGGGCGGAGTACGTCTGTGCGATCGCCGCCCAGCCGGTGCCGCGCCCTGCGCCGCGTCCGGCGGTGGGGGAACTCGCTGCCCTCCTGCGTGACGCCCCACCCCAATATGAAGTCGAACGGGCGCTGGCCGACTATGAGCAGTACGTGACCAACCGCGAGCTGGAGCTGGACGTGGCAGGAGGTGGCGCATGAGCACGAGCAGCACCCTGGAGCACAAGCTCACGCGCCTCAAACTCAGCCGCATCCGCGAGGTCTATCCGAGCTGGATCGCGCAGGCCGAGCAGCACCAGTTGGGCTATGCCGAGTTCCTGGACGAACTGCTGAGCGAAGAGCTGGTGGGCCGCCAGGAGAATCAGATCCGGCGCAAGCTCAAGGCAGCGGGCTTCCCGTTCGCCGCCACGCTCGAAGGGTTTGACTTCAGCCTGCGACCCGAACTCAAGCGGGCGGTGATGGTGCGCTTTTTCGATAGTGCCTTCATTGAACACGCCGGCGCGCTGATCTTGATCGGGCCGAGTGGGACCGGGAAAACGCACTTAACGATCGCGCTGGGGACGCGCATGGTGCAGCTAGGCTACAGCGTGCGCTTCGTGACGGCCCAGCAGTTTGCCAATGCGATCCTGGCCGCGCCGAGCCGCGCGGAGGTGGAACGCGTGCTCCGCCCGTTGATCCACTGTGACCTGCTGATCGTGGATGAATTCGGCTACCTCCCGGTCGCCCCGCAGCTTGGGCCGGCGCTGTATGAACTGATCAGCGCACGGTATCTCCAGCGGGCGACGGTGATCACCTCGAACAAGAGCTTGGCGACCTGGGGCGAGGTGATCGGGGGCGACACGGCGTTGATGATGGCGATGATCGATCGGCTGCTCCATCACGGCGAGGTCTTTTACCTGCGGGGCGCCTCGCACCGGATGCGGGGCAAAGAGTCGGTCGTGCTCACGCCGAGCGGAATGTCGGAGCGCGGTCCGTCCCCAGAGGGCATTGAGCCAGCACCGGTGTTGGGTAACATTTCAGCAGAAAGGGGGTGATACCGCGGCTGTCCGCGGCGCGCCCAGGCGCGGACGGAGTGAACAGGTCGCTGGGCGATCCACGTTCGTCGAAGTCCTCGAATCAGACGCAAGGAGCCATGCCGGATTTTAGACTGTAAAACTGCCGACTTGACAGCTGTAATTTACAGTTCTTCTGGTTGCTGTGGTTTTTCTGGTGATGGTACTCTTCCCTGCTCTTTTGGTAACATAAACAACAATCATTTATTTTTTCCCAAGTCCTGTATCGTGCGTACCAACAGAGACAATATAAATATCATCATCTTGCCATAGAAACCGAAATCGGTAATGGATATCGATGCGTCCTTCATGATACGGCGAGTTGGCCATTTTCTTTATCTGTAATGACGGATGTCTGGGGTTTTCTCGAAACGTTGCAAATTGCCGATACACCTTCTTTCTCGTGCCGTGTGGTAATTTATCAAGCTGTTTTTGAGCTGGCTTCGTGATGAATATCCTCATTCGCGCAACGAACGAAAGACCTCATCAAACTGCTCTTTCGTTGTTATCTCTGTAAACTCTCCCTGCTGTATTGCTTCCAAACCCTTCTTATCGGCCCACTCCCACCAGGCAGCAGTACCATATTCTGGTTCGCCCTCTTCATACACATAGGTTTCTTTATATCGTTTGGCTGCTTCTTCTTCAGTCATGAGCGTATTCCCCTCTTGTGTCTTTATGAGGTGTGCTAAAAGATTTTCAATCCGCTTCAACTGTTCTACAAGTTCGTGAAATTCGTTTTTAGAAAAAGTGACTGTATTACTCATGATGACATTATATCAAAACCATGAAATTATTGCATGAAATTATGACAATACTTATCCATATGTGTCAATATAGTAGCAATTAGTGTCACATGTATTATTCTCTGGTCATTCACCCATTGGCACTTCGGCACCCAGGAACCGGCTGGCAGCTAAGGCTATCACACCCGCTACCAGCCTCAAGGATGTGCCATTCCGATTGCTTCTCCCCTACGGGGAGCACCAATCGGAACGCTTCGCGTCCTTGACCCTGATGCCCGCTCCTGTGGTTCCTTGCCGGTGGCCGGTTCCCTAGAGGTGCGCCTACGGGCCTTTGACACTGACAGAACGGTTATACCCATAGGTGTGGATACTAATTGTGCGTTGAACCATCAGGCATCGTGGCACCTCCAACTGAACTGCAGCTATCCAACTGTTCTGTTGTGACTTCGGCACCGGTCAGGTTGGCACGGAACAGGTTGGCACCGGTCAGGTCGGCACCGCCTAAGTCGATGATGGATGTGGTTCCGCTGATTAACTGTGACTCATGTAAGAACTGTACTAGAGTTCCTTTACGTTCACCGTCGAGCCTACGCAGTGCAGATAGTGTCCTTGTTCGTGCTACGCTCCGGATTTCAGCATCTTTTTGCGATGTGCGTAGCTGTTCATCCAGCAGCAGCGCGGATATGTTGTCCAGGTATGTCTGCAGTGTAGCTTCGCGTTGATTGTCAGCGGCAATCTCACGCTCAGTTATGGCTCGCTGCTCTGCGAGCTTGCGGTCCTCTTCAATTCGTTGGTCTGCTTGTCTCTCCTGGCTTGCGCTCTGCAGATGATTGAACAGCAGACCGACGACAAGGAGCACAAGGGGGATAAGCAGCAGCTGCATCCAGTCCCAGAGGGATTTTCCACCGTATACATGCGGGCCAAATCCCGTCCAATACCAATTGTCGTAATAGCCGCCGATGAGTGCCACGCACAGCCACAACACAGCGATGATTCCAGCCTTCACTGCGCCCGTTGAAAGTGTTACTGGTAGCCCTCCAAATTCAACGGTTAGCGGATGGAGCGGTAGCCCCATAATCACGAGTGGTCCTATAACCAGGACGGATACCAAAAGTTGTCGTTTGGTCGGCCGCCAACGAAATCTCTGTCTCATTGGGCACTCTTTTCCCAAAGGTTGCAATTATCGGGGATGGAGCAACAGTGCTGTACTCCTTTACGCTCGAACAACGCGCAAGTTGCGCCAGCAAGCCCCGGCGTCCACGAACCCATTGCATATACAACCAGATCCTGCCTTTCTCTGTTGCGTTGGTCGCGATGTTCTACTTGCATCTAACTAGCGATTAGGCGAAGAAACCTCGTGATTTTTGCGTTGCTTGCCCATACTAACTCTTGGTTGCGTACGAGTTAGATGTAGGACGTTTCTGGCTCAATACCAATCGGCCCTCCGGTATAGGGAAAATCGGCAAGCCACGGTCGGCTACCACCAGCGCTCCTGGCCGCAAGGGTTGGTCATGCCGTGGTGTCGGTGGGCTAACTCGTTGGATACTCGCCCCCACTCCTGGTAACCGTCAAGCAGTGAAACATGGCTTGCGATAGGTGTTGATACCAAGGCGTCTGGTTCTTTTCCGGAAACATACGAGAGAAATAGAAGTGTCTCAAAAAGGGTCGTTTGTGAGACAATGCTGTATAAAGCCTTCCAGGAGTATTAGGTGCGTGCTCTATTGTTTCCCTGCTACATCCACTCCTGATGGCTGCCCAACCGCCTTCTCTTTTAGCGGTGTCTTGAGATAGTCTGGAATTTGCGTTTCCTCATCAGTGATTGCCTGTTGCAGTTGTTCAGGAGTAAGGCCGACTACGTGACGTAGGTCTACTCCCTCCAGATGGGCTCTCCTGAGGTCTGCTCGCTCCAGATGTGCTTCATTGAGGAATGCTCCCTCCAGGTGGGCTTCATTGAGGAATGCTCCCCGCAAATCTGTTT
>JALZHI010000053.1 GCA_030913985.1 Chloroflexota bacterium | reverse complement strand
GGACAAGGCGAAGGTCAATCTGCAGGGCGACCGGTTGGTGTGCGAGCAGTGCGGGCGGGCCTACCCGGTGCGCGAAGGCATCCCCATAATGCTGGAAGAAGAAGCAGAACTTCCCGGAAAGCAAAGCTGATTGGCGCTCGTCTATTTCTACCCCCAGCTAAAGAAGCTCACGGGGGCCGAGCGGCTGATACTCAAGCTGGCAGGCTACACAGCTAAGGCATTGGAGGGACGCGAGCAGGTCGTCTTGCTCACCCACCACATAGCCGAGGAGTGCCTTCCAGCGCTCAGCGAGGGAGTGGGGCTGATCGAGTCGGGCATGCCGCTCCAACTGACGGGCAACCACTACATTGACGCCGCCGCCGAGTACGCGCTCGGCCCCGCGTTGGGCCTGGGCATCCCGCGCAAGCAGTTGAGTGGCGTGGTCTTTTTTGGGCCGCCGAGTGTGCCCGCCATGTGGTTCGCCCGGCGGATATGGCTGCCGTTGTTGCGGAGGCGCGTGCCGGTCCTCTATTTCTGCTTCGAGCCGCCCCGCTTCATCTACAGCGACACGGGCGACATAGTCTCTCGGCTCGGCAAACTGGGCAGGCTCATGTCACCGGCCTTTCGTGTCTACCGGCGGCTGGACCAGGCCATGTTGCGCTCGGCCCACCGGGTGCTTTCCAACAGCCCCTACGGCTCAAGGCGCATCTGGAACGCTTACCAGCGCAAGGCGGTCGTCATCGAGCACGGGATGGACTTCCGCGAACCGGACGCGGCAACTATTGAGAACCTCCGAGCGCGGTACGGTTTGCATGGCAAGTCTGTAGTGGTCACCGTAAACCACCTGCACCCGCGCAAGCGCATAGACCTCTTCATCCGCGCTGTGCATCACGCTGCAAACAAGGTGCCGGGCACGGTAGGATTGGTCGTGGGCGGGGGGCCGGAGCGTGCGTCCCTGGAGGAGCTTGCCGGGTCGCTTGGAATGGTCGTGGGGCGAGACGTAATCTTCACAGGGGCAGTGCCCGAGGAAGAACTACCCGCGCATTACGCCCTGGGTAACGTCTACATGCACACGGGGCGGGAGGAGAGCTTCGGCCTGTCGGTGATCGAGGCGTTGGGGCTTGGTCTGCCGGTCGTCTCGGCGAACGAGGGCGGCCCATGTGACACGGTGCAGCACGGCAGTAGCGGCTACCTCGTACCGGCCACGCCCAACGCCCTGGGTGACGCGGCGGCGGGCTTGCTGTCGGACCCGGAGAGGGCGCGGGCGATGGGAAGTGCCGGCTCGAACTTCGTGCACCGCCAGTTCCAGTGGGAGAAGGGTGCCGGTACTTTGTTGAGGGTGCTCAGACACGTTGCGGGACGGCTGGAAGGTCGAACGGACGCATGAAAGTAGGTCGTCTGCAATTCGCGGCTACAAGCGTGGTCGAGCACGAAACGGCTGAGCAAGCGGCTCCGGTGCGTGCCGACCTCACCGCACCCGCGCGACCCTCAAGGCTGTCGAGACTCGCGCCTCACCTGGCCGTGCTCGGCCTCTTTACGCTACTCACAATCGTCGCCACCTGGCCGATGTTCCCGCAGTTGGGCGGCTTCGTCATGGATAAAGGCGATCCGCTGTACAGCGTGTGGGCGATGGCCTGGCAGGCGCACGCCCTGGCTACCCAGCCGCTCGACCTGTTCAACAGCAACATCATGTACCCCTTCCGCGGGACGCTCACTTTTGACGAGCTTTCGTTCGCCCAGGCCGTCCTGTCGGCCCCATTCTACTTCCTGCTCGGCAACCCGGTGCTCAGCCACAACCTGATACTCTTCCTCAGCTTCGTGCTGTCCGGCTGGGCTACGTGGCTGCTGGTGCGCGAACTGACTGGGAGCAGTTGGGGGGGCATCGTGGCGGGCGCGGCATTCGCGTTCTGCTTCTACCGGATAAATCACCTGCCCCACATCACGTTGGACAACACCCAGTGGATGCCGTTGGTGCTGCTGGCCGCCTACAAGCTGCTCTGGACGCGGGAGTGGGGCTGGGCGCTGGCGTTGAGCGGCTTCTTCACCTTGCAGGCACTGTCGGGACATTACCTCGCCTTCTACACCGCCATGCTGCTTGGGCTGTTCGTGGTCTACTATGCCCTCGCACAGCGCCGGGTGTTCTCCCTGTCGTTCCTGGTGAAAGCAGGTGTGGGGCTGGCAGGCTCTCTGGTGTTCATCCTGCCGATTGCCATCCCCTACGTGCGCGACCAGGGCCAGTTCGAGTTCAGCCGCAGCATCTTCGAGGCCGAACGCTTTTCCAACACCCTTGCCAGCTTCCTGGCTGTCTTCAAAGGCAGCCCGGCCTACAGGTCGTTGCTGGCCCCCTTTGCCGACCCCGGCCCCTGGGCTATCGAGCGGGCGGCCTTCCCCGGCTTCTTCGTGCTGGGGCTGGCAATTACGGGGTTGGTGCTTGCGTTTCGTGGGAAAGCCAACCACGTATCGAGTGGAGAGGTAAAAGGCTCGCTCAGGCTTCATGCCGGGTTCTATGCAATCATAGCCGTGATTTCCGCCGTGCTGTCGCTAGGGCCGAGCCTGCAACCCTGGTACGCACCCTCCAACTACAACCCGGCGGCCATCCAGCGTGTGATGCCCCTGCCGTACCTCTTCCTGCACGAGTGGGTGCCCGGCTTCCAGAGCATGCGCGTGGTCACCAGGATCGGGATTGTCACGGCGCTCGCGCTGGCGGTGCTTGCTGGTATGGGCGCGTTGTTCCTGCTGAGGCACCTGTCGGCGCGGACGAACGGGCACGACATAGCGCGCAGGTTGGTGCCGGTAGTGGCGGCGTTAGTTGCGTTTGTACCCGTAGCGGAAAGCTGGAGCGCGCCCATCAGCATGCAGCCGGTGGGCACGAGGGAGGCCGTACCGGCGGTCTACAAGTGGCTTGCCGAGCAGCCCCAAACCGTCATACTGGAATACCCGATGACGCACTATAAACGCGGCGACCCCAGCGTCGAGATGGCGAACCTGTACCAGTATTACAGCGTGTACCACTGGCACAGCACCATCAACGGCAGCACGACCATCCGCCCCTTCTCGTACTCGGCGCTGGTGCTGGAGACCGAGCGGTGCTTCCCCTGCCCGCGCAGCCTGGGTGCCTTGAGAGGCTTGGGTGTAGAGTACGTGGTGGCACACCTGGAGAACCTTAGCGGCCCTCAGCGTGAGGACTTTGAGTGGCGCTCGACCGCACCTGAAGGCAAGGTTGTAGACGACTTCGAACTGGTCCAAGACTTCGGCCCCGACCGCGTCTATCGACTCACCGGGCCTGACGACGCACAGGAGCTGGCCGGACAGCTACCGGAAGGTGCCTCGCTGCTGCTGGCGAACCCGGAGCACGACCCCGCGCGAGAGGGCGCTGAGACCGTGTACGGGGGCTACATGGCCGCAGTCGCTTTCTACCTGCGCGATCATCCCCAGTACGGCGATCCGCGACTTAGCTTCGGCCAGCCCATACAGCCGCCGGAAGAGGGAGCAGCCTCCGACTTCGCGCTACTCTGGACCGGGGAGGACCCGGCGCAGTATGGCTTTTCGGCGGAGCAGTCGGTCTGGTCCAACGAGTTCGTCACGCTCTACAAGCGCGACAATGGAGGCAGCACGGGGAGCAATGCGCGGTGAGCCTGCGCCTCCTGCCCAGGACCTTGCTCAACCCAGGCATCTATGCAGGTGCCCTTATCGCGTGTCTGCTGGTGGTGCTTGGCTACCAGTCGCGGCCCACGCAGCAAATCATCGTCGGCTCGCCCACCGATGCGCCCCTGCTCGATGGCTTCAGCGGGCCGGAGCGGGTGCCGGAAGGCGTGGACCTGGGCTACCAGACCTTCAGGTGGCTGAGTGGCTACGGGCGTGTGACCTTCACCGACCTGGGAGCGCAGCCCTATTCCATAACCTTAACAGTCAACGGCTCGCGTCCGTCTGACACTCCCCCTCCCGCGCTCACCGCACGGGTAAGCGGCGAGGTGCTTCTACAGGCCCAGCCGCCCCCCGGAGTAGCGACCTATACGTTTGCAGTTCCCCCGTCGCTACTCGATTCCGAGCGCGGCAGCTTTACCCTGGAGCTTTCCAGCAACACCTTCCAGGTGCCGGGAGACGCGCGCGAACTTGGTATCATCGTGACTCGCATTGCGGTGCAGCCTGCGCAGGGCGGGCCGGGGTTGATAACGCCTCCGCTTCCGGTGCTGGGGTCCGTGCTAATTGCTGCTGTCATGGTTGGGCTGGGGGTGGGGCCTGGTGGGGCTTAGCGCAAGTCTCCCCGGACTGCTGGCGGCGAGCCTGCTGGTGCTCGACCGCCTTTGGCTTACCACCGCCGAATGGTACGCGGTATGGCCCGGCGTGCTGCTCCTAAGTGCGGCGGTTGTGGGACTTGCCTGGGTGGTGGGTGGGTGGCTGCTACGGATGGGCGGGGTTGTGTGGTCGCGTAGTGAGCGCATGCTGCTCCTAACGGTGTTGTTTGCCGCGTTCGTAGTGCGTCTCGCCGGGCAGATGCACCCTCAAATCTTCGTGTACGACCTCGGCTTTCACTTCAACCACCTTCGTTTGGTGCAGACAGGCCAGCTACTCTTCACCAACGCCCCTGCCGAGTTCGGCGGCACCGGGCACGAGACCTTCTACCTCCCCACGGCTTACTTGTTCGCTATGCCGCTTGACTGGCTGCTGGCCGACGGGCGGCTTGCCATCCGCGTGCTGACAGTGCTCCTGGGAACGCTCGGCGTGCTGCCTGTCTACTACATTGCCAGGCGGCTCCTGTGCGACGGGCGAGCGGGGGTGCTGGCTGCCCTGCTGTACGTGTCGCTGCCCATGGCAGTGTTGCCCTACTCGTGGGGCATCACTCCGAACGTGTTTGGCGAGTTCTTCATGCTTTGCTCGCTGGCGGTTGCGCTGGGTAGTGCGGGGAACCTGGCTCCCGCGAGACCTGCCTTCTGGGCGCTCGTCATACTGCTGGCGATTACTCTGCTCAGTCACCCTGGGGTCGTGGCCTTAAGCGGCATAGCTTTTGGACTGGTAGGTATTGTTTGGGCAGCCCGGCGTGGCGTTGCGAGGCTTGCGGGGGCATGGCTGCTCGTATCGCTGACGTTGGCCGCAGGCATATCCTATGCCATCTATTACCACCACTTTACCGGGCAAATGTTAGACAGCCTGGCGCGCATCGGGGCCGAGAGGGCACAGGCGAGCCAGGGAGAGGGCTTCAGCCGCGTGGTGGGTGGTTCGGTGGAGGACGCTAGCCTGGGCCTCGTCAACCGCGAGGTGAGAAGTCGAAGCCAGTGGGTGCTCGGCGGGCTAGAGGGTGTGTGGCGCGAGGTCGTCGCCTACTATCGTGGGTGGCCGGTGCTGGCGACATTGTTTGCGCTCGTGTTGGTGCTCCCCGCGACGAGGTTACGGCGCGCAACCCTGGGACGCGAGCGACTGCGGTTTGTCCTGGCGGGTGGCGCGTGGTTGGCGGTCGTGGCGTTGTTTGCCATTGTGGGCTGGGCAACCAGCGTCTACGTGCGTTACATGCTTTCGGCGCTACCTGTAGTGGCCCTGGGTGCCGGGTTGTTGCTGTCGGGAGTGTGGCGCAGGGGGAGCAGCGGACGCCTGCTGTCGCTGCTCGTCGTCGTGTTTTTCGCCGTCGAGGCGCTTGTGCTGTGGCATTATAGAATCAGCTACCAGTTTAAGTAGAAGAGGTCGCCCGCTGCTAGTGACACCCGTACTCACCATCATATTGCGACGGCTGCTGAACCCCGGCACGTTCGTGGGGGTGTTCGCGACCTTGGTGCTGGTCCTACTGGCCTACCAGGTCCGGCCCACCTACGCGATTGGCATTGGTACGCCGCTCGATGCCTCTATGGTGCGCGGCTTCAACACGCCCGAACAGATGCCGGGTGAAGTCCCGCAGCCGTTCCGCTGGACCACCGACGAGTCCTTCGTCACCCTGCGCGACGTAGGCAGGCAGGACTTCAACGTCATCCTGACGGCAAGCGGGTTTCGTCCCAAAGGGCAGGAACCGGCCACCCTGCGCGTGCATGTGGGCGACCGCACGCTGCTCGATGTGCAACCCGCGCCCCAACTGACCAATTACTCATTCCAGGTGGCGCGGGAGGACGTTGCCGACGGCACGCTGGTGCTGCGGCTTTCGGGCAACACCTTTGTGCCACCGGAAGACCCCAATCCGCGGCCTCTCGGAGTGGTAGCCACCGGAGTGCTGGTCCAGCCTGCCACCAACCCCGACCGCTTCATCGAGCCGCCCCTCCGCGTTGTAATCGGACTGGTTGCTGCCGCCGGCATGCTGGGTGTGGTCCTGGCGATGCTCGGCTGGGGAGTGGGTGCCGTTACGACCGGCTCAACACTGGTTGGCTTGCTTGCGGCGGGGCTGCTGGTTGCTAACAGGTTGTGGCTGACATCGGGCCGCTGGTACGAGGCTTGGCCGCAGGCGGTGGTGGCCGGGGCGATGTTCGTGGGCCTGGTGGCGCTGGCGGGGCTTCTCATAAAGCGAGTAGTAGGTGCCCGGTGGCCCGTACTCGACCGCCGCGTCCTGCTGACGGTGATGTTGCTGGCGTTCGTGGTGCGGCTCGCGGGCCAGCTACACCCGCTCATCTTCATCATGGACCTGGTCTTCCACAGCCATAGGTTCGATACCGTGCAGGCCGGGCAACTCCTGTTCACCATCAGGTCGGACGAATGGGGCGGGCACGAAACCTTCTACCTGCCGACCCCCTACGTCTTCATGCTCCCCTTGCAAGGGCTGCTGAACGACCAACTGCTGGTGATCAGGTTGTTCACCGTGGCGCTGGGAACGCTGGGAGCCGGGCTGCTCTATCTGGTTGCTAAGACCTCAACCGGGGATAGTCGTGTGGCATTACTTGCCTCTGGGTTGTACGTCATCATGCCCATCGCCGTGCTCCCCTACTCGTGGGGCATCACCTCAAACCTGTTTGGGGAGTTCTTCGCCCTGTGCGCGCTCACCCTGCTCGTGACCTGCTACCGCTACCTGAGGCCAACAAGTCCGGCCTTCTGGCTGCTGCTTCTGTTGCTGCTGCCCGCCCTGCTTAGCCATCCAGGTGTGGTGCAGCTTACCGGGGCCGCTGTTGGCTTGACCGGCCTGCTTTGGTGGGTCTTCGGCGGGAAGTCTCAACCGGGAGAGAGGCGGACGGTCCCGGCTGGCGTGTGGGTGCTGGCGGCCTTGCTGCTCGGTGTTGGGCTGGCTTACACATTCTACTACGGCCACTTCGCGGCGGATATGCTCGACACCCTCCAGCAGATAAGGGCGGAGCGAGCCGCCGAGGCGCAACCGGGAGCGTTGCACTTGCTCGTCGGCGGTTCGGTTTCCGACCGCAGCCTGGGGCTAATCGTGCGCTATGCCGAGACCCGCCGAGAGTGGTTAGTCGGGGGCCTGCTTGGGTTCTGGAATGAGGCGCAGGCATACTACCGAGTGTGGCCTGTGTTGGCTTCCCTGCTTGGGTTCACCGCCATCTGGTCCGTTCGCAGCCGCCTACACTCGTGGGCTGCAAGGCGGCGAATACTCGTGCTGACCGCGCTCGGCTGGGGTGGGGCCGTGCTGGCGTTCGCTATCATAGGCTGGACGATGAACCTCTACGTGCGATACGCTTTGTTCGCCTTGCCGCTGGTATGCCTGGGCGGCGCGATTGTGCTCGCGAAGCTGTCACGACGCGGCTGGGCAGGCTCCGTGCTCGTGTGTCTGGTGCTAGCCCTGTTTGCTTTTGAGGCACTCAACCTGTGGCAGTACAGGATCACCTATGCCTTCAAGTAGCCATCGAGACGCGGCGCGCCCGCGAGTGAGCGTCGCTGCTTACCTCCTTTCCACAATGCGTTGGATAGGCGAGGAAGTACGTTTCGGCTTGCGGCTGCTGAGGTGGTGGGTCGTTTGGCCCGGCCTCCTACTGATAGTGTCCCTGTCGGTTCTCGCCTACCAGCTTCCCGGCACGTACGTTGTGGATGTCGGTTCGCCTCAGGACCAGGCGTACACCCGCAACTTCCACGCCCGGCTTGAGGAACCCGGCGGCACCTACAGGTGGTCCGACGTATATGGCTACGTGAGCTTTCCGGGTATGGGCGGCGCACGACCCTTTACATTGACCATAACTCTGGACGCGCAACGGCGTGCCCCCATCGAGGTCCACGTCAACGGCGTCAGGTTCTTTGCCGGGGAGGTCGTACCGGGCTGGCAGGAGCTGAGTTTCAGGATAGACGAGAGCCAACCCGCTGCCCTGGCCTCCCGCGATACCGTGGTAGAGTTTCGCGCGCCTGATTACCGGCTGCCTGGCGAGGAAGCACAGGCGAAGGGCCTGAAGGTAGATCGGGTCGTTCTTGAGCAGTCAAGCGGCGGAGGCTTCATCTGGCCCTCCCTGGCGACCTTGGGCTTCCTCGTGTTAAGCACGTTGCTTGCATACATCCTGGTTGGCCGCACGTTGCGCGGTCTCAGCACCGGACCTGCAACACGGATACGAGCCTTAGTTGCGGGTACGATAGTGGGGGCCGGACTCTGTCTATTGCTGGCGAGTAGCCACACGTCGGCTTCTGTGACGGCACCGCACATAGCGATTAGCCTGGGCAGTATGCTGCTGATATTCGTTGTTGTTGAGCGGCTAGTAGGTTCCCGCACTCGTGGTGATGGACAGCGTGGTCGGTTGTTGTCGATGGCAGTCGCCCTGGCATTTGGGTTGCGGTACGGCGGGATGGCGTTGCCCCAATCTGTAATCATAGACATGCCGTACCACATGAAGTGGCTGCGGACTCTGCTTGCGGGCGATTGGCAGGCCCTGTACTTTCCGGGGGGATTGAGCGAGGTGCCGCCTGAATGGGGCATGTCGCTGTTGATCCCTAAGTCTCCGCTGTTCTACCTTGCCGCCAGCCCCATTGTGGCACTACCTTTTGATCTTGAGACATTGCTCAAGTGGTCAATCTGCTTGTTAGATGCCACGGTTGTCCTGTTCGCGTATTGGTTTACCCGGCGAATTGGTGGCTCAAAGGCGGCTGCGCTAGCTGCTGCATTCCTGTATGCCGTGATGCCCCTCGCCTTTCGTGCCTTCTCATATGGCATCCTGCCGACGATATTTGCCCAGTGGCTCGCGGCGGGTCTGCTGGCATTGCTGCTTGCTGCCTCAGTCAGGGGGTGGCGCCCTGCCACACTCCTAGCGGCAGTGGTGCTTGCCACGCTCACGTTGCTGTCTTTCCCCACGGTGGCGGTGTTCGTAACGTTTGTCGTCATAGTTGCGCCCGTGGGTTGGAGGTTTGTCCGTCCTGCCCGAAACGGACCGCAACCGTTTAGCTGGCAACCCTACCTTGTGCTGGCGGTGGGCTGGCTGCTGGCATTCATTGCGTACTACGGCCTCTACGTGACCCCTGTAGCAGCCTCGGCGGTGGCTCTGCTGGGCGCGGCCTCAGGTGCTGCCGCCACAGTGCGCTGGCCGGGCGGTGTGGCCGAGTTGCTTGTTTGGACCGGGGACTACCTGGCGAGCATGGTGCCGTTGCTACTCGCCGTGGTCGGTGTGCTGCTACTCCTCGCGCGCCAACGGCTCGGAGTCGCACAGGCTCGCGCTACCACCCTGGTTATTGCCTGGCTTGCCATTCTACCAGTCTTCATTGCCGCGAATTACAAGATCGACATGATCGGCAAACACCTCTTCTTCACCATGCTGCCCGTGGCGGTGGCGGGTGGTGTAGGTCTGGTTGCGCTGGGTGGGCGCGGCACCTGGGGCGGGAGGTTCGCCGGACTGCTCCTCGGCACGGTGGCATGGCAGGCCCTGGTCTTCTGGGTCGAGCGATTGGTGCGGGCCTCCACATGAACACGCTGGCGACTGTGCTCCACCCTGGTCTGACTGCTGTCGTGCGCCTCCTGGGGGCACCCGCGCTCTACTTGCTCCTCCTGTTGAGCCTTGCCCCCTGGATCGCCGCGTACCAGTACAAGGCCGTCTACAGGGTTGATGTAGGCGGTCTGCTGGACGACGCTTACGTGAGCGGTTTGCACGCCAAGGAGATGACGCCGGAGTTCGACTACCGCTGGAGCACAGGCTACGCGGCCATAACTTTCCCTGAAATAGGCAACGAGCCGGTCAACGTCTCCATCAGCCATGTAGGGGCGGCGACCGACCTTGCCGCCGATGTGATGACCGTGACTATCCGGGGGCAGCAATTCAGCGTGCCGAGCCTCCCGGAACGCCGCACCGACACCTTCTTCGTGCCCCGGGGCGACCCCTGGCAGGCCAGCCTCACCATCACCGTGGAAGCCGCTACCTTCAACGAAGACCCTATAAACAATAGAGGCCGGGACCTCGGCGTCAACATCGACTCTGTGGAGGTCGCGCCAGCCGAGTACGGGCTGCGTCCGGTGGTCGTACCGGCACCGGGCACTCTGCTCACACTTGCGGCGGGCCTATTGCTGTTTATGCTGGCGGTGGCGGTCGCCGCAGGTAGGCACTTTCCTGCTCTTGGTGCTGGTGTGGTGCTGACGGTTGCGTCTACTGTGCTTCTGCTGGTGGCGCGGCCCGAATTGGGGTTGCTGGTGCCCTCCATGCTCCCGATGGGGGCTTGGTGTGTCGCATTCGCAGCCCTGGCACGCTTGGCTCTGGGCTTGCTCATCCGCGATTCATCCTCGGCGGGCCGACTCGCGGTCGCGCTAGGCTCGGCTGCGTTCGTGCTGGCTTTCGCGCTCCGTTTCGGTGGCCTCACCTACCCGCAATTCCTCACCAGCGACCTGCTGCTCAACGTGCATAACGTCCAGGCGCTTCTAGGGGGCGAGTGGATCATGAGCGAGCCTCTGCCTGATGGCACCCCCGCGCCTTACCCTCCGGCTCTGTACGCGGTGGTGGCTCCCCTTACATGGGTCTTCGGCAGCGGCGATGAAGCCCTCTCGTTGATCTTGAAGTGGGTGTGCTCGGTGCTCGACTCGCTGACCTGCCTGGCGTTGGCCTGGTGCGGGTACAGGCTGTGGCGCGGCCCGTATGGAGGGTTGGCAGCGCTGGTCTATGCTGTTTCCCCCGCCCCGTTCGACCTCTTCTCCGCGGGCAACTACACCAACCTGTTCGCCCAGGGCGTGCTAAACCTGGGCATGCTCGGCGGGCTGGCCTACCTCAACGGCCGCAGCGATACGGTCAAGCGCAACAGCTGGCTGCTGCTTTCCACAGGCGTCTGCTTTTTCTTGACGATGCTGGGGCACTACGGTATGATGTTAGGTGCTTTCCTGATAGCCTTTTTGTTCCTGTTGTGGATGTTAGTAGCACATTTAAGAGGCCTGGCACCGGATAGGGGCTGGCGACTCATCCGGGTTTTCTCCTTCGCCGCCGCCGTCAGCTTTGTAGCCTATTACCGCAACGTGGTGGACCTGGTAGGCAACCATTTTGGCGGCCTCCTGGGCAGAGTAGGCGAGGGGCAGGGCGGGACAGCATCAGCACTATCATTCTCACTGGAAAAGCTGGCTCGCAAGGTAGTCTACCTTGTCGGTCCCGCGCAGCTAATTCTCGCCTTGATGGGCGCGGTAACAGGGACGAGACTCAAAGCGGTAGCCTGGGCCTGGCTCGGCTCGTGGCTGGCGGTCGGGGGCTTGTTCGCACTGCTTGACCAGGCGCTTGGGGACGCGATACGGTGGTACTACCTCGTCGCAGCGGCAGTAGCACTACTCTTGGGTCGCCTCCTGGGCCTGCTTGGTCAACGGGGCCGCCTCGCCCGCTGGTTCGTCACCTTGCTGCTCGCAGCCATGACCTGGCATTTGCTCAACACCTGGGTGGGCGACATGATCTTCTACCGCTACCACACACCATAAGCTTATGCGCCAAGACCTCTATTACGACCTCTACATCAAGGAACAGGACTACTGGTGGCACGTGGGCAAGCGCGCTATCGTCTACAGCTTGCTCGACAGGTACCTGCCCGATTCCAGAGGCCGCGAGCGCCACGCCCTCGACCTGGGCTGTGGCACGGGCATGAACCTCGACCACCTGGCGCGCTACGCCCACGCCACCGGCACCGACTTTTCGGAAGAGGCGTTGGCCTTCTGCCGGGAGCGCGGGCACACCAGCCTTGCCAAGGCCGACGCCGCCGCACTGCCCTTCCCCGATAGCTATTTCGACATCATCACCGCGCTCGACGTGATAGAGCACCTGGACGACGACCACGCCGCGCTGACCGAGCTGAAGAGGGTGCTCAGGCCCGGCGGCCTGCTGGTGGTGAGCGTACCGGCTTACAAGGCGCTCTGGACCTACTGGGACGACATACTGGGGCACCGTAGACGCTATACCACCGGCATGATGAGCAGGGCGATGGACAAGGCCGGACTGCGGGTGCGCAAGGTAAGCTACTCAAACGCCCTCATCCTGGCCCCCGTGGTGCTCGTGCGCCTGCTGAAGACGCTCCTCCAGAAGCGGGCGCAACTTCGCAACGAGAACAAAGACCCGGAGACCGACTTCATGCCGGTGCCCGGCTGGGCAAACAGGTTGCTCATCAAGTACTACCAGGGAGAGGCGCGGTTCATCAGCCGGTCCCGCCTGCCGTTCGGGCTGTCGGTGGTGTGTGTCGCGCAGAAGGGCCGGGAGGCTCGACCTTGAGCAGCACCGTGGCTGCCAGGCAGACGGAGCGTGTCAGCGCCTCGGGCGGACGCCTGGACGTGGCCCTCTCGCGCCTGGAGGTGCTCGCCCCCCACCTGCTGACCGTGATGATCCTGCTCTGGATAGCGGTCATGTTCGTGGCGAGCTACTACAAGTACGAAACGCTCGGCCAGGGCTACGACCAGGTGGACTTCGAGCAAGGCATCTGGAACACTCTCCAGGGCCGGATCATGGAGGACTCGCGCTTCAACTTCACCGGTTCTGTATTCGGCATGGACTGGATGCCGATGCTGCTCTTTTTCGTACCGATTTACGCCCTGGTACCCTCGCCTCACGCGCTATTCTTCCTGCAAATCGTCGTTTCCGGCCTGGGCGCGCTGCCCGTCTACTGGCTGGCCCGCGACCGCTTAGGCGTGAAACTGGCCGCACTTGGCATCGCGGCGGCCTACCTGCTCTATCCGACACTGTTGCACACGGCCCTCAACCCGTTTCAGGTGCGGCTCTTTGCGCTCACCCTGCTGCTGTTCGCCTTCTATTTCTACGAGCGCGGCAACTGGCAGCTTTTCCTGGCCCTCGCGCTGACTGCCATGCTGGCCCGCACCGACGTGGCCCTGGTCGTGATGATGTTCGGGTTCTACGGCCTGCTCACCAGGCGCAAATGGCAGTTCGTGGTGCTGCCCCTGGCTGCTGGACTGGGCTACTTCGCGCTCTCGACGTTCGTAATTACACCGTCCTTTGCTTATCCGGGCGCACTCACCCCGCCACCGCCCGGCACGACCCTCGATATGTCGTGCTGGCCCTGCGGGATGAGTCCCCAACTGGCGTATTACGCTCACCTGGGGCGTAGCGGCCCCGAAATCGCGCAGTTCGTCTTGTTGCACCCCATAGAGGCATTCAACAAGGCAGTTATTGAACCTGGCCTATTGGTGCCGAAGCTGATGTATTTGCTCAACCTCGTGTTGCCGCTTGCTCTGCTACCACTGCTGGCCCCAAAGCCCCTGGTGCTTGGCCTGCCCATCCTGGCGCTCAACCTGCTGTCGTTGCGCGGCTCTCAGATAGACCTTGAGTCCCACTACAGCCTGCTGTTGGTACCCGGCTTGGTGGCGGCGGCCATATACGGGGCCGACAACCTGCGCAAACGCCTCTCCCGGTGGCGCGATGAAGGGGCCAACAAGCGGCTGCTGCAATCAGGCGGCGTTGTGCTGGCGTTGTGGGCGCTCTTGATGACCGTGCCCTACGCCAACCCGGTAGTGCGGGTGATACGCTTCCACGAGCCGAGCGCCAGGGTGCAGGCAGCCAACGAACTGGTAGGCATGGTGCCGCGAGACGCAAAGGTAGCCGTCACTTCCAAGCTGGCCCCGCACTTGCTCCCCAGGCGCTACATCTACAACTTCCCGCCTGCGCCTTACTCGCCGTACAACCTCGGCCCGCACGTGCACCCCGGCTTCGGCCCTCCCTACGTTGACCTCGACTACATCCTGGCCGATCCCGGCAACGAGTCGTTCAATTCCCCCGACCGCATGATTGGCGGTAAGAACGCGATAGAGTTCGTTCAATCGACGCCGGGGTGGACCCTGGAAGCGAGCAAAGAGGGTATATTGCTCTTCAAGCGACAACAATAAACCGGACTCCCTACGATAGTTAGGCGGCAACATGAACAGCACGCAAGAGTACAATCCGATAGAGCCGATTGGCGTCGAGTTGGTGGAGAGTGATAACCTGCTCTACATCAACTGGAGCGACGGCAAAGTAACCCAGTACGCGGTGGACTGGCTTCGGTGGCAGTGCCCGTGCGCGCTTTGCAGGGGCGAGATGGGTGCTCCCGGCAGGCTCGATTTCGTGAAGGAGCTTAGCTCGCAGGAGACCACGATGCAGGGTGCCGAGCAAATTGGCAGGTACGCGATCATGTTCTTCTGGGCCGATGGGCACCACGACGGCATCTACACATACGACTGGCTGCGCCGCAACTCTCAGGACGAGCAGAGCGCCACTCCCGGAGTCGATGCGGGTGCTTAGGCGCTGGCTGGCTCTTGTTCCGATAGGCGTTCTTTCATGAACAGAGGCGACACATTGGCAGTAGAGACCGCCCTTACAGACACACGCAACCACACTGTCCCCACCACTTCCGGCCCTGAGCTTGAGGCGAAGCTGGTGGAGGCTATCGAGCCGTGGTTGCAGCACATGAAGTGGCGCGCCGACTTCGACAGCTGGCGTGAACGGCGCATCTGGCAGGAGAACCACCAGGAGGCCAACCTGCGCGACATCCGCCCGCTGCTCGGCTCCCGTCTGGAAGGCACTCGTCTACTTGACCTGGGTTCTGGTATGGGCGGTCTCTCGGTAGCTCTACTTCGAGAGTTCGGAGGCGGGGGTTTGGAGGTCCAGGCCACCGACTACAATCCGAGTTACGCCCGGATTGCCCGGCTGCGCGCCCAACGTCATGGCCTGGACTTGCCAATCACCGTGGCGGCAGGTGAGAAGCTGCCGTATGCCGGCTCCCAATTTGAGATGGTGCTGTGCATGGACGTGCTGGAACACGTGCAAGACGTGGCGGCGGTGCTGAGCGAGATATACAGGGTGCTCAAGCCCGGTGGCGTGGTGCTGACCACCGTACCCAACCGCCGGGCCTTCCGCGACCCACACTACCATCTGCCCCTCATCAACTGGCTGCCTGCACCTATCTCCGAGCAGGTAATCAAGCGGGCGGGCCGTTCCAAGAGCGGCGGCCCCCTCCAGGACCGGCAGGAGCATTCGGAGCTTAACACTTACACCTGGGCGGCATTCGCACGGCTCGCTACGAGCAAGGGCTTCCGCGTGCGCGACCAGGTACGGCACCGCATACTCACCGGCGAAATCCGGCAGCTACACGGCTTGCGTCGTACGCTACTGGATGTGATGCGCAGGCTTCGGCTGGTCGATCCGTTCTACCGTATCTACAGGTATGGCTGGCAGGGCACCTACCAGGTCATGCTGGTAAAGCCCAGGTGAAGATAGCCCTCTACAACCTGACCACCACTACCCGGTGGGGCGGCGTCGAGACGTTCGTGTGGGAGGTCGCCGTGCAGATGGCCTCACGCGGGCATAAAGTGACCATCTTCGGCGGGCGTGGCTCCGGAGAGCGCAGGCGCATACCCGGCGTCCGCGTGCGCCTCTTTCCCTACATCGACAGGGACGCTTGGCGCAAGCTGCCCCTGATGAGCCGCCAGTACGGATTGACCAAGCTCCTGGAGCGGCTGTCGATGGCTCCTTTCGCCCTGCCCGCGCTGTTCGGCGGCAAGTTCGACATAGTGCACATCCAGAAGCCCTACGACCTGCCGGTGGGGGCGCTCGCCAGGTTGGGTGGCGCGAAGCTACTGTTCGGCTGCCACGGCAAGGACTTCTGGCCTGGCGACAAGCTGTTCGTGCGGTTCGCGGACGGCTCTGTGTCGGCCAGCCATTTCAACGCGGAGCAGGTGCAGGCAAGATACGGCATCAATCCCGTGGTAGTCTACAACGGGGTTGACCTGGAGAGGTTTACACCTGAAGGCCGCGACGACGCACAGGCACTAGCGAAATACGGACTCACCCGCTCCACAGTGGAAGCCCCTGCCATCCTCTACGCAGGTCGCCTGGTGCGCTGGAAAGGGGTCGAGTACCTCATCCAGGCGATGACCGAGATAGTGCCGGAAAATACGGTGCTGTGGGTCGCGGGCGAGGGCGAGTACGGACCCGTCTTGCAGCAAATAGCGCAACAGCTTGGTGTGGCTGACAGGGTGCGCTTCCTGGGCAGGCTGGGGCAGGACGACCTTGCGGCCCTCTACCGCAGTTGCGCCATGCTGGTGGCTACTTCCTTCGTCAATGAGACGTTCGGCATGGCCCTGTGCGAAGCGATGGCGTGCGGCACGCCGGTGGTAGCATCCGACTTCGGGGGCTTCCGCGAGGTGGTGGTGGAGGGTGAAACGGGGTTCCGGGTCAGCCCGCAGGACCCGCGCGACCTTGCAGCCAAAATCACCGCCCTGCTCGCAAGCCCGCAACTCCGCGACAGGATGGGGCAGGCGGGCAGGCGGCGAGTGCTGGATATGTTTAGCTGGAAGGCAGTGGGCGACCGGCTGGAGGAGGTCTACAGGTGTCTCGCACCCTCCTCTACGTAGCCTATCCGATGCGCCTCGACCTCGGTGCCGCCAACGCCATTCAGACGTACAGCACGGTGCGCGAGCTTCAGCGATTGATGCCTGGCGTGCGCCTTGTCGTGCCCCGCTGGCTGCGCGAGCCTAGCGCCTTTGAGGAGTTAGGAGCGTTGCACCTGCCACGTCCCGCCGCCAACAAGCTGTCGAAGTTTCTGCCGTGGGCGGGGTGGTCGTACCTGGAGCGCACCGCGTACGCCTTCATGCTCGTAGCGCTGCTCCTCGTGTGGCGGCTCACCGGCAGACGCTACGCGACGCTCTACGTCAGGGACGCGGTGTGCGCTGCCTGGCTGGCGGTGTTGCGACCCCTCCATGGCAGCCGCGTTATATACGAAGTGCACGACCTCGAAGCCTCCCACCCAAGCAAAGCCTCCCGCTGGCCCCGTACCTTCTGGCGGCACTTCCTCCCCTGGCTCGACCGCGCGGCCCTCACCCGAAGCGATGGCCTCGTATCGCTTACCGAAGCCTTCAAGGGCTGGGCGGCAAGCAAGGGGCTGCGGCAGCCGGAGCATGTGACCGTCATACCCGACGCTTACGACCCTGAAGTATACTTCCCCTCTGACGCTCAATCTGCCAGAGCCGAGTTAGGTTTGCCACAGGGCGTTCCGATAGTGGGATACACCGGGCTAACATTTGCCTACAGGGGCCTCGACCTGCTGGTACAGGCTTTCGCCCAGGTGCGGCATAGGCACCCTGGCGCATTGCTGGTGTTGGTGGGTGGCAGACCGCACGAGATAGCCGAGCTAAAGGAGCTTGCGCGGCGGTGTGGCATCCCCGACGAGAAGGTGCTGTTCCCCGGCCAGGTGTCGCAGCCTCTATCCGCCCGCTACTTGAACGCCTCGGATGTGCTGGTTATCCCCGACACCGTAACTACTATGACCGCCTCGCCCCTCAAGCTGTTCGAGTACATGGCGGTGGGCAAGCCGATTGTGTGCAAAGACATGCCCGCCTTAAGAGAGATACTGGGCGATGACTCGGCGGCGTTCTTCGAGGCTGGCAGCGTAGAAGCTTTGGCTACCGCACTTACGAGCATGCTCGATGACCCAGAAGCCGCCCGCAGACTTGGCGCAACCGCGTTGCAGCGTTCAGCCCAGTACACCTATCTGGGGCGCGCACAGAAGATAGCAGCGGTGGTGCGGAGTTGACAGCGGTTGTTTCATCGGCACCAATCGTAACCAGCCGCGTCGAGACCGCTCGCTGGTGGCACGACCGCGCCCTCGTCGCCCTGCTCGTTCTATTCGCCATAGTGGCACCGTTCGTCACCCACCGCATTTACGCCAGCGACGAGATACAGTACTTTGCCTACACCCACTCCCTTTTCTTCGACCGGGACATGGACTTCGGCAACGAGTACATGCATTTCTACTCCTCGAACCCTGCGAAGTTTGGAGCCATATACACCGACCTCTACCTGAAGAAGGAGGCCCTTACCGGCCTCCCTATCAACGTCGCGCCCATCGGGACGGGCCTGTTCTGGCTGCCCGCCTATGCCCTGGCGCACCTCTTCGTCGCGGTGGGAAACAGCCTCGGTGCCAACATACCCGCCGATGGCTACTCTCAGCCTTACATCACGGCGATTTGCCTCACTTCATACTTGCTCGGCTGCGCGGGGCTGCTGCTGTGCTACTTGATGTCGCGGCGGTTGTTCGGCAAGCGCGTGTCGGCGGTTGGAGTGGCTACCATCTGGCTTGCCACCCCGTTAGTCTTCTACACGGTGATCGCCCCTCCCTGGTCGCACGCCACCTCTCTCTTCACCGTTACCCTCTTCCTCTGGTACTGGTTGCGCACTAAGAGAGACAGCGGGCGCGAATGGCGCGAGTGGTTGCTGCTGGGCGCGTTCGCGGGTCTGATGATGCTGGTGCGGGAGCAGGACGCGCTCTTCCTAATTGTGCCTGGGCTGGAAGTAGCGGTGCGGCTTGTGGGTCAATGGCGCAAGAGGGGCCTGGCCGACCGTAATGCTCTGCTGCGCCCTATCGCGGGCTTTATCTTGATGGGCATCACGGCTGCGATTGTATTCATCCCGCAACTCATCGCGTACCGGGTAATCACAGGCCAGTTCGGGCCGTCCAAGGTGGTGTCCAGCAAGTTCAACTGGACCTCTCCCAACGCCTTGAACGTGCTGTTCGCGCCCGATCACGGCCTGGTACCCTGGACGCCCATCGTGGCGGTCGCGCTTGCGGGGCTGGTCTTCCTCTGGCGGCACGACCGGCTGCTGACCGGCGCGCTGGCGGTTGCTTTCTTCGTACAGGTGTACATCGCAGGCTCTTTCCTTACTTGGCAGAGCGCCGGTTCCTTTGGCCAGCGGCGGTTCATCAACAGCACCGCCATCCTGGTGCTGGGTCTGGTGGCGCTGGCGTCGTGGCTCATGTCGAACGGCGCACCCAAGTGGGTCTTGGCTGGCCTGGCTGCCCTCTTCGTGGCCTGGAACGGCGGCCTGCTCGTCCAGTACGCGCTCTGGACCTCCGATCAGCGCCAGGGACTAGAGTGGGCGCGGGTGCTGGACGGGCAGCTTGAGATGCCCACTAAGGTGGTCCGCCTGCTCTGGACCTATATCACTGACCGCGAGGCGTTTTACAGCGAGACAGGCCCCCGTTGACGGCTCCACTGTGCGGGTGCTAGAATCCCGGCATGGCAGAGCCTTTGAACGCGACGTAGCCATCAAATCCAACGTGAGACACCATATTGATCTCTGATAGACTGCTCCGGTCCGTTTGCTGCGTCAACCCGGAGTGCATACAGCAGTGGGGCACCGGCACCCCACTCACCCGCCGCTGGAGAAGCGCCCTTCAGTGCCCGCGCTGTGAGAGCCGCTACCGCATGCACCCCGCCGGGTACATCGATCTGATGCCCCCGGAGCGCGGGCAGCACACCTCACTCTACGTATCGCAGGGAGCCGAGTTCGACGCCGCCCTCGACTACAAGCGCATCGGCATACCGCTCCTGGGCGCGGCCGTCCGCCAGCGGGCAATACGCGAGATGCTCAAGCCCACAGCCCAGGACCGCCTAATTGAGCTAGGCTGCGGCAACGGCAAGTTCATCTTCTGGAACAGGAAGACCGTCGAGTGGGCGGTAGGCGTGGACCCGGCCCCTCTCTTCGCGCGGGAGGCGTTGCAGGGCCTCGACCTGTGCCTCTCAGACGCTCGCGCGCTGCCCTTCCCAGACGGCACCTTCACGGCGGCTATGTCCATCGACGTATTGGAGCACCTGCCGCTGGAGGACATCCGGGCGTTCCTGAGCGAGGCCAATCGCGTGCTGGACGGCAGGGGGCGGCTCTTCCTCTTCTCCAACACGCGCGAGGGTTCCCGCCTGGACTTCATCGTGCGGAGCGTGCGGCGGCTCTCCCGGTGGCTCGGCGAGCGCGGCGTGCTGGATGACACCCGCGACCGCCTGCGCAAGTCGGACCACGTCAAAGCCCTGGCGACTTACCCCGACCTGGAGAGGGTGCTGCGCGAATGCGGCTTCCGGGTGGAGAAGGCGGTCTTTTGGAACGGGCTGTTCCAGAGCATCATCGAGAACCTGGTGGTGAAGCTGGCCGAATCTGCCATGCGACGAGTCAAGACAAAGGCACAAAAGACTCCGATCCACAACGGGGCGGGTGGTGGCGAGGATGCCATGCGCCGCGACGTAAAGCAGCGGCTAGCAAGGCGCGGCCCCGAGTACAAGGCGATGATGTTGCTCACCCGGCTCATGTGGCTCGACCTGGTGCTATTTGGAAGCTGGCGCGCCGGCCCTTACTTCGTGCTGGCGCGGAAGGTCGGCGGCGAGGTGGCGGGTTGAGAGTGTTGTACGTGGCCGGGGCGGTGGAAGCCTTCGGCACGTCCGGCGGCTCGATACACATACAGGAGGTGGCGTGCGGGCTACAGGCGCTTGGGCATAATGTGCTGGTACTGTCCAGACAGGGCAAGGGGGAGCCGGCACGCGGGCAGTTAGAATGCGGCGTGCCGGTGAGTGGCCTACGCTGGCGCAAAGAACTTGCCTTGCTTGCATTGCCAAAGGTGCGCCGCGCTATCCAGGCATTTCGACCTGACGTGGTGATGGAGCGATTCTACAACTTTGCCGGGGCGGGAGTAATGCTGGCGCACTGGCGCGGCATACCTTCGCTGCTGGAGGTGAACGCCCCCATGATGGACCCGCCGGGCAGTCTCAAGACCAGGCTCGATACGGTGCTGCTTGGCTCCATGCGGCGGTGGGCGGCCACGCAGGGTCGGTGGAGTGACGCCATAGTAACGCCTCTCTCCACGACGGTCCCTGGCGAAGTTTCCCGCAAGAAGATACACGAACTTCCCTGGGGCGCGAACGTGGAGCGTTTCGACCCGGTGAACCGCTTGCAAGGGGCGGCGAAGCAGGCTCTCGCGGACGAACTTGGCCTGACGCTTGACTACCCTGTCGCCGTGTTCCTGGGCAGCTTCCGCCGCTGGCACGGTGTAGAGCACTTCGTGGAGGCCGCCCGGCGGCTGGTGCAGGGTGGTAGCGGTATCTCGTTCCTGGCGGTGGGCGGTGGCCCGGAGCTTGAGGGGTTGAGGTCGAGAGTGGCCTCCTGGGGACTGCCGCCGGGTCGCTTCGTCTTTACCGGGGCACAACCCCACGAGCGCATACCCGAACTGCTCTCGCTGGCGGACATTGGGGTAGCACCGTTCGACGTGGCTTCTCATGCCCCGCTCGCGGAATTCGGCTTTTACTGGTCGCCGTTGAAGGTATTCGAGTACATGGCTATGGCCCTGCCCGTCGTTACCATCGACATACCCCCGCTGAATGAAATCATCCGCGAGGAGAGGGAGGGCCTGCTATTCCGCACGGGTGATGTGGATGGCCTTACAACGGCGTTGAATCAGCTCGCCCAGGACCCAGATTTGCGCGACCGTCTTGGGGCCTCGGCGCGGCAGCGGGTAGTGGCGAGCTATAGCTGGCAGGCCCACTGTGTCGCGCTCGACCGCATCCTACGGAAGATCGCCCATGCGTGACCCCTCGCAGTCCGAAAGCCTGGGTGTGTGCCTGCTCACTGACGTATTTCCTCCCAAGAGTGGAGGCAGCGGTTGGAGCACGTACTATCTCGGCAAGGCGCTGTCGGAACGCGGGCACCATGTGAGAGTGCTTCGCCCGGTATACGGCAACAATGTGCCACGACCCACGACTCGTACCACAGGATATGAGGCCCTGCCGGTAGAGGAGGTGCTTGTACCTGGACCTCCCGCCTGGGCCATACGGGCAGGGGCAGGCAAGGCATGGTCGCAGCGCATGGCGCGACGATTGCTGGCGAAACGAGCAGCGTCTCTAGTCGCCACTGGAGCTATCAACGTGCTGCACGGCCAACACCAGGTGTCGGGCATAGCGGCCGTCAAGGCAGCTTCAAGAGCAAGCCGGAACGCGGTCTCGGTGGTGACTGTGCGCGATTACTGGCCGCTGTGCCCCGTCAGCACCCGGCTCTTCGAGACACCCGATGGCGGCGTGTCTGAATGCGAAGAGTGTCACCGCTTGCCAAAGTACCTCCGATGCGCTAGGCCGAGAGGTATGGGTGCCGTCGCACGCATCCCACTCAATCTCGCCCGGTGGCTGAAAACCCTGGCCGACAGCAGGCAACTGGCTTCGAGTGACATGGTGATTGCTGTCAGCAGCTACGTCAGTCGTGAACTGAGCCGGAGTGGGAGGGTGCCCCCTTCGCGTCTGAACGTCATCCCTAACCTTGTGGACTTGCCAAGCGTGGACCGCGCACTTGGTGGTGAATGGCCCTTGCACGACATATCCCCTGAGGACAGGTTCCTGCTCTTCGCGGGTAAGCTGGACACGAACAAGGGTGCGTGGCAGTTGCCGCAGGCGCTGGCGCGTGCAGCCGTAGCTATGCCTGTGGTAATAGCGGGGGATGGCCCGTGGCGGGATAGAATCGCGACGGAGGCTGCCGGACTAGGCCTCGACTTCCGCTTCTACGACTGGCTGGACAACGACGCCGTGCTAAGGTTGATGAACAAGGCGGCGGCTCTCTTGTTCCCTTCGGCGTGGCAGGAACCGCTCAGCCGGGTGCTGCTGGAAGGATGCGCCGCTGGTGCCGCGATAGTCGCCCTCAACACCGGGGGTACATCCGACCTGATAGAGCACGGCACCAGCGGCTGGCTGGCCTACAATCTTGACGAATTCGCCTCGGGCACGCGAGTGGTGGTAACCAACGCCGAGCCTAACGCACACCTGCGTCGCGGTGCCAGGCAGCGGGCGGAGGACAAGTTCGCCGCTCCGGCTGTATCTGCCAGGGTAGAGGAGCTATATCGCTCACTTCTGGCGCAAAGGGGTACCAGGCAGTGAGAGTCGCCAACTGCGTACGTGCCGTCTTCCCGCAACACGGCTACGGCGGCTTGGAGCGTGCGGCCACTGCCCTGACACGCAACCTGCTCCAGCGCGGCGTAGACATCGACCTGTACACGCGCGCCTTGCCTGTTGGAATGCCTCTCAAGGTGCCGGAGGGTGCTAGCGGTCGTCTCGCCATCCACACCGTGCGCTACGGCAGTCTTCCCCTACCACCGAACGGCATCCCGGCCCGGCTGACCAACTACCGGGCCTTCGTGGAAGAGATGGGGCGGCGGGTGGGTGCTCAGGCGCGGGCGGGTTCGCTGTCGGCTGTGTACGCGCATGGGCTATGCGCCTGGGGCGTGCGGCGCGTGGGACGGTGGGGGGTGCCACTGGTAGCCAACCCCCACGGGCTAGAGGAGTTCAAGGTCAGCCACCCACTTAAGAAGCTCGCCTACGCCCCGTTCCGCGCCTGGGTGAGGTCGGGCTGCCGGTCGGCGGATGCCGTCATAGCCACCGACCATTCCATCAAGTCGGAATTGGTCTCCCTGCTAGGGTTGCTTAAGCACAAGGTGGTGGTTGTTCCGAACGGCGTCGATCTGGATGAAATCCACTCGCACGCGTCCGAGGAAGTGAGAGCAGCACTCGCGCTCAAATGGCCGCATCTAGCCGCCGGGGATGATACACTTAGGGGCATCAGCGTGGGCAGGCTGGAGCAGAACAAGGGCTTCGAGTACCTGGTGCGCGCCCTGGCCGAGGCACGCCCGCGGCTTGATGAGAGTTGGGGCTGGTTGCTGGTGGGCGAAGGCTCCCTGAAACCACAACTCACGGGCCTCGTTAGAGAGTTGGGGCTGGATAACCACCTGTTCCTCGCTGGTTCGGTGACCGACCGCGAACTGCACAATCTCTACTTCATGTCCGACCTGTTCGTCCACCCTTCGCTTTTCGAGGGCAGTTCACTCGTCACGCTGGAGGCCATGTCGCACGGCCTGCCGGCGGTTGCCAGCGCCGTGGGTGGCATACCGGACAAGGTGACTGACGGCAAGACAGGCTACCTCGTGCGACCCGGCGAGGTGTCTCAACTTGCAACGCGCATAGTACAGTTGGCGCAGAGTCCGGCCCAACGCCGAGCTATGGGAGAGCTGGGTGCCGCCAGGGTGGCCGCTGAGTTTAGCTGGCGGAGCATAGCCGGGCAGACGGAGATGCTCCTGCGGCGTCTGATTGACGAGCGGAACGCCTGCCGCTCCCAGGAGGTCTAGTTACGTCCCTGCTAGATATAGTTAAGCTGCTTACCGGCATCCCGGTGCTGGCGTTCTTGCTGTACGCGCCGGGTGCCGTGCTCCTCAACTGCCTGGGCACGAGGTCCGCCCGCAGGCACGCCTTCTCAGGCACCGACGAGTGGCTCTTCACGGCTGTGCTCATCAGCTTCCTGCTGACGAGTGGGGCCGGGTTAATACTCGCGCAAATAGGCATGTTCCGGTCCTGGCTGCTGTTTGCCCTCTTGCTAGCGTTCAGCATCGTAGCTGCGCTGACTCTCGGCGGACAGCAACTGCGACTCTCCTCGCTGGTGCGCCTTATGCTGCCTCCTTCGCCGCAGCCGCAGAGGGCCGAGGAGCGTCGTTTTGCCCGCCTTCAGACCATTGCCCTGCTTGTGACTTTGCTGGTGGCCGCCGGGCTGTTCTCGCGTCCAGCCGAGATGTTGCGCGGGGCGCTCGACTCGGGGGTGTACGTCAACGCGGGGGTGTCGCTCGCCCGAAGCGGCACGATCTTCCAGCGCGACATGCTCATGCGCTACCTCGACAACGACAAAGGCGAGGTAAACGAGCTGATGCAGGGTATGTCCCGCGACCGCTACACGCTGGCTAACCTGCGCATGGCGGGCTTCTACGTGCTGGACAAGCAGGCCGCACTGGTGATGCCGCAGCACTATTCCTTGCTGCCCGTCTGGATAGGTCTGCTCTACAGCCTGTTCGGCATCTGGGGCGGCCTGTACGCCAACCCCTTGCTGGCGATGCTCGGCGTGGCGGCAGTCTACTTCTTCGCACGGCGCGCGTTCAGCCATGGGTCGGCATTGGCCGCGCTGGCGCTGCTGGTGCTTTGCCCCATCACGATCTGGTTCGCCCGCTACCCGGTATCCGAAGTGCTCATGGGCGTGCTGGTATTCAGCGCGTGCTTTGGCTTCATGCGGATGGTCCAGCTTACTAGAGAAGGCCAGATGTCTTCGCACCCCGCTCCCGCGCACGAGGAGCCGTTACAGGCAGACAGCGAAGGCCGCACCGTTTGGGCAGCCCTCTTTGGAGCTATCGCCGGTGTGTCCCTGGGGGAGATGGCGCTCGCGCGGCCCGATTTCATCTTCTACCTTGCGCCTCTACCTGCATACCTCATCTACTGGCGGCTGACGAGACGCTGGCACCGCGCCCACACCTGGTTGCTGGGCAGCCTGGCCGTGGTGCTGGGCATCTACGCCGTGCACCTGAGCGTCTACGGGTTCGCCTACACGCTCGACCTGTACCATAACGTGATACAGAAGACCCGCAGGCTGTGGGGCCCCCTGCTCCTGGCACTCTACGTCGGCACTATTGGCATCGTGGTCCTCGACCGGCTGCACCCCCGGCTGGCCCCTCTCTGGGTGCGCCTGGAGAGCCTGGCGGCCCGGTACAGGTGGCTCTGGGCGGGGGCCTTGATGCTGCTGGTGGGCGGCTACATGGCCTACAACTATCTGGTCGGGCCGTGGCTGCCCAACGTGCGCGCCACCGACGCGGGCGAGGTGCTCCCCCAACTGGTGAACACCACCTGGGAAAGCTATATCGGGGCACCCGTCGACCAGGGCAGCCGGTACAACCTCCTACGCATCGGCTGGTACCTGTCGCCCCTCGCCATGTTGCTGGCGATACCCGGCCTGTTACGCTGGATATGGACCCGGCTCAACGCGGCCACCGGCCTCTTCTTCGCCATGCTCCTGATACTGAGCTTCGTCTTCGTGCAGGAGACCTACACCGACGCCCACTTCATCTACACCATGCGCCGCTACGTGCCCATCATTCTCCCCGCGCTGCTGCTGGGGGTGGCGTGGCTTTGCCAGTGGCTATGGTCGCGGTTTCGTCCCAGGGTCGTGGGTGCAGCGCTGGCGGGGGTGATTATCCTGGGACTGGGCGTGTTCTACATCTACACGTCGAGGGCCATCATCCCGCACGTCGAGGAGCGTGGCGCGGTGGCCCAACTGGACGACCTGGCCTCGCGCTTTCCCAACCCCGGCAGGACCGTGGTGCTGTTCAGCGACGGGCGCGACGAACCCTACCTCATTTCCACGCCGCTGCACTTTATCTACGGCATCGAGAGCTTCGTACTCGTGCGCGAGTACCCCAACCTGCGCAGCGACATAGTCCAGCAGGTAATCAAGCGGTGGCAGTCGGAGGGGTGGGAAGTCTACATGATGCTGGGCGTGAACGGCGGCAAGGCGCATTTCACCGACCTCTCGCTGCGGGAGGTCGGTAGCTGGGAGTACGACGTTGACGAGTTCGAGCAGTTGTACTACCAGAAGCCCACCAACGTCTCGCGGGCCTACCTGCCCTGGGGCATCTACAGGGTCGAACCCACCGCCTCCCAACCGCCTCCGCTGCCTTTCTCACTCGACATAGGCGAGATGGACTATCCCTGGCTGGTGGCGGGCTTCAACAAGCAGGAGACCAACGACAAGGGGGAGAGCTTCTGGCGCTGGACCGGGAGCCACGCCGTCCTGCGGGTGCCCATACCGGCAGCAGCGGACACAACCAGCTACCAGGGCACCCGCGTCACCCTGAGCCTGCGGCCCGAAACCCCCGTGGAAGGTCGCCCCGTGCAACGCACCGAACCCTTGACAATCACAGTTGCTTTGGACGACACTCAGATAGGCGAGGTCGTGGTGGAGCCGGGTACCGATTTCAGGGAATATACCTTCACAGTGCCGCCGGGCACCCCTAAGACGGAGAGCGATCCTGCTACCGGCCTGCTGCATATATTTACGCCTACCTGGTCCGGGCAAACGGCGGGACTCGGCAACGACCCTCGCGCCCTGGGAGTACAGATTGATGCCGTGCGCCTGGAACCCGCCCCGTGACGCCTTGTCATATTTCTGGGCACGTATTTTGACGTTAACCGGGCAACTGCGCAGCATTAGCCCCGGCACCACACATTGAGCAGGGACACCAAGCCACTAGTCGAACGAGCCGGCCTCGCCGCCTTCTGGAACGCCGCCTTCTTCCCCCTGAAGGTGCTGGTGGCGTTTGGCGCGAGCATTATCACGGTCCGCCTGCTCAGGACGGAGGGTTGGGCGCTCTACCTCGTGGTGACTTCCCTGCTTAACGGGTTCGGACTGGTGGTGGACCTCGGCATCGAGCGCACCCTGCCGCGCTTCTACCCCGAAGTCGAGATGCGCTACGGCCGCCGGGGCATCCTGCGTCTGCTCCTGTGGATAAGCGCTATCAAGGGCGCGGTGCTGCTCGTGCTGATACTGGCCCTCGCTGCTGCTCCCGACTTCTGGATATCCACTTTCAACCTGGGCGACCAGGGTGTCTGGTTCCTGCTCATGATAGGCGTGCTGCTGGCCCTCGGCGCGATGTCCGATGTAACCATACAGCTACTGTACACGCACTTCCGGCAGAAGATTACCAACGCCCTGGATGTGCTCGCCAGCGTTGCCCTGCCTGTGCTGAGTTCCCTGTTCGTGGCCCTGGAATGGGGAGCACTGGGCATGATGCTCGCGCTGCTTATAACTACCGTCGTATCGGTGGTGCTTTCCGTGTGGCAGGCATGGGTGATGCTCGCTTCCCTCGACGTAGAACCGCACCCGAAAGCAGCCGACGTGAAACGCCCATCCACCAGGTCCCTGCGCGACCGCATAGTCAGCTTCGCCGGGCTGAACTACCTCACAAACTGGACGGTCAACCTGTACGACTGGCCTTTCGTCACCCTCATGATCAGCCTGATTGTTGTTGCAGAGGACTCCGAGAAGGTACAAATCGCCATATTCGGGCTTGCATACCGGGTCACCAAGCAGTTCCTCCGGTCGCTCGTGGTGCCCCTCACGGGCGTGCAGACGCCCCTGTTCTCCCGCTTGTATGCCGAGGGCCGCATGGACGGCCTGCGCACCGCCTACGCCACCCTGACGAAGTTTCTCATTCTTGCCTTGCTCCCGGCGGGTGTGGGCCTGATTCTGACAGCCCGCAACCTGCTGAGCGTGTTCTTCCTCCAGGTCGGCGCCGATGCGGTACTCACCGAACCCAAGTTGCCCGCCGCCGTAGCCTGCGTGGTGATACTGACCGTGGGCCTGTTTGGGGAGGCGATTATCAGCGTGGCGTTGAACGTGCTGATGGTGCACGAAGACTACCGGGCGGTGATTACAGCGCGGCTCTTTGCCCTGTCCAGCATACCGGTTGTGCTCGTATTGGTGCCTCTGATAGGAGTTACGGGAGCCGCTATAGCAGCCTCGGTGGCGGCCCTCGCCTCGAGGCTAGTGGGGCTCGCTTACGCGACACGGAGTGTGGGGCTGAAATTTCCTGGCGAATTCTTCGCGCGCGTGGGGTTTGCTTCGGCAGTGATGGGCGTGGTCTTGCTGCCGTTCCTGGCGTTCCTTCCGCCCACCCCGCTGCCCACGCTTGCCATGATCGTCACTGGTGCGCTGGTCTTCTACGTGATGTTCAGGCTGCTTGGGGGCATGGACCAGGAGGACAAGACGCGCTTCTCCAGCCTGCGCGTGCCCTTCGCTAACGTCGTGCTGAGGTACCTCTAGGTGCGCGTAGCCATTGTTACGACCACCGGGGTCACGCGGCAGTTTCGCCAGTGGCCGGAGGCCGTCCTCGGTCGCGCCCTCGTGGCGAGAGGTCACACCGTCGCTGCTTTCACCCTCCGCGAAGAAGACTCCGACATCACCGCCGAGGCCCGCGAGAACGTGGACGGTATCGAGGTCCACCGGGTGCGCGTGAACAAGGCCTGGCTGGCCCCGACACTGCTGCCCGAGCTAACCGCGTTCCGCCCCGACGTGGTGCACCTGTTCCACCTGAGAAACGCCCTCAACTGGCAGGCGGCGCTCTGGGCCAGGACCCTCCGGCGGCCCGTGGTGTTCACCGTGGTAGGCCCGTTCCACGACCCCTACCTTGTGGACGACCGCGAGCGCCCCTACCTCGGCAAGATGTACCCCCAACGCCTGATCTACACCCCGGCGCGCTTCATCAGGGAGCTTGTGAAGGCCAGGGGCAAGAAGCCGCTCTCCATCTGGCAGAACTTCTGCATGCACTTCCCCCTGCGTGCCGCCGGTCGCCTGATTGCGCTTTCCCGTCACGAAGTAGGGGTACTCAAGCGGCTCGGCATCGGCATGGACAAAATAGCGATGATCCCCCTTTGGGTGGACGTGCCCTATATAGAATCTGTGCCATACAGCGAGTCTGTGTCCGCGGGCTACCCGTCGCCGCACGTGCTCTTCCTGGGTCAGTTGAAGGAGCGCAAGGGCTACGACACCCTGGCCCGCGCCATGCCCCTGGTGCTTGAGAAGTGTCCCACCGCCACCTTCCTCTTTGCCGGGCAAAACCCAGCGCGGGCCGGGCACCTGGAGTCTATTTGCCGCGAGAACGGCAGCATCGACAGCCTGGTCCTGCTGGGGAAGGTAGACGAAGAGAGCAAGGTGCGGCTCATGCGGTCGGCGGACTGCCTGGTCTACCCCACGCGCTACGAGAGCTTCGGCCTGCCGCCCCTGGAGGCCATGGCTGCCGGTTGCCCCGTGATCGCCACCGACCTGCCGGTGGTCAGCGAAATGGTGCAACACGAGGTGAACGGCCTGCTGGTTGAGCCGGAAAGCCCCCAGGCGCTTGCACAGGCCATAGTCCGCCTGCTGACCGAACCCGGCTTGCGAACGGGTCTCGTTGAGGGCGGCCGCAACACCCTCGCACGCTACTCCGAAGCCGCGCTAATCGCCCGCATAGAGGCGCTGTACCGCGAAGTCCGGTCCGCCTGATACCCGACCTGCGTTCCTAGCCCTAAAGTCCCGGTGCTTGCCAAGACCATTGTCCGCCTGTTGGGCCGTCCTTTAGGCTGGCTTATTAGGTGCCATGTTGGTACACTTAACTTGAGCATACAGCCGATCTAGTGAAAGGCACACGCACACGGGCGCTATAAGCACCTTATGAAAGGAACTTACGCAAAATATGACGCATACAGCACGAACCAAAGGCATTGGCAAACTCGGTGCGCTGGTCCTGGCGGCGCTGACCCTCCTCCCGGCAGCCTTCTCCCCTGGTAGCTCGGCATCTGGGGCCGTACTCGCCCAGGAAGCCTCTCCGGCGGACGAGAACGCCAACAACCCCGGAGGTAACAACTTCACGCTGACCGGGCCGGGCGCGGTTACCATCCCCGAGTCGGATGACTATGCCACCCAGGTGCAGGGCGACCCGTGGGACATGAACAACATCGAAGACCTTGATTACCCGCACAACTTCGGCGTGCCTACGATTAGCAACGGTATCTGGAGCTCGACCACAACCGGCTCGGCAGGCGACCCCGAAATGTCCGTAAAGCTGGTCGAGCAGAACTTCGCCACCACTTTTTCCTACATAGGCGAAAAGGATGGCCGCAACTATCCGGTGCCAACCCAGCGCTTCACTCGTCTCCTGTTCAGGATGTATTCGGACCAGGCGGGGACCATGATGCTCTGGTGGTTCAAGAACCCCGGCGACCAGGCTCCCTGTAACAATGGCAACTGCCACCTCAAAGAATTTATAACGGTGCAGCAGGGCTGGCATATCTACGAAGCCAACCTGAACGCCGAACCCCAGAACTGGGCGAACCTCGGCACGGTGGCCGGCATCCGCATGGACGCGCCCTGGAACAAATACGGCAATAACGTCAGCTTCGACTGGGTGCGCATGACCCCCGATACATCTACGCCGGTCCAGGTGACTTTCCGCCCCAACGGTAACTCGCCGGTCAACTTCTACCTGGGTCTCACTTCCGACCCTAATTCGAGGGAGATACTTCTGCAAGGCGGCGTTAGTTCGACCGCGGGTAGCTGGACGTGGAACCGCACGGGCGTGGCCCCCGGCACGTACTACATCCACGGGGAGCAGAACGGCCAGTGGAGCACCACCGGCCCTATCACCGTAAATACCGCCCCGGTCGTGCAG
>JALZHI010000052.1 GCA_030913985.1 Chloroflexota bacterium | reverse complement strand
GGGCGACACTCACTAAGCCCCGCCGCTGCACTTTTCTCCGCCCGCGACGCCCGCATTTGGCTTGACATCGGCGTATGGAGCACTTATAATCTATTGGTGTGCTTGTTTTAGCAAGCATGCCAACTTGCCGAGGTGGCGAAATAGGCAGACGCGCTAGGTTGAGGGCCTAGTCCCCGTCAAAGGGGGTAAGGGTTCAAATCCCTTCCTCGGCACCAGGTTGGCAAAGGCGGCGGATTCGCACAATTGTGCGGAGGGGCCGCGGAAAGCGCGGGCGGCTAGCTCAGTTGGTCAGAGCGCCTCGTTTACACCGAGGAAGTCGGGGGTTCGAGCCCCTCGCTGCCCACCCCGCCGAGGTAGCTCAGCTGGTAGAGCATGCGACTGAAAATCGTAGGGTCACGTGTTCGAGTCACGTCCTCGGCACCAGAAGTGTTCCAAAAAATAGGCACGAAAAAGGCTTCCGTTCTAACGCGGGAGCCTTTTTATTTTGCGCTGACTGACTATCCTCACTGCTCTCACTGCCCAGACAGGACATGTTCTCAGCCTAAAGGCTCCGTATGACGCAGAACTCGTTACCGAAGGGGTCTGCCATCACCGCCCACTCCAAGAGAGGAGCCTCCGGCGGAGCTACGTCTTTGGGTCTCACCAGGCTGCCCCCAAGCTCGATGACTTGTTCAATTGCTCGGTCAACATCTTCTACAGTGATGTCGATATGTGCCCGGTTCTTTAGCTGGGTCTTCTCCTCCGGCACTAGCTGAAGCAGGATAGAATTATGTCCCGCTGGACCAAGCCGCGAGAACTGACCTATCCAACCAGAGAACAAAACCTCCTGACCTGTGATAGCGCTCCAAAAGCGTTCGCCAACATCAAGGTCATTTACGTCAATGACGAAGGCGCGGACTGTGCCAATAGCCATAGTGTCACACCTCCCTGGATTTTGGATTAGTTTACCATACGTAGCAGTTCACCACCTGTCCAACACATTAGGGGGGAACCGCATCCATATCAGCACGTGGTATCTCCTGCCCTCGCCACTTTTCGCAACCCACACTGATTTCGCCCGTTACTGAGTAGACTGCTACTGCAAAATAAGTCATTCATTTCATTTGCAGTGGCAGCATCTCCACGACGAAGCTTGTTGCGAGGGGGTTTGGCACATGCAAACGCTGAAGGCACCATTGAGGGTGCTGTGGGTGGCTTTGGGCCTGGGGTGGGCCGGCGATCTGCTCTTCTACGGGCAGAATATCGGCATTTCGGTCCTGTTGTTCGTGCTGCTGCTGCTTGGCTCGATATTCGCCCTGAGCCGCATGGAAGGCGTGTCGCTGGCGCGGCGTAACCTGTGGCTACTGGAGCCGCTGCTGTTCTTCGCGGGTATGCTCTTCGTGCGCGCCAACTCCTCCCTCACCTGGATGAACATGGTGGCCGTGGTGCTGCTCCTGGGCTTGCTGCTCTACTTCCTGGCTGCCGACCAGGTCGAGCGCCTCGGCATCCTCGGCTACCCGGCGGTGCTCTTTACCAGCCTCGTGCGGAGCATGGCCGATCCAATTCCGTCGGTGGTGAAGGTCGCCTCCTCGGCCAATGCCCATCGCGAGCGGGTGCGCCTGCTGGTGCCGATGCTGCGCGGACTGCTGCTGGCCCTGCCGGTGCTGATCGTGTTCAGCCTGCTGCTTTCGTCCGCTGACATCTTCTTCGCGGACTACCTGCGCGACCTGTTCAATATGAGGTTCGCGCAGGACTTCCCGGAGATGATGCAGCACCTCACGGTGATCCTGACGGTGGCGTGGCTCTGCGCGGGGGCAATCTACTTCACCCTCAGCCGCAAGCGCGACGCCGAAGACGTGAAGGAACTGTATGCACTGCCGGGCGACCTCAAGCCGTTCCGGCGCGTTGGCTTCGGGGAGAGTGCCACCGTGCTCGGCCTCGTGGCGGTGTTGTTCGGGATGTTCGCCTGGATACAGTTCGCGTACCTGTTCAGCGGGCACGCACAGCGTACCATGAACTACGCTGCCTACCGCGAGTACGTGCGCCAGGGCTTCGGCGAATTGCTGTTCGTGTCGCTGCTCACGATGGCGCTGATATTGGGGCTGCGGTGGGCGGCGCGGCTCGTTACGGACAGGCAGGTACGCACGTATAACCTGCTTTCCTCCGGGCTGGTGGCGCTGACGATGGTGATGTTGGTATCTGCCTTCTGGCGCATGCTTGTCTGGGAGAACATCGAGTTCTACATCAACACGCCCCTGCGCATCTTCGTCCGAGTGTTTATCGTCTTCCTGGGGCTGGCGTTCCTGTGGCTCATGGGAACGATGTGGGTCAAGCCGGAGCGGTTCGCAATCGGGGCGTTCGTGGGGTTGTTGGTCTTCTTGATGACGATCAACATCATGAACCCCGACGCGGAAGTGGCCGCCTACAACCTGGCGCACCGGGGCGACGACCTTGCCACCCGCTACCTGCATGTGCTCTCCAACGACGCAGTGCCCGTGCTCGCTGACGGGCTGCGCGAGGCGCAAGGACGGGCCAGGGCGGATATTATCCGCGACCTACAGAGGCGATTGGACCGGATGGAGACGGACAGGCTGTGGCAGAACTGGCAGGCGTTTCATCTCTCCAACTGGGATGCCTATTCGCGGCTGAAGGACCTGCAACGTACCGGCGTACTATGTTGTGTAGCTAACGCAAACGCACGCCAACAGTGGCTGAGTCCCCAGGTGGCGCTGCTGTCAAGATAATATTGAAAAGAAGTTGAAAAGCGTAGAACCGTTGTGCCCCCGGCGTTGTGTTAACGCATAAGGACCGGAGTGCACCCTGGCCGGCAAGTGGTGAGGCGCTTACATTTCTGATTTGCTTGTGATATACTTGCGAAAATCGGATGGCATGAGCAATTCCTCTCTATTTGTTCCGCAGTCGCGAATGACTCGCTACTTTGGTTCATGCAGGCCGAGTCGCCAATGAAGCGAGCTGGATAGTGAAGGTATCGTGATGGAAGTCAATTTCCAGCTAATCGCCCGGCGACTCGAGCGTCATTTGCAAGAGGTCGAGGGCGCTGCCCTGCCCGTCGACGACGTTGCCGACGAATACGCGGCCCAGATAGAGGTGATACATTTGGAAGCAAACCTGGGAGCCCCCGCCGCCGTACACGAAGACACCGGAATGGTCCGGCGCATCCAGTGGGGGGACATGGCTGCCTTTGAGGCGCTTTTCAACAAGTACCAGGGCCAGATTTACCGCACTGCTTACGCCATCACCCGAGATGCCGGGGCCGCCGAGGAGGTCTTGCAGGACTGCTTCTACAAGACGTACCTCAACATCATGAACATCACCGGCGAAGGCTCGCTTTCACCCTGGTTGCATCGTGTGGCTGTGAACCTCAGCTGCAACGCGATCAAGCGGCGAAAGATGCATCTCGAACCAATTGATGGGGTGGCAGAGGGTGTGTTCGCCGCCGAGCCGCACCACTCGCCTGAGGCGATGGCCGAGCAGTCGGAGCTGCGAGTCAAGATGCGCGATGCCATCAACTCGCTACCGTTGAAGCACCGTCTCGTGGTGACGTTGCACTACCTACAAGACTTTTCACTACCTGAGATTGCCTACATTCTCGACCTGCCCGTGGGGACCGTGAAGTCCCGCCTGCACCACGCGCGCAAGTCGCTGCGAGAAAGATTGGAGTCTCAGAACCAGCTGCAAATGGGGGCAGCCTATGATCCGGCGTACTAAACTTGTACAACCACCCGCACGCTACATAAGTGACATGCTATCTACCTTGCGCGAGCGAATTGAGGAGGCAAGCGCCCCCGACGCGGACGAATCGTTGGACCTGTTGGTCAAGCACGCCCTGAAGTCGAACGCGCCCCAGACGCCCGCGCCCAACAGCAACAATGTCTGGAGCAAGCTGAGCCGTCGCGTGCGAGGGCCGTTCGGGAAAATGGCCGTGGAAGGACCTGAATGCTCCGGCTCGGACATGTCCGTGCTGGGGCCGAATGGAGCGCCTTTTTCCGTAGGTGACGAGACGCGGTCGATGCTGCCGTCAGGAAACTCGCAGGAGGTCAGCGACCAGCATACCGCCATGTATCCCACGGCCAAGGAAGCTATCCAGCTTTCCTAGGGTGGTACCGCAATCAGCGATTTGGGGACGGCGCGCGCCGTCCCTTTTTGTTTCCCCGCTTGTCTCCGGCACGGTCGGGCGAAAGTTGATATAATTCATGTATTGCCCTTATTCATTCGAGCGTTATCAATAGCAGGTATATGAGAGAGGAATAAATGTCTAGTATGGGAAATCAGTATTCAAGCTCTGGTGGTACCGTTGAGCCTCAAGGTGACGGCAGGGGGAACGGAGCGAGCGCGGAGCAGGTCCAGTCGATTGACGTGCGCGGTCTTTCGGTGCGCCTCGCTGAAAACGTCGAGAAAGTAATCATCGGCAAGCACCAGGAAGTGCAGATGACCCTGATCGCCTTGCTGTGCCAGGGCCACGTCCTTGTGGAGGACGTGCCGGGAGTCGGTAAGACGATGCTGGCGAAAGCCATAGCGCGCTCGGTCGGCTGCACGTTCAAGCGCGTGCAGTTCACCCCGGACCTGCTGCCGAGCGACGTAACAGGCGTGTCGGTGTACAACCAGAAGAGTGGCGAGTTCGAGTACCGCCCCGGCCCCGTGCTCGCCCAAATCCTACTCGCGGACGAAATCAACCGCGCCACACCCAAGACGCAATCGGCGCTGCTCGAGGCGATGGAGGAGCGACAGGTGTCGGTAGACGGAGTTACATATCCACTGCCGCGCCCCTTTATCGTGCTGGCAACCCAGAACCCTATCGAGTACGAGGGCACCTTCCCACTGCCGGAAGCGCAGCTAGACCGCTTCCTCATCAGGCTCTCGCTTGGCTATCCGGGCAGGTCGGAAGAAATAGAGGTGCTGACCCGCCAGCAGGAGCTTCACCCACTCCAGAGCCTGACCCAGGTGGTGGATGCCTCGGAACTGGTGACCGCCCAGAGGGCAATCCGCACCGTGCACGTCGATATGCTCATAAAGGAGTACATCGTGAGCCTGGTGAGCGCCACGCGCAGGCACGAGGACGTTTACCTGGGGGCCAGCCCGCGCGGGTCCCTCGCCTTGCAACTAACGGCCCAGGCGAGGGCTGCAATCAGCGGGCGCGACTACGTCATCCCCGACGACGTGAAGTCCATGGCCGAAGCCACGCTGGCGCACCGCCTGATACTCAGCCCTTCAGCGCGCATCCGTAACGCAGACAGCCGCTCGGTGATCGCTGAGATACTGCGCAACACCCCCGTACCCGGCGCGGTGCCGTCAGCGCCGAGACGCTAGGGGCAAGGCTGTAATGCGAGGACTTTCTGAGAGCGCCAACGCCATCAAGCTGGCGGTCCTGACCGTCGTTATTTACGTCGCCGCCGCCACTATTGGCATGCGCCTGGTCTACTACCTGGCATACGTCCTGGCGGCGGTCCTGATAGCCTCCTGGGTGTGGACCAGGTTGAACCGGCGCGGCCTTGAAGTGCGGCGCGAGGTGACCCCCACCCAGGCCCAGGTGGGACAGGTTATCCGCGAGACTATAGAACTGCGGAACCTATCGTGGTTGCGCAAGCTCTGGATCGAGGTGCGCGACCAGTCGTCCCTGCCGGGCCACCACGTAGGCGCGGTGGTGACGCTGCCGGGGGGCAAGGCAAAACGCTGGCAGGTGCGCACTCGCTGCATTCATCGCGGCCTCTACAGGCTCGGCCCTACAGTGGTAGTGACCGGCGACCCGTTCGGCCTGTTCCAGTCGAGCCAGGTGTTGGAAGGCAGGGGGGAGGTGCTGGTCTTCCCGCCCACGGTGCCCCTGACGCAGTTCGGTCTTCCCAGCGGGGAGCTACCGGGCGGCCTGCGCACCGAACGTCGCGCCTTCCACTCCACACCCAACGCCGTGAGCATACGCGAGTACACGCCGGGCGACCCTGTCAACCGCATCCATTGGCCCGTGAGCGCGCGCAACCAGAAGCTGATGGTGAAGGAGTTCGAGCTAGACCCCACCTCCGACCTGTGGCTCGTGCTCGACCTGCATGAAGACGTGCACGTATCCGCCGTAGGAGACGATGCCGATGCCGCTGAGTACGCACGGCAGGCGTATACCCGTAGGCGCAACATGGACAAGCCCGACGGACCGACTGGCGACGGCGGAGGGGCGAACGAGCCGCTGGCCCTGGATCCCAGCACCGAGGAATACGCCGTCACCATAGTGGCTTCGCTCGCCGCGTTCTTTCTCAGCGAAGGGCGGTCGGTTGGCCTCATTGCCTGGGGGCAGCACCACGTGACCATTCCCGCCGACCGGGGTGGCAGGCAGCTCTTGAAGATCCTCCGGGCGCTTGCCGTCCTGCGCGCTGAGGGCACGACCCCGCTAACAGGGCTGCTGGCTACCGAAGGGCACCTGTTCGGCAAGCAGGACACGGTGGTGGTGGTTACCCCTTCGGTGGACGAGCAGTGGGTGGATGCGCTCAGGGTGCAGAAACTGCGCATAGCCAATGCCGCCACCGTGATTGTCGAGCCAAGCACCTTCGGCGGCAAAGATAACGCGCTGATGCTGGTGTCCAGTCTCACGGCCATCAACGTGCCGTCGTACCTCGTCAAACGCGACGACGCGATCAACGCCGCCCTTGCCCAAGAGTATGGTGGCGTGGCGGTGCGGAACCTTCGTTGAGGTTCCGGGGTTATACGGAGTAGAGAATGTGTGTCGCCTTCCCGGTGGCGGCGTCTCACCGGATAGGGCCGCTTTCTCTCAAGAGTGCCAATCCGTTATAATTACTGTGTAAGCCCACCGCGCGTCTCGTTCCTACTGCACGTCCAACTTTCCGAAGAAGCAATTATGAACAAGTATTTTCGATTCCAAGAGGGCTGGCTGACCGTCGGTCTGCTGGCTTTGTTACTCTTCAGCGTCACATTATCCATACAGCAGGCCCAGTGGTCCGATGGCCTGTCGATTCTCACCCCGATTACCCTCATTGGCCTCGTCACGGGCATCGTGATGGCAAAGGTCCGGGGCGTGCCCAGGTTTCTGCTGGACGTGCTCGGGCTTGAGATCGGCACGATCACCGTGCTGGTGGCTGTAGCCAGCGTTATGCAGGGGCCTGGGCTGGTCACGATCCAGGACAAGGTGCACAACCTGATCGAGAGGACTGCTGCCTGGGTCAGCGTTGCCATGCGCCAGGACGTGAGCGACGACCTTGTGGTGTTTGTGCTGTCGCTGGCGGTGGTGGCCTGGGTGCTGGCCTATAGCTCGGCCTACTTCGTCTTCCGGTCGAGGCAACTCTGGTGGGCGCTGGTGCCCAACGGGGTCGCGCTGCTCATCAACCTCTCCTACACGCCCATCAACCTGAACGGCTACATCGTGGTGTTCATGTTCAGCGCGCTGCTGCTCATGATCCGCTTCAACCTGCTGATGAAGGAAGAACGCTGGCAGCGCGAGCGGGTGAACTATTCACCTACCCTCACGTGGGCGTTCCTGTGGGCCGGTAGCGCGGTTTCGGTGTTCCTTGCGCTGGCGATGTGGTTTGTGCCCGCGAACGCGCCGAACAGCACTCTGTACGGTGTGTGGGAGCGCGTCAACAAGCCCTGGATCGATTTCCAGAACACCATGAGCAAACTCTGGTCTACCGTGCCGGGCAACCAGAGCTTCGGCGGCTATGCCTCCTTCAACAAGCAGTTCACGATGGGCGGCGCGCTCAACCTTTCGGACGCCATTGCCCTGAGGGTAAAGGCAGAGGAACGTCTCTACTGGCGGGCCACTACGTACGACCAGTACACTGGCTCCGGCTGGAACAACACGGCGAAGGCTACCTTCAAGATAAGCGACCTCAGTTCCTTCCTGGCGTTGGAGGCCAGCCAGCCGCTTGGCTCTGACGATGCCAGGCGCCGGGCGATCAGCTACACTGTCGAAGTGGTCAGCCCGAAGGAAGACCTTCTCTACGCCGCGCTACGCCCGGTCAGCTTCTCTTCGGACAGCCGGCTCGAGGTTTCGTGGCGCGACCTGGACGAGGTGTACAACGTGGACAGCTTCTATGCCGGAAGCAACCCACGCAGCCATACTGAGTTGCCCCTGGAGTTGCGCTCGCTGGTCAGCGAACTCAACACGATTCAGGTCGAGTTGCGTAAGTCGGCCCCGCCTGACGGCACGTTTGAAGATGTCGATGCCCGCTTGGAAGCAGTAGCGGGGCACAACCATATAGACCTCGATGGAATGCGTCGGGAGCTTGCACGTCGGGGCCTTCGCGTTCAGATAGACGTGTCGCCCGGACCTGACTACACTATCGACCTGCGCGCGACCGGGCAGGTGCCGGTGTACGACGATCTCAGCTCAGTGCACGCGGCGGGCGACCTGTCGAGCGGTGACAGCTACACGGTGACGTCGCTCGTGTCGGAGGCCACGGACGAGGAGTTACGTACCGCGATGGGTGACTACCCGGAGTGGGTGCGCAACCGTTACCTTGCCCTGCCTGTGACCCTGGACCCTGCGATCAGGGAACTAGCGCTGAATGTGGTCCGCGACGCGGGGGCCAATAACCCGCTGGACGCGGCACGCGCTATCGAGGCCCACCTGCGCGAGAACTACGAGTACAGCACGTCCATCGGCCAGCCACCGCAAGGCAGAGATAGGGTGGCCTGGTTCCTGTTCGAGAACAAGAAGGGCTACTGCGAGTATTATGCGTCCGCGATGATCGTGATGCTACGCAGCCTCGACATCCCCGCCCGGTTCGCCGCCGGTTACGCACCGGGCACGTACGATTCGGCCACCGGGGAGTTCGTGGTGCGCGAGACGGCGGCACACGCCTGGCCCGAGGTGTACTTCCCCGGCTACGGCTGGATACAGTTCGAGCCTACGCCCTCCCAGCCCGCCGCCAGCCGAGAAATCGAGCTTGCGGAGGCTCCGACTCCTTTCGCCGAGGCTGCCCCCGAGCCGAGCATCACGGCGGCGCTTCCCGATCCCGACAGGGGCTTGGGAGAGGAAGAGATCCAGCCCGCCCCTGCGGAGGGTGGCGGCCCGTTCTTCGGATTTGGCGGCGCGGGCGGTGGTTGGTTGTGGCTGGGCGTGGCTGGGGTGGCTGCGGGACTGGTGGCGGTCTTTTTCGTACGCCGCAAGCCTGCTGTTGCAGCCAATCCGGGCTTCTACTACTCGAGGATGGTCTCGATGTCGAGGCTGCTGAGGCTAGGCCCGTCTTCGCACCAGACTCCCTATGAGTTCAGCGAGACTCTAGGTCGTGAGTTCCCCGGTACGTCCGGCCTCGCCAGGACCATCTCCCGTGCCTACGTGCGCGAGAGGTTCAGCCCGCGTGCCGCAGATCCAGGCGAGAGGCAGGCCGCCCAGCGTGCCTGGGACGCTCTGCGCGCACGCCTGGTGCGTAGCTTCCCCGCTCGCCAGCTTCGTGGCGTCACCAAGCGCCGCAAGCGTTAGTCTTCTCATGGAGGGGCCGGGCGCATTACTCGGCTCCTCGAGGAGTAGACTCTATCCCCTCGTGGCGGGACCGCATCTTTAAGGCAATATTCATGCGGCGTTGCTTGACGGGGTATATACCCGGTGGTAATATCAGATTGGAGTGCCGTTCCTCGGTCTCTCCGCCGCATGCCTTATAGACTCTCCGCTTCTGTCACTCATCTGCGTTCACTATGTCGAACCGTGTAACCACCATACCCAATAAAGGAGTCACGCCGCGCAAGCCCCCAGCCGCCCAGGACAGCGGGGGAGGCGTGGCGGACGCCAGGGGTGGGCAGCGGAGCGACTTCATTGAGACGGTGTGGGCGCTTTGCTGTTCGGTGCGCTTCGCGGTCTTGCTGAACGTGGCCCTGGCGCTGGCCGCCATGCTCGGCACGTTGATACCGCAGATGCCGCCTGGGATCCAGAACTTCGACCAGGAACTAAAGATATTCCTCGACAACGCGCAGTCCAGGTACGGCGACCTCTCCGGTCTGCTACACTGGGCGGGATTCTACGACCTTTATTACTCCCTCTGGTTCAGATTGCTGGTTGTGACTGTTGTGTTCAGCATCATAATGTGCACGCTGAACCGCTGGCAGCCCATAATGCGCCAGATACGCACACCCAACCTGAGATTCTCGGATAACTTCATCAGCGGTCTCTCGGAGAAGGCGGAGTTCCGCAGCGTGCCGGTGGACCTTTCGACCGCCGAACGCGCGCTCAGACGGGCGTTGCGCAAGGGGCGGTACCGCACCGTAGCCCAGGCTTCGGACGACGGTAAGGCCCTGTACGTGTACGCCGATCGCGACCGTTGGTCCAAGCTGGTTACCTTCGTGAGCCACGGGGCGCTAGTGATGCTGATACTGGTGTGGGCGGGAATGGCGAACTTCGGATGGCGCGAGCAGTCGGTCTATTTCTACCCCGGTGACGAAGTGAACGTCGGGCACGATACCAACTTCTCGGTGCGTAACGACAAGTTCTGGATCGAATACTACGAAGACGGCAAGACGATCAAAGAGTATAAGCACACCCTGGCCGTGGTCGAAAATGGGCAGGAGGTGCTGACCAAGACTATTGTGGTGAACGACCCGCTCCGCTACCAGGACATCAACTTCTTCCTGGTGAGTTACCAGCCGGTCGTCTTCGTGAAAGCCACAGACAGCACGGGCAACGAGCTTGAAGCGCGCAAGATGACCGTCAGTGGCCCCGTCACGGCTACCACGGGCACGGCAGGGGCGTTGGTCGAGTTCGACCAGATCAGCGGCGACAACCTGCCACAGGACTTCGTGCAGTTCCCCGTGGGCGAGCGTTTCCTGACGCTCGCCCTGACCTACTACCAGGATGTGGCTCGTCTCGAAAACGAGAACCCGCCGGTCTACGTGCAGGCGTTCGTGGACAGGAACTTCGAAACGCCTATATACGACGGATTTCTCCCGCGCACCGGCTCGCTTGAACTGCCTGGCTACGAGCAGATCAGCTTTGCCTTCACGCGGGACACCGCCACCATCCTGGAAGTAGCCAAGGACCCCGGTCTGGGAGTTGTCGGTTTCTTCTTCGCGGTTATGACGTTCGGATTCACGCTCTCGCTCTACACCAGCTTTACCCGCTGTTGGGCGCGCATCGGCGTTGACGAAACGCGGCCCGGCACCGTCAGCTTGCTGGTTGGGGGCATGGCCGAGAAGAACAAGGTCAGCTTCGAGCGCGACTTCGAGCGACTCGCACTTCGCATCAAAGAAAACCTGGGCACGGCGGCGCGGCAGGCGGTGACCGCACGAACTCCCGAAACGCCGGTGTCCGCGACCGAAGCAGTAGAAGTATAATATAGGCTGTACGTTACTTTCCGGCCCGCTTAGGAGGAGATATGGGTTTCGACGCACCAACATTCGGGTTCAACGAGCCGACGCTGACCATAGTAGCATACCTGGCGTACCTCGTGGCGTTCCTGTTCTTCTGCGCCCACCTGATGACACGTTCTGGTCGTGCCCTGGTGGCACCCCGGAGCCAGGTGACGCTGGCGGGCGCGGGTGCCGGTGCCGGAGCGAGTGGCAGCATGGATGTCACCCTAGACGGCTCGGACGAAGGCGCTCGGCGGGGTGTGTCCTATTCTCCACTGCTGGGCCACATTGCTACCGGCCTGGTGGTGTTCGCGTGGCTTTCGTTGGGCACCGGGTTGGGCATGCGCTGGGTGCACGCGGGACACCCGCCCTACGTGACCCTCTACGAGATAGCTACGGTGCTCGTGTTCGGCATTACCACCGTGTACCTGGTGCTCTTTGAAGCGGTGCTCAGGACCAAGGCCCTGGGCGCTTTCGTGGTACTGCTGATATTCTGCCTCCACAGCTACGCCGTCTGGTTCATACCGACCGACCTCAAGCGCACCATCGAACTGGTGCCCGCGCTCAGGTCCAACTGGCTGGTCATCCACGTGTCGATGGCGATTATCTCGTATAGCGCCTTTGCGGCTGCGGCTGGCGCGGGCCTCACCTTCCTGGCGAAGCACCACCTCAAGGGCCGTATCTCAGCGGCGCTTCCGTCGGGGGCGGCAATTGAGGAGTTCATGTTCAGGGCGGTGGCGGTCGGCTTCCCGTTCGTTACGCTGGTGCTGATTACAGGGGCTATCTGGGCGCAGGAAGCGTGGACTAAGGCCTGGTCCTGGGACCCCAAAGAGGTGTGGGCGCTCATCACATGGCTCACCTATGCCGCCTACCTCCACGTCAGGGTACAACGTGGCGTGCGCAACGTCACGATGGCGTGGCTGTCGTTGATAGGGTTCGCGGTCGTGCTCTTCACCTTCATGGGCGTGAACTACCTTGTAGAGTGGTTCGGCCTTCAATCGATGCACACCTACAGCATCGACAGCGGCAGGCCGCCGGGCCTGAGCGTGGCGAGCATCGGCACCGTGGTCATATTTGTGGTGCTGCTCTTGCTGGCCTTCGTAAGCTGGCTGCGTGTGAAGTTCCCCTCCAAGCGCGCCTCTGGAAAGTAATTCACACTTGGCGCACGCTATTCAGGCAAACAGGGAAGCACTGAGGCCGCACTTCTGGGTAGGCATCGCGCTACTTGTCGTCGGCCACGTGCTGATTTTCGCCCGCACGCCCACGGGTGACTTTCTGCGCCCCCCGTCGGATTACTGGTTCGCGGCGGTGTGGTTCGGCTACATCTTTGCCCTGGACGCGCTGGTCTACCGGAGGGATGGCCGCTCGCTGTACGTATCCCACCGCAAGGTCTTTCTCTGGATGCTGCCGGTCTCCGCCTTTGTGTGGCTCGGCTTCGAGGGCGTCAACTGGTTCGTGCAGAACTGGCATTACCTGCGCCCTTTTGACATCCCGGAGTGGTGGGCGCAACTCTGGTCCATGATCTTCTTCAGCACGGTGATTCCGGCGGTGTGGGAGACCGCGCAGTGGGTTGGAGGCTGGGGCTTCATTCGGCGACTGGGGCGCACCCGAACCTTCAAGGTGTCGAACAGCCTATTGGTGGCACTCGTTATCGCTGGCGTCCTCTTCTTCGTACTGCCCGCCCTGTTCCCGCTCTACTTCTTTCCGCTGATCTGGGGCTTTGCCGCGCTCATACTCGACCCTATCAACTACTGGCGTGGTTACCCCTCGATACTTGGGTACTGGTCGCGGGGCGATTGGCGGGTGCCCCTGGCGCTATTCATCGGCGGCACGATTTGCGGCTTCCTGTGGGAGTTCTGGAACTTCTGGGCCTTCCCAAAGTGGTACTACACCATTCCCTTTGTCGGATTCGGCAAGATCTTCGAGATGCCGGTGCTGGGCTACCTGGGCTACGGGCCGTTCTCGTGGGAGCTATTCGCCCTGTTCTGGTTCTTCGCTGGCTGGCTCCTGCGGAAGGACTCAAAGGAAGTTGGCGAACTTGAATCGCTCATTATAGAGGACGTGGACGGGCAAAAGTAGCTAGTAGTGGGTGGTTAACGGGAGAGGGGAACTGCGATTGCGGCAGTTCCCCTCTTCCTGTACTGGACCCCGGCTCAGGCAGGGCCGCCAGTCGTTCGCTCAAGAACGGAAGAGGTTCATCTTCGGCTTGCGCCTGATTTCCCGTAGCGCCTTCTTGTTGCGGTACACCGTAATGATCGTGGTGCCGTCGCCCGACACAATCATCACTAGGTCGTGCAGCTTGGCAAGTCTCGGCTCGACCTCGCGGTAACGCTCCACTTCCCTGCGCCTCACGACATAGAACCGGGCCCCGGTGCGGTACTCGAGGATACCGTACCGGCGAACGAGTTCCATATCGCTAGCACACAGGTTGCTTTGGGCGCCTCTCTGCCGAGCGTGGTCGCTCAACCCCGCATTTACACCACTGGCTCTCCTGTCCATGATGCGCCGTCCCGTCCCATGCTAAAGGCATGGAGTAGCCGTCACACTAGCCGGTCCCGCCGCCTTGCGGCAGGTGAGGGCCATGATAGTGCAGGTACAGGGGGCTGTCAAACTGTGGAAAGCCGGTGGAAAGCGACTCAAGCGGGGGCTTTCTGTAAGCGGTAGAGGTGCCAGTAGGTGAGCAGCCGGTAGGCAGACATGCCTAGCGAAAGCTGGAAGCCGAGCACGCCATCCTTGTACCCCCGGTACTCGAAAAACCTGCGCTTGAACTCGCGGGCTGGCTGGCCGATGAAGCTGCGCAGGTGCGCTCGATGGCCCGCTGCGTGGAGGGCGCGCGCTTCAAGAGGAGCGTACGACCTTTGCTTGGCTATGAACTGACGCCAGGTGGCATAGTTGAAGTGAATGAGTGGGTGCTTTAGCGTGCCGGTGCTGCCATCGACAAGCGGCACCTCGTGGACTGCCTGCGTCTCATCATAGCGGCACCTGTCGGTGCGCAGGAGCCGCACCTGGTAATCGGGCGACCAGCCAGTGTGGCGGACTTCTTTGCCGAAGAGGATGTTGCGCCTGGGCACGCGGTAAGCTTCGGCCTCACCTGCCGCCATAACCTCCACCAGTTCCACAGCGAGGGGCCCGGTCATACGCTCGTCGGGGTCGATGAAGAACACCCAATCGGTTGGCACCGCGTCCAGGGCAAAGTTACGCTGCCGTGAAAAGTTCTCGAAAGGATGGCTCAACACTTTGTCAGCTACGTGGTGTGCGATGTCCGCCGTTGCCAAGTCGGCGCAAGCATCAAGGACTATCAGGGTGCGAACATTTGTAAGTTCGCGCAGGTGGCGCAGACTCGCAAAACACTTCGCCAGGTGCTCACCCTCACGCCAGGCAAGGGCCGCCACGGTCAGCCTGGGTTTGCTGGGTGCGCTCATCTGGAGAACGCCACCTGTATGAGCGCGTGTGCGAGACGACGGCGGCGCGCGGCCTCAGCCGGTGTGAGCCTTCCCAAGAACCGCTTGATTATAACGGCAAGGAGACTCACAACCTGGGCAGTCAGTAGCAGGAAAGCGAGCGCAAGGGTCGCCAGCCGCGATCTGTGCTTGCGGTAGAAGTAGAGCCTGGACCGCCAGAGTTCTCGCTGCATAGCCAACGGCGCCTGGCCGGTGCTCTTCCCTCCCAAGTGTACCACGCGCGCCTGCGGCACCTGCCAGCACTCCCAACCCACCTTTGCGTAGCGGAGCGCCAGGTCTATCTCCTCGGAATACATGAATATCCAAGGGTCGAACCCGCCGCACTCCATGTAGGCTTCACGCCTGAGCAGCATGCATGCACCGAGTGGATGATCAATCTTATATGGCTCATTGGTCAATTGCTCAACAAAATAACGCCCGTTCATGGTGCTACTTGCGAGCTTCGCGCGAACTCGGCCGGGCACCCATTCGGGGAGAGGAAAAAGGTCCATGGCAGCCATCGCAAAGGTCGGAAAGCGGAAAGCGGCTTCCTGGATGGTCCCATCCTCGTTCAACAGGCGCGGCGATACGATACCGGCATGCGGTTCGCTGTCTGCGAACTGTTTCATCTCCCTGAGGCAACCCGGCAGCAAGATCGTATCTGCATTCAGGATAAGGATGTAATTCCCGGTTGCTCTTTCCAGGCCAATATTGTTGGCCCTGCCGTAGCCGAGGTTGCGTACAAGCGGCAGCACTTTGACACCGGCAATTGCTCTAGCTGTGTCCGCGCTGCCATCCCGCGAGGCGTTATCCACCACGATCATTTCCAAGTGCAGGTCCTGTGTGACGGCGGGGTCCTGGATGGAACGGAGGCATTGCACGAGCAAATCGCGCGTGTTCCAGCTTACGATCACTATGCTGATGTCGGGCGCGTCCGCGTTACCCGCGACTTCTTGAAGCGGCCCCGGCCATGTGTTAGACTTAGTCACCGGCCTAGTTTAGCATGCCCCGCAAAGCGGGAGCAACTGCGGAAGGCAACCGCCCGCGCCCACTTTGGACAGGGCCGCAGCATAGGGCAGTAGGAGAGCCTGGAGACAGATGAACGTTTTCACCCACGAGAGCACAGACCTGCGCATCCGGCTGCGACGCGCGCGCATCATGCAGTACAGCGGCTTACTCTCGCTGATTGCCTCCATATTTTGCTCGATCTACTTCTACGTCAATCCCATATTGGTCTTCTTTGCGTATCCGCTGCTAATTCTAGGGTTCCCCCTGTGGACTACAGGGCGCAACCGGCAGAAGCAGATAAAGAACGTGCCCCGCATCAACGACATGCTGACCAACGAGTTGAAGGGCCTTAGCGACAAGTACAGCCTGCACCACGGTGCAACGGTTGAGGGCCGCAAGGTCGAGCACCTGCTCATCACTCCCTCGGGCGTCATTGTGCTCGCTGCTAACGAGGCGCTGGGGCCGGTCCACTGCACCACAGGGCGCACCGGCGACCGCTGGCAGACCCGGCTGACGCTGCTCGACCGCTTCTCAGGTGCTCGGCCACCTATTGGCAACCCTTCGCTCGAACTGGATACGCGAACGGCCGCCGTCAAAGCTTTTCTCGCTAAGCAGAACAAAGAGAACGTGCCGGTGCGCGGCCTGGTGGTGTTCTTAGCCAACCCGGACATCGAAATCGAGGAATCGACCTACCCCGCCGTGCCGCTGAACGAACTCAGGCTCGCGGTGCGGGAGCTACAGGCGATCATGGCCGAGGAGCGCGAGACGGAGAGCGAGGCGGAGCGACTTTTGACCAGCGAGGACCGGCGGCGCTTCAATGCAGCCCTCGGTCCCGCTACCGTGACGAAGGCGGCCCAGGCTCAGGCACCGGCACGCCCGGCCTCGGCACGCAGCTAGCCCCAGCAAGCATCATGCACAATATCCCACCACAGCTGTCCGGCTGGCCCGTCATCGGTCACGACCAGCCAATAACTATCTTGCGCCGCTCTCTACGAACGGGGCGGCTGTCCCACGCCTACTTGTTTACGGGGCCCGACGGCCTCGGCAAGCGCACTGTCGCGCTAGCGCTGGCGATGACCGTGAACTGCCTGGGAGAGGCTCCGCCGGGGCAACCCTGGCCCGACGTGCCCTGCTTGCTTTGTCCCTCCTGCGCGCGCATCATGCGTAATGCGCACCCTGACGTAACGGAAATCAGCATCGAGACGCAGACGCAACTCCAGGGCGACTCCGGCAAGAAAGGCGCTCCGTCGAGGGAGTTGCGAATCGACGTCGTGCGCGACATGCAGGCGTCAATCGGGCTGAACCCGCATACTGCCAGGCGCAAGGTCTACATGATCGGAGACGCCGACCGGCTGAACGAAGAGGCGTCCAACTGCTTGCTGAAAACGCTGGAGGAGCCGCCCGAACATTCGATGCTGGTGCTCCTGGCACCCGACGAGGAGTCCGTGCTGCCGACGATTGCCTCCCGGTGCGTGCAGGTCCAATTCCGCCCGCTGTCCAAGAGCCTTGTTGCATCCAGCCTCACTAGCGTCTGGGGTGCCGAAGAGGAGCAGGCGGAGACGCTGGCAGCACTCTCCGGCGGGCGGCTAGGCTATGCAGTAGATCTGCTGGGCAACGAGCAGGCGCTATCCAGGCGAAGGTCCGCTCTGGAAGAAGCCGCGCTGCTCACGGGAGCGCCGGTGCTCGACAGGATCGAGGCAGCGGCAAAGTACGCCAAACGCTACACAGACGCTCGCTCGGAGCTGTTCGAGATGCTGGACGAGTGGGAGACCTGGTGGCGAGACGTAATGGTGGTGAAGGCCGGTGCCTCTAACCTCGCTGTCAGCGTTGACCAGTTGCCGTCGCTTGGGTCAATAGCGCGCAAAACACCTGTCGTGAAGGCCGCGGGTGCGGTTCGTCTAATCCAGCAGACGCGTAAGCAACTCCTCGAAAACGTAAATCCGAGGCTGGCGTTGGAAGCGTTGACGCTTGGGCTGCCGTAGGACGCACGGCTAGGTTAGGCAAATTGGAACATGAAGCAGAAGGCCTGGGAGTGTTGCTCCCAGGCCTTCTTTTCTCTGCAGTAGCGCTGACTGCGCGTTATTTCTTCAAGTCCGCTAGGAACGTCTCAATCCGGTTCAGCGCTTCCTCGATGTTCGGGAGTGAAGTGGCGTAAGAGGCGCGAACGTGTCCGGCACCGGACTCCCCGAAAGCGGAGCCGGGCACCATCGCCACCTTGTAGTCCATCAGCAGCCGCTCCGAGAAGTCCGCGTCACTCAGCCCTGTGCTCTTGATGGACGGGAAGGCGTAAAAAGCCCCGCGCGGCTCGAAGCAGTCAAGCCCCAGGCGGTTGAAGCCATCCACGATGGTGCGTCGTCTGCGGTCGTACTCTTCCCGCATGGCTTCGACGAATGGCTCACCGCTGCGGAGGGCCTCTATGGCCGCCTCCTGCCCGGTGGTAGGCGCGGACATGATGACGTACTGGTGGATCTTGCGCATGGCGGCCAGCATCGCGGGAGGTGCGGCAGCGTAACCGATGCGCCAGCCGGTCATGGCGTACGACTTGGAGAAGCCCCCGAGGAGGATAGTGCGCTCGCGCATTCCTTCAAGCGCAGGGAAGCAAGTGTGCTCTATCCCGTAGACCAGCCGGTCGTAGATTTCATCGGAGACCACTATCAAGTCGTTGCGCTCGGCCCACTCGGCAATCTCAGCCAGCCTGGAGCGCTCCAGGACGGCCCCTGTTGGGTTGTTCGGGTATCCAAGCAGCACCGCCCTTGTTTTGCGGGTGCGGGCCTTCTCAAGGTCGTCTACGGTCACCTGGAAGTCCTGCTCGACGTAGGTCGGCACGGGCACGGGTTTGCCACTTGCGAATGTCACCGTCGGCTGGTAGGCGACAAAGCACGGCTCCGGCACAATCACCTCGTCGCCAGCCTCCAACACCGACATGAGTGCCAACAGCAGCGCCTCGCTCACACCCACGGTGACGAGCAACTCGGTCTCAGGGTCGAAGTCCAGGTCGTACAACTTGTTGAGTTGGCCGGACAAGAGCTGGCGAAGCTCCAAAATGCCGGAGTTCGACGTGTAGCTGGTATGTCCGGCTTTCAGCGAGTCGATACCGGCGTTGACAATCGGCTCCGGCGTCACGAAGTCCGGCTCCCCAATGCCGAGCGAAATCACGTCTGACATCGTCGCGGCAATGTCGAAGAAGCGACGTATCCCCGACGGTGGCACGGCCTCGATACGGCTCGACACGAACCTGGCCCCCGACTTGCGCTCGGCTGCGGTACCAGCAACATCAACTGCCATGACTTCTCCTCCTCTAGAGCACCGCTTTTAGCGGTATGCGCCACTCATTGCCCTGTTTCTTGCCGGAAATCTTGCCCTGGCCCAGCAATCGGCGGACCTCTTTGGGCTTGTAGCCCAGCAGCTTGGCGGCCTGGGACACCGATAGGAGCGGCCTGTAGAGGTCCAGCACCTCGTCCGACGGGAACTCGCTCAATGCCGCGTCGAGCACGTTGAACCGCTCGGCGGCACGCGCAATCGCTATCGGATCGCGTACGTCTAGGGCCTCGTATCTCTCCTGGTTCAATATGTCTCTCAACTCGGCAACCCGTATGTGATTGGTGCGAACTGACAAGTCGGCCTCTCCGGTGCGCATGCCTCTCCGGGCGTGCGGCAGATTAAAGTCTAATGAACATTATAACATCATGGGGCCGCACTTACTAAACGACCCACGAGGTTCACATGGCTGCGTGCCTGTGTTATAACAGCGGGAGAGGAGGTGGATATGCCTGAGGCGGACGTTCTACAACCTTCGGTGTTTGACTACCCGGCGGGCGAACTGCATCTTGAGTACACGTTGAGCAACGGACAGATGTTCCGCTGGCGCAAGACCGACGACGGCTGGTGGGACGCGGTCAGCGGCTCGCGGATGCTGCGCATACGGCAAGTGCCGGGCGGTACTGACGGCACGGACCGCTTCGAGTTCTTCACCTACCCCGAGCCGGGCGACGAGGCTTTCGTGCGTGCGTTCCTGCGCCTCGACGTGGAACTGCCCCCTCTTTACGAAAGCTGGAAAGAGGCCGACCCCTACCTGGGAGGGCTGGGCGAGCGCTTCATGGGGCTGCGACTCGTGTTGCAGCGACCCGAAGAGTGCCTGCTATCTTTCATGTGTTCCACGGCCAATTTCATCCCACGCATCATGAAGGCAATCGCCCTCATCGCCCGCGACCACGGCGAGCCAATCACCGACGCAGCAGGCAAGGTCTGGACGCATTCCTTCCCATCGGCTACCACAATCGCGGTGCTGGACCCCAACGCGCTGGCCGAGAAGACTGGGCTTGAATGGAGAGCGGGGAACCTTGTGAAGGTAGCCCGGCAAGTTGCCTCCCGGCCCGAGGGCTGGCTTGATGAACTGGCCCAACTCGACTTCGCCACCGCGCGCGGCGAATTGATGCGCCTGGAAGGGGTGGGGCCGAAGATTGCCGATTGCGTGTGCCTGTTCGCTATGGCTAAGGACCAGGCGGTGCCGGTGGATACGCACGTATGGCAGCTTACCAGGGATAGGTACCTGCCTTCGCTTCGGGGTAAATCGCTGACGCCTACAGCCTACGGTCAGGTGCTACAGTTCTTCCAGTCGCGCTTCCAAAAGGCGGGGTGGGCGCAACAGTACCTCTTTTACGACCACCTGCTTGAAAGCCGGGCAAGGAGAGGCACCCGGAGCTAGGTAAATGGTCCGCTGCTAAGGTTATCTGCCGGAGATATTCTCGGTGTGCAGTTGGCCCCTTCCAGCCGGTGCGCGCTCCTTTTCGCCTTTGCTGAGAGCCATGCCGATTCTACCCACGCGAGAGTTCACGAAGGCCCTGGCGATGCGGCGAACGTCGCGCGGTCTCGACTTGAGCATCTTGTGAAGCCCCACCTCGTTGACCATCCAGCGCGTGGCGAACGAGTAGAAACGCTTGGAATGTCGCCCCGCAACCGTCAGGTCTCTGTCGGTGCGCTGGTGCCAGGGCATAGCTTCTACGACCCGGCTCTCGACCTCGTTGTAATAGGGTGTGCCTTTGATGGGGTAGGCAACTGTGGTGAGAAATAGGTCGGGCTCGCTCTTTTTCAAGTGGTCCACGGTGGCCTCGATGTCCTCGATTTCCTCGCCCTGGTAGCCCATCATGATGAACATGCCGGTCTCAATGCCGGCGTTCCTCAGCATGTGCGTCTTGCGTTGCACGTCTTCGATTCGGGTCTTGCGGTCCATCGCGTCAAGCACCTGTTGGCTGCCGCTCTCGGCCCCTATCCACAGCCGGAAGCAGCCCATGCCGGTAAGCGCCTCTATAACCTGGGCGTCCAGGCGGTCAGCGCGAGATATGCACTCGAAGGGTATCTTGATGCCGCGTTGCTTGAGAAGGGCCGCAAACTTGAGCGTCCATCCACGGTGGATGGTGAGCACATCGTCGGCGTACCATAACTGGTCGGGCGCGTACCGGTCGATTATCAACTCCAATTCGGCAAGCACGTTTTCGGGCGACCGCCTGCGGTGAGTGTTGCCGAACACGGTGTGGCTGCACCACCGGCAGGTGTAGGGGCACCCCCTGGCGGTAATCAGGGAAATCGAGCTGCGGCCGTGGTGCTCCTTCCACGTCCGCAGGTAACGCTCCGTGTCTATGGCGGCTCGGTCGGGGAAGGGCTGGGCATCGAGGTCTTTGATGAGGGGTCTGGAAGCCGTGCCGACCGACTTTCCAGTTTCATCGCGAAACACAACGCCCTCTATACCGTGCAGGCGGTGCGGTCCGCGTGCGGAAAGTTCCGGTATTAGCGCCTCAAGCGTAAGCTCACCCTCGCCAATTGCCACCACATCCGCACCCGCATCCAGGAACTGCTCGGCGTAGTGCGGCGGCTCAGGCCCACCCACAACGACAGTAGCGCCTATGGCCTTGCAGTCCTGGATCATCGGCAGCACGTTCAATTTGGTCATCAAGTTGGTGTAGATGCCAACGATAGCGGGACGATGCTGGAGGAGATACGCTTTCCAGGCTTCGCGGTTTGAGAACGTGGTGTCGAAAAGTCCTACCCCGAACCCTTTGCTCTTGAGATGAGAGGCGATGTAGAGCAAGCCGAGCGTCGGGTACGGCTTCATCACCTTCAACTCGTGAGGGTCTTCGTAGAGATAGTAGCCGTGGGTAAGGAGTATGTCCATAGTACGTTTCGGAAGGTCCTAAGACAGCTTTGGTGCCGGGTGTAGCGCCTCGACCACTTTCTGCTCTATCGGGAAGCTATAGAAGTCGCGGTCCACGCGCCACCGGGCCAGTGCCTGGAGTGGTAGGGCCAATGGATGTGCGTGACGCCCGAACGCGTACTTCTGGTAGAACTTGAACCGCTCCACGCGCTCGAACTTCTCGCGGCTCACCCACGGCCCCGCCGAACCTACGTAGTCGAAGTCCGCCCACTCCTCGAGCGAGCATGGGAAGGCGTAATTGGCGGCGCGTACCTGCTCGGCGAGCTCGTTGCCGGGGTATGGCTTGTAGAAGAAAACGGCGGCTTCGAAGTCGCGACTCATGGCGCGCAGGCGCTTGGCGATGTCCAGCGTGGCCTCAAAGCTCTCCTCCGGCTCGTCGGGGAAGCCTACGATGAAGTTCCAAATCGCGCCGATGCGGTGCCGCACCAGCTTTTCGGCGGTCGTGAACACCTGCGCGACGGTAATGTCCTTCTTGATGCGCTTAAGCATTTCGTCGGTGCCCGCCTCCACACCAATCATGACGCGGCGCAGCCCTGCCTGCCTGCACAGGGTGAGGGTGTCGTCGGGGAGCCTGTGGCCCTGGTCGGCGCGCATGGTGCCCGTCCACGTGAAGCGCAGCCCCGCATCAATGAAGGCGCGGCAAATCTCCTCCACGCGCTCCCGGCGAGTGAAGAATGTCTCGTCCTGGAAAGCCACTTCCTCGAACGGGTACTTACGCGATAGCTCCCCTAGCTCCTGCGCAATGCGGGACGCGGTTAGCCCGTACCAACTGCGGTTGTACACGAAAGGGTCCGCGCAAAAGGCGCAACGAAACCGGCAGCCTACGGAAGAGATGTAGTCAAGTTGCCGCTTCCCCTTGTGCTTGTAGTAAGCTTCCACGTCAATCAAGTCGTAATTGTGCCTGGGGAATAGGTTGACATCAGCTGTGGGCCGCGCCGGGTTTGTGAGGACGTTGCCTTCCGAGTCGCGCCAGGTCACACCTTGCACTCCACTCAAGTCGAGCCCAGCGGCCAAGCGTGCTACCACGTCAGCGAAGGTGACCTCACCCTGCCCGCTGACCGCTACGTCCACACTAGACTCGGCCAGGCACTCGGCCGGGAACAGCGAGGGATGCCACCCGCCCCAGACCACCGGCAGGTTCGGAAATTCGCGTTTGGCCGCGCGGCTTACCTCTAAGGCATCACGCAGCGGCTCGCCCGTGAGCACGCTTATACCCAGGCAGAGCGCGTCCTTTGCCTCTCGGAGCACGGCCCCGACGGGATCGGCTTCCAGCCTGCCGTCGATGATCTTGACTTCGTAGCGGGAAGGGTCCAACGCGGAGCCTACCGCAAGGAGAGCCAGCGGCATCGTCCAGAAGACGGCTTTGGGGTTGTAGAGGACCACCTTGTGGCGAGTTGGCGCGCTCATCAGTTACTCGCCCTGCGCTGAAGGAGTAGCCGCCGCCTCAGGTGACAAAATCCTGGGCAGCGACAAGGGGGTTGGATTTGATTTCCGTGCGAGCGCGTCCAGCTTGCGGCGCTCAATAGGCAAGGTCCCAAGGTTGTACAGCATTGAAGCAGTGGCACGCGCCCGCGAACCGAGAGATTGAGGCCCATCACCGGACTGGAGGGACCGCCACGTCTTGCCCGCCCTGTACTCCTTGTGCAACACCGTGTGGAGCTTGCGGTAGAAAGCCGTGGAATAGGGCCCGGTGTACATCATCTCAAAGTCGCCGGAGTCGAGCCAGTTTTGCTTCTCTCCAAGCTGCGCGCGTACGTTGTCGTAGAACTTCGTGCCGGGAAGCGGGTAGGAAACCGACATGCCGATGTCATCGGGCCGGCACTCACGGACCATGCGCAGCGTGGCCTCTATGTCCTGCCGGTCCTCGCCGGGGTAGCCGAACTGGAGGAAGAACGCAATTTTGACTCCCTGGGCGTGCAGGTCGCGTGCGGCGGCGTATATCTGCTCTACCTTCGTGCCCTTGTCCATCGCGTCGAGAATTTTCTGTGAGCCGGACTCCGCGCCTACCCACACGATCTCGCACCCCGCTCGTTTGAGCGCCTCCGGTATGCCGGGCTTTATCAAATCGACGCGCAGCAGGCATTTGAACGGTAGTCTCGCGTCCAGTCGTTGCACCTCGCTGGCAAACCGCTCAATCCACCCTGGCTTCAAGCCAAAGATGTCGTCAGCGAACCAGATGTGGTCGGGAGCGAAGTTCTCCTTCAGCCAACGAAGCTCGGCAGCTACGCTTTCGGGAGAACGCACGTTGTACCGCTGGCCGTAGACCGGTTTCGCGCACCAGTTGCAGTGATAGGGACAGCCACGTGTGGTCACCATATTCATCGAATAGAAACCGTGGTGGCTGCTCCAGACAGAGCGATAGCGTTCGATGTCAACGAGGTCCCAGGCGGGGAAGGGCAGCGCGTCAAGGTCCTTGATGAAGCCGCGTTTGGCCGGTTCAGAGTGGCCGGGGAGCGCCAAGCCTGGTATCACGTTCGGAGGGGTATCCGAGCGCCCTGTGAGCGCGTCCAAGGTCTCGGCAAGTGTTATCTCACCCTCACCGATGATTATGCCGTCCGCCCCACGTGCGAAGTATTTCTCGCGGTGGTCCGTGGCGTCTGAGCCGGAGACCAGAACGGGGATGCCGCGCGACCTGGCGGCTGCGATCATTGTGAAGGCGGCTTCCCGCATGCGGGAGAGGCACATCTTGGAGAGATAGTTGAAGCTGTCCTCGTAGATGACTGCGAACTGCGGCCTGTGCGTGTCCAAAGCAGCGGCCCATTCGTCCTCGGATTCGGCAAGCATGGAGTCGAAAAGGCGGACATCATAGCCGCGCTCGCGCAGATAAGACGCAGCGTAAAGGGTGCCCAGGGGAGGGTAGGGTCTCTTGCCTTCCCATTCCTTGGGGTCAAAGCGCATGTAATATGACTGGCCCAGGAGAACGGTCGTCATTTACCTTACCCTTCAAGTGCCGTGGCATGGCACCGCGCGGAGGTCGCGCTACGCACTGCGAATCAATACGTGGCAAGTTACAACAGGGCAACCTGACACCGCGTATGCCGATTGTATCAGCCCCGGTAGAGTTGCGTCAACCGGGCGAGGAGCCTCTCCAGGCGCGCCGTCTGCGTGGCGAGGTCGTAGTCACGCCGCACTAGAGCGGCAGCATTGGCGCTCCATACGTCATATTCACCTGTAGAAAGGCTCGCCAGTCTCTCCATCGCCCGCGACATTGCGTAGATGCTACGCTCGGTAACCACCACGCCGGAGGTGGCGCCCGGTGGTTCCTGATCGCTCCCAACGTCGGACAGTGCGCCAACAGGAGGCCCAATCCAGGGCAGGCCGCATGACATGGCCTCCAATACCGCCATGCACTGGGCTTCGTGCCAGGAGCCTACCAGGAACGCTGAAGAGTTGCCGTACACTTCTACTAGCTCATGATGTGGCACACTTCCATGGAAAGTGACATATCCCTCAAGATGAAGCTGTCGGGTGAGATGCCGCATATGCGGCTCCAGGGGCCCTTCACCTACCAGGGCGAGGCGGATGTCCAGGTCGGGTCGGCGGTGCCGCAAGTCAGCGAAGCTGCGGATCAGCCAGGCATGGTTCTTTACCGGAATGAAGCTGGCAACAGAGACGAAAGTGAAGGGGCGCCCGCTGCCGTTGCCCATCTTTGCCGCTCGGAACATGGTAGTATCCACCCCCAGCGACCACCGGACCGCCTTCTGGCTTGTATCTGGAAACTCGCTAGCGTGCAAGTTGAGCATGTGCCGAGATGGGAGGGTGAGTCTATCAGCGAGGGCAAGGGTGTGGTTGAGCAGCACGCCGTCCACACCCCGGCCCAAATACCCATAGCGAATAGAGGGTAGATACACCAACTCGCCCCCGGCAAGGTGGACCAGCGACGGCACGCCCAGGGTTCTGGCGGTCTGAGTTGCAAGCCAGCCTGACTCTGTTGCCCATATGCCCAGGATTACGTCGAACGGGGCGGTAGTATGCTCCCGCGCGAGGCTTCTGAGCGTGTCTGCCCACAGCTTCGCTAAACTTGCGCCGAGAATCCTTCGGCCCAGCAGTTGGCCGCCGCCGAGGGCGTGAACGCGGACGGCACCAATCGAGTAGTCGCCACGCCGGTGAGGATAGCGCAACGCGAAAACGTGCACCTCGTTGCGGAGGGAGAGTTCCCGGGCAAGGTTAGTGAAAGCGGGGATGCACCAGTCCGTGTCGCTGGCCTGAAAGCCTGGTATGACTAGGGCGAGTTTCACCTGGCCGCTAGACCGCCGTGTATGCTGGCGACCGGCCCGGGCCGGAGGAAGTTTTGCTGGACACGCATTGCAAGGCAGCCGGCACTAGAGGCCCGCCTGTTCGGGGCGTGTGTACGAGATGAACTTGAAGAAGGCTCGTAGTTCCAGCGGGTTGTCGTACTTCCGCAGTCGGTAGCGCCAGCTTCCGAGGGTCTGTAGAACGGTTCGGTGCCAGGGCAGGATCTTCAGGTCGGACACCGTTGGATAGCGGGCGTTCAGCACGGTCTCGAAGTTGTTCAGCTTCTTGAGATGCTCCTGCTTGACCCATGGGGTATGCGGGTTGCGCCGCCTGGAGAAGCTGGTCCATTCCGGACTGAGCCACTCGTCCAGCGTTTCAGGGTATTTGAAGCCCATCTTTACCGCTTCATCATACATAGCGCCGCCGGGAGTGGGGGTGTACATGTAGAGGATGATCTCACTGGCCGGGTTGATCTGCTTTATCTTGTAGATGAACTCGATGTTCTCGTCTATGTCGGCTTCGGGGTCGGGCGGGTTGCCCAGCACGAACGAAAACTCCGGGACTATGCCGTAGCGCCTCGATTTCTCCGCCATCGCAAGCGTCGTTTCGGGTGTGAGCGGACCTTTGCTCATGAACTTCAAGGTAGTGGCGGATGCGTTCTCAGCCCCCATGAAGATCATGCGGCAGCCGGAGTCGCGCATCAATTCCCAGGTGCGGTCGTCGTAGCGCATGATGGTGTCAATAGTGCCTTCGCCCCACCAGCCGATGCCCAGGCCCTTGATGCCCTCAGCGAAGGCGGCCACACGCTTCTCTGCCGTGAAGAAGTTGCTGTCGTGGAACTCCAGGCCGTTGACGCCGAACCTCCTGTGCAAGTACCTCACCGTCTCGATGGTGCGCTCCGGCTTTTCAGCCAGCCAGCGCCCGGCGTAGCTCTTGGTCACCGAGCAAAACGAGCAGGTGAATGGGCAGCCGATACTTGAGCTGTAGGAGGTAGTGCGGCTGCCCAGGATGGTGTGCTTGAGGTAACGCGGCACATCCGCCTTCTCGTAAGGCAGCACTGGGAAGTCGTTGGGGTCGGCCAGCTTCCGCGCCCGGTTGTGCTTGACTCTGCCTCCCTCCCGGTAAGATATGCCGTCTATGCCCTCTACCGAGCCGCCGCCCTCCAGCGTTGCCAGCAGTTCCAGGATCGTGTTCTCCCCCTGCGAGCGCACTACGTAGTCCACTGACGGGTCGGACAACGCGACTTCAGGATGAGATGAGGGAAAATAGCCGCCCCATACGATGGTCACATGGGGGAAGCGCGCTTTGACCGCCCTGGTGTGGGGCACGGCGCGCGAGAGTTGAGGACCTGGCATGACCGTTACCAGCAGGTACTTGATGCTGGGGTCGTGCTCCAGCAAGGAGAGGATGGTATTGCCAGCGTCCGCACCCGTGTTGCCGTCAACGATACGCCAATCGTACCTGCCCTCGAAGACGGCGGCGAGCGAAAGTACCGATATGGGGAGCCTGTATTTGAACTCGGTGGCCCGAGGGTTATACAGCAGTATCATGGAACCTACAAGCGAAATCTGCGTTACACAAACGGCACGAGCGGGCCGGGAAGCACGCGCCTCATTATACAGCATACTCAGGCTGGTTACAGGAGATGATGCTTCTGAACAGCGTGGGTCAATTCGCGGTAAAGGACGCCCGTCGATTGAAATCGAGGGCTACCGTTTGCAAAGTCCCTGCGGGACTAGAACATCTTATTAGAAGCTCTCTCAACAATGACAGTGTGGAATATGAGCACATAGCCCCACCCTTGTCATTTAGAACGGAGTGAGAAATCTCGTCCTTCAGCACCCAAATACCACCTTTCTATTAGTCACTCTGTACCACAAGAAAGCAGTAACATGAGGGTGAGGGACGAGATTTCTCACTCCGTTCGAAATGACAAAGAAGAGGCCATGTGCTGATGTTCGACAGAGTTGTTTTTGAGATAGCTTCTTGGTCTTGTTAGATGCTCAGAGATGAACCAGTCTGCCCTGTCGCAGACTTTGCAGAGTGTAGCCCTCGATTTCAATCGACGGGCGTCTCTTTGGAAGCTGTAGGAACTGCTTGCTTCGCACCCTTACGTGGGAGTTCTTTACGAGAATGTGCACACCGAGCTACTGCGCGGCAGTCCACCCCACGTGCTTTGCAAGCCGGAGTCTCGTCTGCTACAATCACAGGTGTCTTCTAACTCGGTCCTAGCCATAAGTCCTACATGTTGCCTTCTGACGCCGAGCAGCCCGTGAGCGAACTTTGTCCACACTAACCTCTGTAACTACCGCATCCACCCGCGACGACACTCAGCCTTCAGTCCAAGTCGAGCCTAGAACTAAGGTCTCGCGCTGGCATAGTTGGCACCTGGGCGCACTTCTCATGCACCTGGGCCTGTCGGTGATTTTCACTTGGCCGCTGGTTCTCAACTTCCTGCCGGGAGCGGGCACGATGGTGCCGGGCGTGATGCTGGAGGATCGCGACCAGAACCTGTGGAACCTGTGGTGGGTGCGCCACGCCCTGTTCGAGGGGCGCAACCCCTTCGTCACGGACATGATCTGGTACCCGACCCCGGTCAGCCTCTACTATCATACGCTCAACGTCTTCAACGGCTTGCTTGCGGTGCCGCTGCTGTCGGTCTTCTCTCTCACCACCACCTACAACATCATAGTGCTCTTCTCCTTCGTGATGTGCGGGTACGGGGGGTACTTGCTGGTGCATTACCTTTGCGGCAACCGTTGGGCCGCGCTGGTGGGCAGCGTGGTGTTTGCCTACTCTGCTTATCATATCGCCACGATGCGCAGCCTGCTGCAACTCATTTCGCTGGAATGGGTGCCGTTCTTCGTGTTGTTCCTGTTGAAGGCGGTGTTCGATACCGGGTGGACTTCGCGCGCCGACACAGTACGGTGGCTGGTGCGGCGGGCGCTCCCCGCGGGTTTCTTTCTGTTCCTGGTGTCGCTGGTGGACTGGTATTACACGATGTACGCGCTGATGCTGGCGGGGCTGCTTGGGACGTACGTGGCTGCCCGGTACTTTTGGGAGCAGCGCAGACAAGGAGCCCGAGACATCAAGAGAGGCGTACTGGAGCCACTGGTCAGGATTGGGCTGTGCCTGGGCATCTACCTTGTGCTTGTTAGTCCCATTCTCATACCGACGATACGCGAGCTTCGCCAGACCAACTATATGCAGCCCGCAAAGGACGCCGCCCTCAGCAATTCAGCAGACTTGATGGCCTTTTTCCAGCCGGTGCGGGGCCAGCACCTTTGGGGACAGTACTTCACCAACCGGCGCGAATGGCCCTATGGCAGCAACCGCTATGAAGTCTATTTCACTTACACGGCGTTGTTCCTGGCTGGCGTGGCGCTGTTCGCTACCAGGGCGTTGCGGCCGCGCTTGAGGACACCGGAAGACCCGGCCAGCCCTGCTGACCCCGGCCCGTCGGAGCAAACCACAGTTGCCAAAGAAAGTACCCCGTTCCGCCTCTCGCTGCCGGGCAAGTGGTTTTGGGCCGCTTGTGTGCTCTTGTTCTTCCTGCTGGCGCTCGGACCTGTGCTCCAAATCAACGGCCACCAGATACACTGGCTGTTCGACCCCAGCTTGCGGCTGGTCATGCCGTATCAACTTGTCGAAAAGCTGCCGGTGCTCAGCATCAGCCGCAGCCCCGACAGGTTCGATATGCCGCTTACGCTCTGCCTGTCGGTGCTCGCGGGCTATGGCACTAATGTGTTGCTCAATACATGGTGGCCCCGTATGAGACTGGCTAGCAGAGGTGCCTTACTCTGCACTGGGTTCCTGGTGCTGGTGATTGTTGAACTGACTCCGTTCCCATACCCCCAGCGGCCCGCTGACATCCCCCGGTGGTACCACCAGGTAGGCAGCGAACCGGGGGACTTCTCCATCCTTGATTTGCCACCGCAGGACGATTACTGGCACGGGGCGTACAGGATGTACTTCCAGACGGCCCACGAGAAGCCCATCTTTGGCGGCTACATATCCCGCGAGTTCCCTCACCCGTTCATCACGAGCACGCCAGGTTACCAGGAACTGACGTATGTTGACGGTGCCGGAGACATGTTCGCAGCGGGGCCGGACGAATGGCTCTCCGCGTTCCAGCTATACAAGACAAAGTACATAGTGCTTCAGAAGGTGAGGCTGCCCGACAAGGTGGAGCCTGTGCCGGACATACAGCCCTCGCGTGAGGCCATTCACTACGTGCTCGGTGAGGACGCAAGCCCAGTACATGAGGACGAGCACGTGGAAGTGTACCATATACCGGCACCGTCGAACACCGTCCCGTTCCTGAGCGTGGGGGAGGGTTGGGAGCCGCGAGAGGTGGGACCGAACGGCACCTATCGTTGGCTGCGCGAGCGGGGCACGCTACGTATAGACGCGCCGCGCGCCGAGCAAGCCTACCTGACCTTCCGCGCGGCCAGCCTGGGTAGGGCAAAGCCTCTCAGGATACTCCACGGCGAGCACGTGGTATTTGACGGTGTGGTGGGTGGCTTACAGCCTTACAGGATCGGGCCGCTGGGGTTGCCACAGGGGGTAAGCACCCTCACCTTCGTCAGCCCGGAAGGCACCGACAGCCCGCGTGAGTTGGGGCAGGGCGACGATCCCCGGCAACTCAGTTTCGTGGTGCTCGAAGCAGCCTTGGAGCCGGTCCCCTAGCAGTTATCCACATGTTGCCCCTGTGATACAATCGCCTGGCGTACAAGTCCGGAGCGAGCGATGTCTGACCAGGGACCAGGGAACCACAGGCTGCACAATCTCAGCGAGCGGTGGTATGCGCGCCTGTCTCGACGTGAAAGCGTCCACGCAGGCCCGCCACCGCAAGCCGTGCCGTTACCGCCGGACCTCTACGACGAACTCGATGCGGAGAATGTGGTAGCCTTCCAGCGCCAGCCGCAGATGCTCCGAGTTTCAGGCGACGACCGCTCCACGATCCGCTCCGTGCCGCGCCGCTACGTCGGCAGGTCCGCCCGCCACCCACAGGGCTTTGGT